>DATAZN010000564.1:0-16098 GCA_036272035.1 Mycobacterium sp. | reverse complement strand
GTCCATCCTGCGACGCTTCGTCGCCCCGGCGTTTGCCGGCCCAGGCACCCAAGGCGGCATCAGAACAACGGCGCGCGATCGCGCGGACCGCGCAGCCGTCATGCGTGGCTTATCGGCAACCGTGCGGCGAAAACTCGACCTAGGCTAGCCCGCTGAGGGTGTGTCGACCGCCGACAAATCAGCCGTCCAGGCAATACACCTATGACCGCCGCGCGGCTCGTTGGACCACCGAAAGCGGCCGGCGCGGGTCCCAGCTCGGAGACAAAGTCAGTCGGTGATGCGTCCGACGGTGACAGCGCAGCACCCGACGGGTCAGTTGGGATGCGGGCAACATCGGCACGCGAGCGTCACCGAGCACAGTGCGCATTACGCCAGGTGTCGCGCGCCACGAGCACGCCGGTAAGTCACTTAGATCAACATTACGGTTGATAAAATAGGTGACCCGACGTCGCTATTATCAAGGCAGCCAGTCGGGGGTTGCCGCTGGTGATGCACCATGACGTCGCGCGGGCGCACCGTGATCTTCGACGGGGCACTTGCTCGACGACACCGTCGCGCAGGGCCCATTTTCGCATCACCGCCTACCGGCATATACCTCGACGGGGCGTACCTGTATGCAGCCCAGGGTGATTCGGTGGGGTTACTGATCTCTCGCTGCCCGAGAAGCCGCGCGATAGTTGAGCTAGGGTCCACCAGTATGCCTGAGTTCCACATCCGTGTTGAGACCGCGTACCCGCCGTCGCCGGAGTTCGCCGCGCAAGCCAACGCCAACGAGGAGCTCTACCGTGAGGCTCAGGCCGATCGGTTGGGGTTCTGGGCAAAACAAGCCAACCGGTTGTCCTGGGATAGCCCGTTCGACGAGGTGTTGGACTGGTCGGCGGCGCCGGTAGCCAAATGGTTCGTCGGTGGCAAGCTCAACGTCGTCTACAACTGCGTTGACCGTCACGTGGAGGCGGGTAACGGCGATCGCATCGCTATCCGATGGGAGGGCGAACCCGGCGACACCCGCGAGCTGACATACGCCGACCTTTTGGCCGAGGTGTGTAAGGCCGCGAACACGCTGACCGATCTCGGACTGGTGGCCGGCGACCGGGTGGCGATTTACATGCCGATGCTGCCCGAGGCGATCGTGGCGATGTTGGCGTGTGCGCGCCTTGGCGTGCTGCATTCGGTGGTCTTCGCCGGATTCTCGGCGACGGCGCTGGCGGCCCGCATCGAGGATGCCGGCGCCAAACTCGTGATCACCTCCGACGGCCAGTACCGGCGCGGTCGGGCGCTTTCGTTGAAGGAATCGGTCGACGAGGCGGTGCAGGCGGTCATCGACCGCGGGAAAAGCCCAGTTGAGCATGTTCTTGTGCTGCGCCGCACCGGAATTGACACGCCGTGGACCGATGGCCGCGATATCTGGTGGCACGACACTGTCCATTTGGGATCACCCGAGCACACCCCCGAGGCATTCGATTCCGAGCAACCGTTGTTTTTGCTCTACACGTCCGGGACCACCGGTAAGCCCAAGGGCATCGTGCATACCTGCGGCGGTTACTTGACGCAGGCCTCGTATACGCATTACCACGTCTTCGATATCAAGCCGCAGACCGATGTGTACTGGTGCACAGCCGATATCGGCTGGGTCACCGGGCACACGTACATCGTTTACGGCCCGCTGTCGAACGGCGCCACTCAGGTGGTGTATGAGGGCACGCCTGATTCGCCGAATCAGCACCGCCATTTCGAGATCATCGAGAAGTACGGCGTCACAATCTATTACACAGCGCCCACGTTGATTAGGACGTTCATGAAGTGGGGTCGCGAGATTCCCGACGCCCACGACCTTTCCAGTCTGCGGCTGCTGGGCAGTGTGGGTGAGCCGATCAACCATGAGGCATGGCGCTGGTATCGCGATGTGTTCGGAGCCGACCAGATCCCCGTTGTCGACACCTGGTGGCAGACCGAGACCGGCGCGATCATGATCTCCCCGTTGCCGGGTGTCACGGCGGCCAAGCCAGGCTCGGCGATGCGGCCGCTGCCGGGTATCTCGGCCAAGATCGTCGACGAGGAAGGCAACGAGCTGGTGCCCGGTGCTGGTGAGGCCGAGCAAATGACCGGCTATCTGGTGCTCGATCAGCCGTGGCCGTCGATGCTGCGCGGCATCTGGGACGACCCAGAACGCTACGAGCAGACCTATTGGTCCCGGTACGCCGACCAGGGCTGGTACTTCGCCGGCGATGGGGCGCGGGTGGACTTAGACGGATCGATCTGGCTACTCGGTCGCATCGACGACGTGATGAATGTGTCGGGGCACCGTATTTCGACGGCTGAAGTGGAGTCGGCTCTGGTCGGACACTCCGGTGTTGCCGAGGCGGCGGTGGTCGGAGCCAGTGACGAGACTACCGGCCAGGCCATCTGCGCGTTCGTCATCCTCGAGGCACACGCCAAGGACAACGACAACGTGGTCGACGAGCTTCGCGAGCAGGTCGCCAAGGAAATCGGAAAGGTTGCCCGGCCCCGGGAGATTCACGTCGTGCCCGAGCTCCCCAAGACGCGCAGCGGCAAGATCATGCGCCGACTACTGCGCGACGTCGCAGAAGGCCGCGAACTCGGCGACACGTCCACACTGCTCGACCCCAGCGTTTTCGAAGCGATCCGCGCCAATATATGACCGTGGGCACGTCCGCCGGCCCAGACTGCGCGGTTGCGCGGCCCGCCGACTCGGTTCATGCCCGCGTCGAGTGCTCGCGAGCGACCCGCTCGAGTGCCTTGAGCATGCGGTTTTGGGCACACGCCATGAAGCCGCCGATGTGGGGTTCGATTCTTCGAAGCGGGCCGGATAAACGCACCGCAAACGTCCAACGCAGCTTGCAGCGGTCAGTCGAGACGGCCGTGATCTCGTAGAGCTCCGCCAGTGCGGTGAGCCACCGCACACTGGTGGCTGAAATCGAAAAGCCCATCCGGTGATTGGTCTCCCACGCCCAAAACACCTCGTCGACGCGGGCGCCACCCACAATATCGACTGTCCGCGTTGTTCCCGTTCCGAACGGCTTGACACTCGTCCAAGTGATCTGGCGAATCGCTGGCACCCAATGGCGGTACGTGGACCCATCCTCGAGCGTGGCGAAGAGCTGTTCTGCACTGACCGCCATTTCTCGCTCTGCTACGCCTCGGGCCTTCGCAGTCGAAACGAGCTCCGGCTCGACCTTCACGACGCGCATACAACCCCCTCGTTGGCGTGTCGGGCTTGATAGGGAGCCCACCGAAGCGTACGAATCACCGCGCAAGAATGTCAACAATACTGTTGATTATTCTAGTCACACCGTTTATCGTCGGGTGATGACTGACATCGAGTCGATTCGAATCGTGCTCGACGAGCGTGAGATCCGGAAATGCGTCATGCGGTACTGTCACGCCACTGACCGCCAGGACTGGGCGGCGATGGCCGACTGCTTTGCCTCCGATGCCATCGATGATCACGGAGCCTTTCAAGGTACTGCCGCGCAGCTGGCCAAATATCTCGAAGACAGGGCATCTTCGCGCGGAGCCAAGCAACACTACGTCGCCAACCAGCTGATTGAAATCGATGGTGACGATGCGGTCAGTGAGACCTACTACTTTTGCTACATCGAGTTCATCGACGATGTGGAGTATGCCGGCGGCGACGGGGCCCATGCCGTGATCATCGGCGGACGATACGTCGATGAATTGAGACGCGAATCTGGAACGTGGCGAATCGCCAAGCGCACTGCGATCGTTGACTGGAGTCGTGACCTCGGGGCTCCCGTATCCTGGGACTCGCCTGCCGCCGAGGGATTCGCTCGCGGCCGCCACGATGGTACCGACCCAGCCCAGCTCGCCTTCGCTGAGCTTCGCAACAAGCGATCACGAGTATCTCCGCAAGCCGGCCAATGAATAGAGCGCACGACCTGTCGTTTGTGTGGGCCTTGGCGGACTGGGCCGCTGAATGCATGCACCCGGATGCGCGTGCGCGGCTGTGCGCGAAAATTGGTGCAGGAGAATATGATAGTGCGATCACAGACCTGCTTGTCTTCTATTCGAATAGACAGGTTGAGCTGCCCTACGAGTTGGCCGCTCCAATACGCGCATGGATACGAGGGTATGCCGGGACAGGGCGCGAAGCAGTTCTTCTGCGCCTGCATGACCGTCTCAGAGTGTCACTCATGACTCAGCCCACTTCGCGAGAGTCTGCGGTCAAGGGCCGCCGGCTCGTGGCACGGCGTTACGACCGTTCAAATTGCACCGCCTCCAACCGGAAAGACACCGTCAAGGCGCGCGATAGGTCAGAACGTCAGCCATGAAACGCGAAACACCGATTGCCGCCCTGGTCGTGGGATACGTCAGCTTGGGCGCCAGCGCGCTGGGGCTGGCGGCGCGGGCGCATGCCGTCCCGGCACCTGAGGTGGAGTACGTCTATGACGTTATGGTGCGACGGCAGTACAACTTTGCGGACCCCGGAGAAGCCGTTAGCTACGGGTATGGGATCTGCCAGAAACTCATCCAGGGTGAGAGTTACGCCCAGCTGATGAGCGATGTGAAAAATGACGTAGTACCCAGCGACGAGTTCGCGGCAAACTATCTCGTCTCGAACGCGGTCGGCATTCTGTGTCCGGCACAAATCTGGCAACTACGGAATTCATCGGCAGGCTATCGACCATCACCCGGTTAGCCCTGTCTGGGGGAGCGGCCATCAAATTGCCGGGGCCGTCTCGACTCGAAAGGAGGCTCGCGATTGGCGCAGCACCGATTGATTCCCGACGCTGCGAAGCCTTCGCTGGTGTCTGGGTTCACCACCGTGATCGTCCGGACGATCACGTTGTTGCGCCCTACGCGCCTGAGGCAGAGAATGATTCGCGCGCCGGGAGCGCGATGTGTCGTCATCGCGACGATCGCTCCGCTGGTACTCGCCGGCGCCGTCGGCGCAAATGCACCCCGGTTCCCGACTTCGACAACGGCTACCCGCAGTGCTCCCACTCCTTCGGTCGCCGTCAAAGCCACCCCGAGCGGCCCTGCCATGGTTCCGGTCCGACGTCGGCCAACCGGTCGGCATATTGCGGCCGGCACCTCGCCTGGTCCCTCAATAGAGCTAACGAATGCTGTCGACACGCTTGGCATCCCGGCGATCGCAATGTCCGCCTACCGCAATGCCGAACAGAAGATGGCGGCGTCCGACCCGGGCTGCGGGATCAGCTGGGCGGTGTTGGCCGGTATCGGCCGCATTGAGTCGCGGCACGCGAACGGTGGCACAACCGATGGCCACGGCACCGCGGTTCGGCCGATTTACGGACCCGCCCTAGATGGCACGCTGCCCGGAAACGATGTCATCGTCCAAAGCAATGCCGGCGGTCGAGTGAGCTATGCGCGCGCCGTGGGCCCGATGCAGTTTCTGCCCGGCACCTGGGCGCGCTACGCCGCGGACGGTGACGGCGACGGTGTGGCCGATCCACAGAACCTCTACGACTCGGCACTGGCGGCGGCGAGGTATCTGTGCAGCGGCGGGCCGAACTTGCGAGACCAGTCTCAGGTGATGGCGGCGATCTTGCGCTACAACAACTCGGCCTCATACGCCCGAAATGTGTTGGGCTGGGCCGCGGCTTATGCCACCGGCGTGGCTCCGGTCGACCTGCCGCCGGTGACCGGGCCGGCACCGCCGCTCGCTGACCCGCATCTGGAGAACCCGGAGGGACTTGGGCCGGGACTGCCGCTCAACATCCACGGCCTGGCGCCCACCGACCCGCTGGCCCAGATGCCGTTGATCGACTTCGGCCCGCCGGCAATGCCTGCCCAGCAACCGGTCTTGCCTTCTCAGCCGGTGGTGCCGGACAGCCCCGGTTGCACAGTGATCTGCATCGAGTCGCAGAATTCACGGCCGTCCTAGCGGCAGTCGCCGGCGCCTGCGAACAGTGACCGGCCCGGGCGCGGGCCGGGCCTTGGGGTTGACCGCCACCTCGCCTCCGTTCGGAGAACTAGATGACCGTGTCCGGATCTGTAGCCGCCCGGCCATCAGAGAACCGCCCGACGACCGTTGATGCCATCAACACCTTGCGCGTATCTCGGGTCATTTCGCGTACTTTCGCGTCGTTTCACGTTGCCGAATCGAGCATTTTCCCAACTCAGCGCAATTTTCGCGCCTGGTTCGATTCCCGGCGGCTCTTGTGAAATAACCCTCGCGGAACAGCGACGTTGTTTTTGCTGGGCTACAGCGCATCAACGATCCATCAACGTTGACGGCGGTCGCGGCGGCGTAGGTCAGCCTACGCTTGCGGTGGGATACCGGTCGCGCCTCTGGTTGTTGGTCACAGGACTCTTCGCTCGCGAGGTCGACGCGACGTCGGTGTGAGGCCCGACGAGGCGCGATATCCGTCTGTCTGCATCGCCTTCCGCGATGCGGGGCGATTCCTACACAGTTGGATCAAGTCCTCGGCATCGCGGTGAGTCATCCGCCATGTACGGCCGACGCGATAGCCCGAAAGGTCACCGCGGTTCAGCCGCTCCGCTAGCCAACGCGGACCGTTCTTCATCTCCGACGTGAGCACCATCGCCGCGACCTCGTCGAGGGAGTAGGTCTTAATATTGGATTCGTCGGCCATGCAGGACATATTGGCTGATCGCGATTCAGCAAGCCGCTTATGCCGCTGGCTGATGGGTTGTCCACCGAGTTCGGTGTGGCCGCGGCGACCCCGAAACGGCTATGCAGGTAAGCACCCACTTCTCGAAGCCACCTTCGTGCTCGGCCCCCCCGACGCCAATGACGTCGGGCCCCGGTGTTCAGCAGTCGGCCAGACGCTCCATGATGTCGGCGGCTTTCAGCAGCGTCCGGCGTTCGCCGGGCGTGAGGTTCTGTTCGATGGCTGCTTCGAGCCAGGCTTCCCGTACGGGAGTGACGTTCGAGATGAGCTTGCGACCGGCGGGTGTGGCCGACACGAGTGTCTTGCGGCCGTCTGTGGGTTCTGACTTGGCGGCGACGAGTCCTGCCTGACGTAAGGCGGCGACCGTCTCGGCCATCGACTGGTGACGTACGTGCTCGGAGGCGGCGAGAGCGCTGACCGTCGTGGGTCCTTCCTTGGCGATGCGACTCAGTGTGGTCGCCTGCGACCACGTCCAGGGCATGGCGGCGGGCGCGGACTCGGTGCGCAGGCGTGCTCGCAGCCGAATCATCGCGCGAGGAAGGTGGCGAGCCACGTCGCGGGGCAGCGGTGCTGTCATGGATGGGCACTCCATCTCGCTCAAGCCTGTCGAAAGTATTGCCAGGCGTTGGGTAGAGC
Source organism: Mycobacterium sp. (assembly GCA_036272035.1). Classification (GTDB taxonomy): domain Bacteria; phylum Actinomycetota; class Actinomycetes; order Mycobacteriales; family Mycobacteriaceae; genus Mycobacterium. Next base: position 8,824 of record DATAZN010000564.1, on the reverse strand, counting down.
TTACGCAGGCAGCCTGCGCAGAGCGCATGTGTGGTGCACCCGCTTGCAATCGGCGTCATTGCCTGTGCCGTAGGCCCTGGTGGCAACGAGGTTCCGGCGCGATTGCGCTGTTGCCGGCGAGGTTGCACTAGAGCGGTTCAAGTCGCAGCGACGCCCTGGCTGAGCTCTACGACGCGGCGAACCACTCCGGTTGCTGCACCTGCGCGGTCTCGGTAGTCCGGTGAGAGGAGCTCGCCATGGTTTCAGTATTTCATGGATAATGACGATTATTCATCAGTTGCTCCACCGAAACACATTGTCCGACAAACTGAGTCGGCACATGTGGCTCGGGACGAAGCAATTGTTCGATGACATTAGTCCCAATACCCTGCCCTGCGGGGGTCGGCCGACTTTCGTGCCCGACAGGCCAGCACGCGCTTGCCCAATCAGTGACGAATTGCGGCGAGACGGAATGCGCGTGCGAGGGGCTATGAGGGCAAATCGTCTTCCCACGCAGCGATTTCCGTATCAGGTAGCGGATCGTCAAAGTTGTCGGAAGCTGCGAGGTTCTCGAGCTGGCCGAATCTCCGCGGAGAGTTTGTCGCCGGCTGGACGTCAGGCGTCGCGGACTCGTCCCACTCCTTGGCCATCAACTCCGGATCGCTCGGGCCCAGCCAACTATCGGCTGCTCGCCGCAGGTGGTCCACTGTGATCTGTTGCGGCTCAATTAAGGGTGTGTCGTCGCCGCTCTTTGGCGATTGCTGATCGCACATCGGCGGCCGTTGAAACTTCTTTGATCGTAGGTGGACGGTCTTGACTGCATAATACTTACCACGGCGGCTGCAGGCTTCTGCTGCTGGAAGAATCCATTGTTGGCGGTGATCGCGGTCCTGGCGACAGTCATCACAGATCGTCTCAATCACCGAAATCTAAACGCGACAAACCAGAACCGGTCACGGCGAGCGCCTGACAGCAGTGTCCGGCTAATTCGCATGTCGAACTGACGTAATCGGCGATTGTCGGTACCCGCGATCTAGTCCGGGCTTTCGCCCAACCCGTATCGGCCTAGCAGGGCGAGATGCGACCCGAGGCTCATCGTTTATTCGACGTTATTGGCCGGGAATGGACAGGAATTGTCCGGTCTCCGCCGGGCCGTCGGGAACTCAATCACATTGTGATGCAATGAGAAACGGGCTTGCACCGGAGCTGTCCGGGCCATCGGATTGCGAATCCGTTGGTCGCGGGTTCGAGCCCCGCCCGACCCACTCACTGTTTTCGCAGCTAGACAGCCCGCAGGTGAGTGGGAACCACTCACCTGAAACGGGCCGGTACGGCCCCACGTCCACACCGCGTCCACATTCGGTCTGTACGACGTTTTGCAACGTCCGCGTCAGCTACCCGCTGGCTTGAGGCACGGGGTCACCCGTGCGCGTTACTGTCCGAGACATGGACTCTGTTGCCGAAACGGCGACCGTGGTGATCCGGCCGTCTCTGCGGGCAGCCATTTACCCGCATGTAAGGGAAGACGTGTACGAACTGCTGCACGAGCTGATTGGCGACGGTCATGAAGTGACGCTCCAGCTGCCAGATCCCGGCCAGTTTTCGGTACAGAACTCGCTAGAGACCGTTGGCATCTACATTCTCGGCGGCGTCCTATCGCTGATGGCGACCGACATCTACAACGGCACCAAGCGGTGGCTGGTCAAGCGCTTCAGCAAGAACGAGAAGGCCAGTGCACAAGTGATCACCATCTACGTCAACGGCAATCCGACCCTACGGATTCTGGGCAGAAGTGCCGATCACATCGTGGACATGACTCCTTAGCGCAGGGATACCGATGAGTGATAGCGCCCCTGAAGAAGACCCGGCTGAGCGCGAGATTCTGTATCACTACACAGATGCCGGCGGGTTCGCGGGAATTGTCCAGAACCGCAAGTTGTGGGCTACTGACATTAGGTTCCTGAACGATCCACTGGAACTCAGGTACGCGTGGGAAGCGTTGCTCACCGCCTTGGAAGCGGCCAAGACGGATAAACCCGAATACTCTGAGGCCTACGATGCTGCCTTGCAGGCGATTTCGATGACCAATGCAATTGACCCCGAAGCCATCGAAGATCGTCTCTTCTCGACGTCGTTTTCGGCGGACGGCGACGATTTCGGCCAGTGGCGTGCGTACGCCGATGACGCGAAAGGCACGGCGCTGGGGTTCGACAAGGAAAGCATTACGCGACTAGAGGTCCCGTACTTCCATCACGCAGAGCACGGCCAGCTTGTTCAGATGACAGCAACTGTGTCAGATACGAACAAGCAGGTTCCGTTCGTCTGGGGTTCGTTCACTCAACCCGTCAGTTACGGCGAAGAGGGACGTCAGCGTGCCATCGACGCTGTGCTCTATCAAATCGAACGGTCGTGCGAGAAGAACGGTGAGGGGCTGCTTCCAAACAGGCTGTACAACATCATCAATCGAGTTCCACTGTTCCTGTCGATGCTTGCATTGGTTAAGAAGACGACCTATCAAAGTGAGCGAGAGTGGCGGTTCACGATCCCGGAACACCTCGGATCGTCGTCGCTGTCGATGAAGAAAGCTCTAGGAAAAGTCGAAGAGTTCAAATGGGCCGCGCAACGAGCCCTCGAAACCGTTGACGTGAAGTTTCGGCCTGGCGGGAGGGCCGGTCTCAAGCCGTATACGGAGATCCCTTTCAAGACTGAGGCGCTCGTCCGGGTCGTCATCGGGCCCAATGTTGAAAGCCGTAAGCTCGCGCTGTCTACGGCGCGGCAAGTGCTGGATCGCTATGGTTTCCGGGAAACCGAAGTTGTCGCCTCCGAGCACGCGTACCGCGTCTAGCCTTCTGTCATGACTTCCGCATTGACGACGTGGCTTGCGGCTGATCCCTGTCCTACCGTCACGAACCCCGATTGGCTTACTCAACCAAAGGCCACTGTCGCGGCGGCAATCATTGCCGTTATTGGAGCTCTGATTGCCTACGCCGGGGTGACAAAAACTACGCGCACCACCCGGCGCGAGAATCGCAGGGAGGAAAAGGTGGCGGTATTAACGGAGGCCACCATTGCGATCCAGGAGTTGATCCGAGCGATTGATCGTATCGCCCTGACGACAGATCAAGCTGTTCGCGCCGAGGAAGTCGCAAAGATGAATGCAGGGCCGATGAAGAGGCTGGGCGACAACTATTCGCTGGCTGAAACCAAACTGGAACTGTACGGCTTTAGCGCTGCCACCAAGGAGGCGAACGCTCTCAGCGACACGCTGATAGCGGTATGGGATGGCCTCCGCGCAAACCCTGCCAACGCAGTCAATCTTGACCAGTCTCACAGGGATTACGACAAGGCCCTGGATGCCATCAAGAAGGCCCTGAAGGAACTGTCTTAACGCGCTGACTTCACGCTGTGTCACTGGTCCGCCGCAGCACCACCAAGGCGGGGGCAGGGCGGCGCGGAACAGCCAGTGTGTCGGACGTCTCGATTACCTTGGCCGGTGTTGATGCAGGCGACAGGCCAGGGGACCCATGAACAATCCAATTTGGTACGTGGGCCATCCAGGCGACTGCCTCCGGTGCAACCACCATCGGCGTGCTGATTGCGCTTTACGTTGCGGTCATACGTGAACCGCGCAAGGCTGAGGAAGAGCGCAAGCGGCATGAAGCGCAGATGGAAGCGCTTAATCGGGCTGAGATGGATCGTGTAGTCGCACAGGCCCGCAAGGTTGTACCCAGCTGCCTACGAACGCCGATGTTTGGCAGCAATTGGTGGACAGTCAAGATCGAGAACGTTAGCAACGCAGTAACGACGATCCTCAACGTTGACGTGGAAGCGGTCGATGTCAACGGCAATGTGGTGCCTAACGGCTGCCAACGTGCCAACAACACAATGCCGGTGGACAAAGCTTTTGGGCGATCTGTTCAGGCGGCCCTATCGGGATCGCTGCAGGGCAGCCTTCAACAGTCGGGTTACGGCTCAATGATTCCCCCTGGGACTGCCCAGCAGCTGGCGAGCCACCTAGCGCCAACAGTGAAGCAGGCTATGCAAGAGGCCATGGTTGGCCACTTTGCCGCAGAATGGCAAAGCACACTAGGGCCTAACCAGAGTGCGTTGATGGCGTACACAACGGGAAACCCAAACTACAAGCTACGCATCACTATTAGCTACGAAGACGAGGCTGGTTACCAGTGGCGGCGAACAAACACCGGCCAGCCTGAACGTCTTAATGCCTCGGCGTCATGATTCCAGGATGGGAACTAACCCCTGGCGCGATGGATGCGCACAACGTTGGTGTCCGCAACCGGCCTATCGAACTTTGGTGCCGCCGTATCGTCTTCGCGTATGTAGTCGGCGTAAGTGGATAGCGTGAGTACATAACTGGAATGCCCTAGCCACTTGCTCACCTGCATGTAGTGCTCCCCGGCAGATAGAGCCAGCGTGGCGAACGTGTGCCGCAGGTCGTGCCAGCGAACCCGTCCGAGTCCTCTAGCACCCGGCTTGCGTTGGGCAGGCGGGCGGGGTGGGCGACACGCACCGAAATTGTCGTGCGTTTGTCGACCTCTGTGCGAGCCTGGACGGCTGCCCACAGGAAGGGAGCCACGCACGCTGTGACAGCCCAAGGAAAGGTACGGACGTGGAGGACGACGACCAGGAAGAACTAGATCGCGTAGGGGAGTGGATCGGTCGGCTAAAGGCCTTCACCGCTGCGCTGGACGACATCGAAGGCAACGACGCAACAGACTTTTGTGACAATGCCTGCGAGGCGTGGCAAGAAGCGGCGCTGCCGACTGTGACCAGTCCCAGCCCATCGGCCCTAGTGATCTTCGAGGCACTAACCGCACTGGCGAAGGCGGCGACAACCGTCTGGGCGGACTGGAAGGACACGCCTGACGTTCGGGATCGATACACCCGCGAGACCGCGCAGCAGTTGGTCAAGGACGCGCTGGAGGGCGTGCTATCCGCTTACAAGCCTTGGCTTTCCGATGGTCTGCCACCGTCAGATCAGATCCAGCAACGCTTTCGCGAAGTGGCTGCGGACGTCAAGGAAATCATGGACGCGATTGCGCAGATGAGGGCCGACATGGACGCTCAGGACGCAGAGGCCGAAGCGGACCCGTATGGCGCGATCTTGGTCCACCTGGACCCCAGCCGCTCTGATGCCCCGATTTTCGAGAAGGTGTGTTCGTTGACTGAAGAGGAAGACAAGCGGTATCGCGATGCGTACGAACGGCTTCGGAAGATGTTGGACAGTGAACTACTGGGACACATCTCCGATGAGAGCGACAGGTTCCTGAATCAGCTGGTTTCGATCCTTGAAGACCTGCGGGACAACAAGATCGGGATCTTCGACGAGGATGCGTTTGACGAGCGCAGGCGCAAGGTGCGGTCAGCGCTGATTTCCTTCACCAGTGCTCTACAGAGTCACGAAGATCAAACGATCCGCGCTGTGCGCGACACCTTCGGCCGCCGAACGCCGCAAGAACAGGCCGTACTAGGCCTTTTCAACGACTTGAAGGCGAATTCCTTTGACTACCGCTGGCTGCTTGAAATGCGCGATGCGCTGCTGCACGGCGACATCAACGCGTTCAAGTACGACTTCGCGGCACGTCTCCATGGCGAGAACGCCGTCAACGTGTACATGGATCGCCAGTACATGTTCGACTTCACCAAGGAGGCCCGGAATAAGCCCTGGCTGAAGCGTGGTGAGTTGCAAGACAGGGAGTCTGATCCCAGCGTGCTGAACATGATCCAAACCATCCAGCCGCTGATGGGTCCGCTGCAGGAGAAGCTGGACCAGCTTCTGTATCCCGACGCTGGCGAAGACGCTGCGACAGTACGTGAACTGTTGGCCCGGTACCCCGACAAGCGGGGACAGCGTGCGTTGCAGAGCGGTCCCGGGTTCACTCGTCGCGGGGTGCTGCCATTCCAGCCTCTAGCGGCGCGCATGCTGCACTTCGCGGCCACGTACCCGCAGGCGGGCCAGTGAGCGCCAGTTCCAGCCGTACCGACGCTGGTGTCCACACCACGTCCACAAGCTTTCGTGTACTGCCCTGCCTGCGGCGTTCGCCTAGTTTGCGGGAACCGATTGCTGTTGGAACGGGAAAAGTGCAAAGACTAAGGGGTTAGCGGCAAAATTGGGTCACTGCAGCATCCAATCGGGTTTGCTACGAGCCGAGACCGACGGACTCATAATCCGTTGGTCTCGGGTTCGCGACCCGCCCGCCCCACTTCGGAACATATTTTTAAGCGGTTGACCGACGTACTGATAGACACTCAGCCGATCGGCTCGGAGCCGACGAGTTGCCGGAGCTGAACGGTAGCAAGCGGTCAGCGCAGCAGGCGCTCGGTGAATGCCGCGACCGCGAGCTGGCCGTCGGTGGCCACGGTCTCACCGTCTTCGTCGGGATGGTTCTCGATGAACTGCTTGACGTACGCGCGAGAGCCCTGGGCGGACGAGTCGGCGAAATTGGCCTGAAGATCTTGCAATTGAGTGCGCATCTCGCCTGTCGGCGCACCAAAGACCTCCAGGACGCGTTGAGCAGCTGCCGTGGCGTCACCGTGGTCGTTGTGCAACAACACGAACGCAATGTCGTACCAGTCCTTTTCTTTCCGGCGGCCATGAGCCGCAGCCACCTTTGCAAGCAGGAAGCCGGCCAGTCCGGTGACGTTGATTTCAGCCTCGCGCCGCGTCCCGTGGTCGTTCGCGTAGATCTTGTGAATCACGACGTCTCGTGCCGCGTATCCGGTTCCGCGCAAATTCGCTGCGCCGAGGTGATTGCAGCCGGTGAATTCGACAGTAGCGTTGTTTGGCTCATCGTCGAGATCAGCCAACAGCTCGAATTTGACGGTTGCGCGGACGCCGTCAGGGTCGTTGAGTTCCCATCGCCACACGCGTTCGTCATCAGGCTGAAATCCGCTGTTGAGCAACGCTTCTTCTAAGCGCGCCGCTTGAACTGAGCCACCGGCGATCTCCAGATTGACCTGGACGTCGACGTCGGACGTTCCTGCGTGCCGCTTCGACGAGTTCGAGCAGAGCAATGCGGGCACCAACCCCCCAAGAAGTACGAACTCTGGGCGTCCGCCGTAGTGGTGCACTACGTGTACTAGAGCGAGTTCGGCTGCTCGCCTGGCCGCCGCGGTCCGAATGGGCTCCAATTCGTCATTCATGGTGTCGTCATTTCCTCACGTAAGTGTTCGGCGGCGTCTTCGCCGCGCACTCCGCTGATTCGGAGGTCGGCATATGCGCGAGGCCATAGCACGGAGCTGAATCCGTGGACGATGGTCTCGCTTAATTTCGCGCCGGCCGGTGTGGGGAACGGGCGCAGCACCAGGCGCCCGCCGTCCATCTCTTGCAGGCCGGCCGCCGACGCGGCTCGGCGAACATCACTCCATGTCTTGCCCGTCACGTAGATCTCCAACGGCGCCACCTCAGTCTGCATTGGCGCAAGCATGCTCGCCGAAAGTGCGCTTGTGGCAGCCCAATCGATACCGGCAGCTTCCAAGAACTGACCGGTCTGGATGGCCCCGGCGGCGGGATCCCGCCACAGCACACCGACCCGGATCGAAATCGGCGACCGCAGCCGCTCAGCCGCCGTCGCGTAAGCGTCTAGGAACTCGTCACGATTGGCGACGCGTCGCGCGGCGTTGGGGCCGCGGGCAGCGGAGCTGACTAGATGACCGTCCTGCTCAAGGAATTTCAGCGCGGTTACCACACTGCCCATCGATATCCCGGTGGCTTCTATAACCGAGTTAGCGGTTGGGTTGGCCTTTTCCGTGAGAATTGCCTCACAAACGGCGAGCGTGGCTGGCTTCCATCCGAAGCGTGAGTCCAGCGGCACCGGCGGCTTGCCCTTCGTTTCGATGATGATCGTCGTTCCCGAGGCGTCCCTGATGACGATGTCGGCTGCCCCGGATTCGTCAACCCAGCCGACGCCGGCCTTCTTGGCAATGTCGCGCGCTCCTGGTGACATCCGCGGCGCGGCGATCACGTCCGGTCGGGGGGTATCGTGCAGGGCCTCTTCGACCTGCTGTGGCCAGGCGACCTTCAGCCAGCGGACCAGGAGATCTTTGTTGTCCAACGTCACGATCAGATCGCGTTTCCGACCCCCGGTGGGGCGCGCGCGCAGCGCGGTATGAAGAACGGCTTCCAGCGCGCTAACTGCCCTCTCCTGTTGCGCCATGAGCATCACTATACCTCAGCTATAGGCAGTACCTCACTGATCTAGTGATATACGCCCAGGTATTGAGGTATTGTCGAGACATCACATGACAATCTCAGGGAGCTGATGTGAACGCATTTGTGAACCAAACGCGGCGAAACGCCTAGGACGGCGTGGGATGAGCCGTGACTGGATGGACCAGCGGCACGTCTTGACCAGCATGTATGAGACCTACGCATCCCCATGCGACGGCCACCGGTTGGCTCATAACCCAGAGGTCGCAGGTTCGAATCCTGTCCCCGCTACTAGGCGAAACGGCCCCCGGAGAACCCTCCGGGGGCCGTTTTCATGCTCGATGGGAACACTTTTGGGAACATTCGCAGGGCTAACGATATGTGAGAACTGATGGGACGTTGGACGCAAGAGACGCAGACAACAACGAGCCGCGGACGGAAGCTACCGATCGCCTCGGGGCACCGCCTCCGCGGCGCATACAGGGGTAGCACGACCAGATCGCCGACCTGACAGTCCATCGACCTCGGGGCCAATGGCAAGCACGCGGGCGACCCCCTCTGCGCCTGGTATGTGGGGCAGGGGTGGTCGCGCCAGCACGCCGGCGACAACCAGTAGGTCGTGTTTGTTCAACGGCGAGACCTCAACGCTCACCAGAACCTCATGCGGGCCCGGTG
>DATAZN010000563.1:0-7755 GCA_036272035.1 Mycobacterium sp. | reverse complement strand
ATCGTACCCAGGGGAAAGAAGTTGAGGTTCGCGCCAGCCAGCCCGAACGTCGGCGAAATGCCCTCCCGCGTAAGGCGTGGCGGAAACGAGAACTGATCCAGGTACGAACGGTGCGAGATCAAGAAGATCAAGGCGTGGTCGCGGTCGAGTTCTCGCAATTTGGCTAGATCGTCGTCATCGACGACAACTTGGAATCCACGAACCATCCATGAAGACCAGGTCTCCCAGGCGCGCACGACGCCCGGGACATGGGTTGCTGCCATCTCGCGCACGTAGGCAGTCGCCTCAGCCCGCACGTCGGCCACATCGCGACCCAGCTGCGACGCCAATTCTGCTGTGCTTGTGGAAAATTCGTTGGAACTGAGTAGAGCGTCGGCCTCATCCGGAGACTGCGTGGCGGCGGACCGGTTCGCGCGTAGCAGCCGCGCGAGGCGATCCGCCAGCACCGTCATTTCCGCACCGATGCCTTCGCGATCATCTCCGACCAGCGCTTGCCCACCTGGCTGCCCGGCCAATCGTCGAGGGTGTCGACGTAGAGTTGGCGCATTCGCGGCACCCACTCATCGAGATCGGCTTTCGTCCAGTCGACAGTCGGAAGTGGCTCGTGGACAACGACTTCGATCGTGCCTTCCTGAGCCACCTTTGCATTGCGCCACATGATTTCGCCGGCATTGCGGATCACAATCGGAACGATCGGAACTCCGGCGTCACGAGCCAGGTGAAAGCCCCCCTTTTTGAAAGCCCCGACCCGGGGGCTCAGCGACCGGGTGCCTTCTGGCGAAATCACGATTGAAACGCCTTTGCTCAGCTTGTCGATCGCCGGCTGCATTGCGGAGATTGCCTTCGAGGTGTCGGCGCGGTCGAGGAATGCCACGTCGGCCAGCGTGAGTAGCGGTCCTAGCACGGGTATCTGCTTTACCTCGGCCTTCGCCACAACGGTGAACCCCCGCTGCACGACGTTGGAGGTGACAAGCGCGTCAATCAGCGTGCTCTGGTGATTGATGAAGAACACGGCCGGCCGGTGCGTGGTGTGCTCCCGACCGACGACGTCAATCTTGATATTGCCGAATTGGCCTGCGGCCCTGCCGAACAGGGACGTGGCCAGGTCCACACCACCGCGGTTATCGTTCGTCAATACTCCGACGATCGCTCCGGCGCCCACCGCCGCGGCGAAGCTGCCGTACAACGCTGTCGTCCGGGCCAGCGCCATAGGGTGTAGTCGGCCACGCTTGCCCCGGAACCGCACGACATCCCAGCCGTGCTCCGCGGCGTGTTCGGCCAGGATCGGCGCCGGGTTGACCGGATGCGGGAATCCAACGGTGTCGAGCATCGCGATGTCCTCATCGCCATTGGCATAGCCGTAGCAGTTTCTCAATGAGATACGTTGCCGTCTGACGAATTCCTTGACCGCAGCGGCCTTACCATCACCCCACAGCGTACGACCTGCCAGCTGCCCGGTGAGCACGCCTTGCTCGGTTTCGAGCTCGGTGCACAAGACGTGCTCGATACCCAGTTCGCGGGCCATCGGCTGCGCTTGCATCCGCGTCGCCGATGTGGCGATCACAACGGTGTGGCCGCGGTTTTGGTGGGCGCGTACCAATCGCCACGCCCCGTAAAAGAGCGACCCGGCGATTTCTTGGGTGAAGAGCTGCTCTCCGAGTTCCATCAGGTCGTCTTCGGTGCGGCCCACCCAGCCACGGATTCCTTGCACCAGTAGGTCTTCGAACGCGACTTCGTCGAGGGGCCCCCCGAGCGCGGAACGCAGTGTGCGTACGAACTCATCTGGTCCGAGTTCAAAGTTGCGGGCGCGATGAGCGTAGAGCGCGCCGGCCGAGTAGCCGTCAATCAGGGTTCCGTCAAAGTCAAAGAACGCGGCGACTTTCGGACCGTCAGGCGACGTTTTGATCTGCTCGATGAGCTCGTCGACCGTTATCAGCGGCGGCGTAGTGCTGGTCATCTCACATCACGCTGCCGGCGTTGTGAGCTGCCTCGAGGACCCCATTGTCCTCGACGCACCCCCTGAGCATCCACATCTTGCCTCGGCTCGGACGCAGATTCTCGTCCCGGCGCAGCTGGTGGGCTTACTGCGATTCTCACTTCGTCTCCCCTGCGTCGCCGTCGTGACGGCCGTGCCGCGGGAATGCGGTCTCCGTTGACCGCAAACCCGGCCCCGACACCGCGCCCGCATGCCTGGAGTTTGGGACGGCGGGCACACCGGCACGCTATCGGGGCGGGTAGCTTGCGACAGTCACCTTGGCTCTGGCCATCTCACTATGAAGATTCAAAATCGTGTGGCCAAGAGTATTGGAGCGAAATCCCCCTTCTGTGGGGTAGAGAACCGCCCGATGTGGTGACGCGCCCGCTCCGCCAGTTCGGCCACACTCGCTCCATCGGGATCAGCGCAGTTGAATCCGACTTCGACTGGCTCGGGTGTTAATCGCGAGCAGAGCCAGTTCGGACCCACCGCCGCCGGAAAGAAAAGGGGCACGGATGCAGATCTCAGCCGCTGTGGTTCAGGAGATCGGTGCGCCGTTCACCCTCACCGAAGTGGAGCTTCAAGAGCCAGCCCCCGACGAAGTCGTGGTAGAGATCGCCGGAGCCGGCATCTGTCACACCGACATCGCCGTGCAGCACGGGCACCTACCGTTTCCGTTACCCGGGGTGCTGGGTCATGAGGGCAGCGGAACCGTGGTGGCGGTCGGTGAGCAGGTAACGACTGTCGCTATTGGCGATCACGTCGCGATCAGTTTCAATAGCTGCGCCGCCTGCCCGGGGTGCAGTAAGGGAGAGCCGGCGTATTGCCATAATTTCCTGGAATACAACTTCAGCGGGGCGCGTCCCGACGGTTCGTCAGGGTTAGCCGCTGGCGGAACGAAATTGGGAGCCAACTTCTTCGGCCAGTCGTCACTGGCGACGCACGCGCTGGCTCACGAGCGCAACGTGGTCAAGCTCCCGCCAGGCGCTCCGCTCCAGCTCGTCGGCCCGCTTGGCTGCGGCATCCAGACCGGGGCCGGCGCAGTCTTCAACTCACTCGACGTACGCCCCGGGACAACCGTGATAGTCGCCGGTGCGGGAGCAGTGGGGCTATCGGCCGTCATGGCGGCCGCAGTTCGTGATGCCTCGTCGATCATCGCGGTCGACCTACACGAGAGCAGGCGGTCGCTCGCTCTCGAACTCGGCGCCACACACGTCGTCGACCCGCAGGCCGGTCCACTGGCCGACCAGATCCGTGAAATCGCCCCCGCAGGGGCCGATTACGCCGTCGACTCCACCGCGGTAACATCCGTCGTAGAGCAGCTGCTTGCGTCCCTTGGGATGCGCGGCATGCTCGGGTTAATTGGTGTGCCTGCCGACCCGCAGGCCGTGTTTTCGGTCGGGCTATTCCAGCCGCCGCTGCTCGGACTCACCATCCGGGGCATCGTCGAGGGCGATTCCGACCCGCAGACGTTCATTCCCTACTTGCTTGCTCTGCATGATGACGGCAAGTTCCCGTTCGACAAGCTGATCACCACGATGCCGTTGGCCCAGATCAACGAAGCGGTCGAGGCCCAGCACCGCGGTGAGGTCCTCAAGGCCGTGCTGACACCCTGATTCGAGTTCTGAGACAACAATGACGAACAACAGACGGCGACGGGCAACCACCGTGGCCGCTGCGCTCCTGGCCGGCAGCGCCGTGGCCGCAGCGGCTACACGTGCCCGGCGCGAACACCGGCGACCTCGCGCGATGTTCCCGGTGCTGGAATTGACCCCCAGCCACCGCGGTGGAAGCGGAACGCCCCTGCTATTGCTACACGGCATCGGCGCCATCTGGCGGGTCTGGTCGCCAGTGCTGCCATATCTCGAACCCCACCATGACGTGATCGCGCTGACGCTGCCGGGCCACGGCGGCGCGCCGATCCTGGACCCACAAACTGCGCCCTCGATTCAGGCCTTGACCGACCGCATCGAGGAAGATCTCGACCAGCTGGGTCTTCAGCAAGTGCACATCGCCGGCAATTCCCTGGGCGGGAGAATCGGAATCGAGCTCGCGCGCCGCGGCCGGGCGCGATCCCTGGTGTTGTTCAGCCCCCCTGGGGCCTGGCGCTCACAGCGCAGCATTGAGTTACGGGCAACCGGGGTACGGCTCTCGCTCGGCGCGCTCAGTCGCTACGCGTCACGCGCCGACGCGATCGCGGCAAACGGCGTGCTCCGCCGATCACTGTTGGCCGGGCAGGTCGCGCACCCGGATCGCGTCCTACCCGAGGCGCTGGCCGCTTCCATCCGGGCCGGGGGCCGGGCGCCGGTAGTCGCTGGCCTACTTCGGGAATTCCCGATTCAGCAGGTAACGCCCCTGCCAGCTGTTCGGGACTACCCCGTCCGGCTGGTGTGGGCCGGCCAGGACCGGGTGTTGCCGTTCGACGGTTTCGGCGCGCCGATGCTAGAACGGCTGCCCGGGGCGGAGCTGATCCACCTTGACGGCGTTGGACATGTCCCAATGTCCGACGACCCGGCCGCGGTCGCGAGGCTGATACTCGAAGTGACAAACGCCGTGGACCACGCAGCAGTGTCAACCGAAATGGGCGATCACCATGCCTAACGCCGACGACGACACGCTTGCCTCGTGGGGAGGGGGACAAGACCTCAGCGCGTGGGAAGCATTGATGTGGCGGACCGGTGGCGACTACCGAACGCGGTCGACCGGTGTGATGGTCGAGTTGCTCGACACTGAGCCCGACTGGGATCGATTGGTGGCCGCCCATGATCGGTTTACCCAGCGAGTGCCGCGGCTGCGGGAACGGGTCGTCGAGCCGGCGGTGCCCTTGGTTGCACCGGCATGGTCACCCGACCCGCATTTCGACCTGCAGTACCACCTGCAGCGAGTGCGGTTACCGGGCGACGGGTCAATGGCCGAATTGCACGATCTGGCCGCCCAGTTCGCTGCGCGCCCGCTAGATCCCGAGCGTCCACCCTGGGAGGCGCTGCTAGTGCTCGGCATAACCGAAGGTCGGGCCGCCTACCTGTTCAAGCCGCATCACAGTCTGAGCGACGGAATCGGTCTGCTGCAATTGCTGGACCTGGCTCACGGGCACAGCCAGGATCCCGGACCCGCCGACGATCGGCCGATGCCCGAGCCGCGACGGGCGGAATCAGCGGAGGGCCTCCTGGTAAACCGGTTGGCAGGCAAGATCGCCGGTGCTCCCGCGGACGCGCTGCGCGAGACCGTCCGCCTCGCCGGGCGGTTTGTCGGCGATCCCATCGGAACGACGAGCGAAGCCGTTAAATTCGCGATGTCGCTGCGGCGTGTGCTGACACCGCCGGACACACCCCATTCCCCCGGGCTGACCGGCAGTGGATCGGGTTATCGGCTGGACACCTTCGACGTCGCCTTCGACGACCTGAAAGCGGCGGGCCGGGCTGCCGGAGGTTCGGTCAACGACGCATTCCTGGCCAGTCTGCTCGGCGGGGTACGGCGCTACCATGAAAAGCTTTCTCTTTCAGTCGATTCCATGCCCGTGGCGATACCGGTGAGCCTGCGCACCGACGCCGACCCGATGGGCGCCAACAAGTTCGCCGGCGCACGATTTGTCGCACCGGTCGGTGAAGTCGATCCCGCAACTCGTATCGCCGCCATCCACGACTTCATCGCCGATGCGCGCATGGAGCCCGCGCTCGGATTTCTCGATCTCCTCGCGCCGGTGTTGAGCCGCCTACCGGGGATTGTGCTCTCTCGCCTCGCCGGTGGGATGACCGGACTTTCCGACCTGCAGGCTTCTAATCTGGGCGCGATCGGGCGTCCGCTCTATCTTGCAGGTGCGCGGGTGACGCGGGTCTACCCGATGGGACCCCGTCCCGGCATCCCCGCCATGGTGGCGATGTTGACTTACGACGGAACCTGTTGCATCGCAGTCAACTTTGATCCAGACGCCATCGTCGACGCAGCAGCATTCTCGAGTTGCCTGCGCGAAGGTTTCCACGAGGTCATTTCCCTCGCAGGGACCACTTGAAGCGAGTGCGTGCAGCCGGATGGACGGACAATCACAACTGGCGGAAGGACTTAAGCCATGAAATTTGACGACGTCGTCGCGATCCTTGATAAGTCGGTTGGCGGACCAGACGCAGACGTCGCCTCTCACGGTCCCTTCTGGCGTGGCGTCACTCGAGACCGCTTTGTCGACATGAAGGTCGGCGGACGCAGACTCGTGAGCCTCGGCGATGGGGCGAACTCCAATCTGGTGTTGTCGCTGAAAGGCGAAGCACCATTTGGCTCGGACCTGGACGACCCTCCCGCGGGAGCCGTGACGCCCGCCATGCCCGCATACCTCGATCCCATGCCGGCGGATGAAATCGAAGCCATCGAGCAATGGATAGACGACGGCTGCCCGTCAGACTGAGCGGCTTTGAACTGCCAATTTGAATGTCGACCGGCACCCATTACCCCCAATGTGGGAGCAATCACCCCCCGTCATGGTGACGCACAAGAGACATCTCGAGATGAGACTTGAGTCACCAGAAAACCTCGCCCACGACGACTTGTGGACGACGGCTCTAGGGCACCCAAGACCAGAGAAAGAGGACGTCGATGACGACCGCTCAGCAAGCCGAACCCGCAGTTCTTCCCGAAAAAATCGCCCGGCAGTTGGTGCTACCCGAGGGCCACGCCGATCTCACCGCGCTGTACGACGCTTACAAATGGATGCGCAACAACATGCCGGTGGCCAAGGCGGTAGTCGAGGGCTACGACCCCGTCTGGCTGGTCACCAAGCATGCCGACATCCAGGAGGTCGAGAGTCTGTCGGAGGTCTTCGCCGCCGGCGGCGGCGCCGAGAACCCCGGCTCGAACAATCCCATCCTGCAGAACACCGCCGGTGACGCGTTCACCAAGCAACTCCTCGGCGGCAGCTTGCGCATCCTTGACGCCCTCCCCTACATCGACCCGCCCGAGCACACCGCCGCCAAGAACATGGCTTTCAACTATTTCAAGCCTCCATCGGTCAGAAAACTGGAAGACCAGATCCGCCAGCTCGCCAACGAGTCCATCGAGCATCTCAAGCAGGTTTCGGCCCGCGGCCAGATCGATCTCCTCGACGACTGGGCGCTGGGCTTCCCGCTGCACGTCATAATGACGCTGTTGGGGGTGCCGCCAGAGGACGAGCCCCGAATGATGGCGCTCACCCAGGAGTTCTTTGGCACCGCCGATCCGGAGCATCAGCGCGAAGACGTCGAGGCGCTGACCCCGGAGGCGATGGCCCAACAGTTCGCCGCCACCATCCAGGACTACTTCGCCTACTTCGACACCTTGGCCGAAGACCGCCGCGCCAATCCTCGCGACGACCTGGCCACGGTCGTCGCGTGCGCCAAGCTCGCCGACGGCGAGTACTGGCCCAAGACCTTTGTCTACGGGTGGTACACGGCGATTTTCACCGCCGGTCACGACACCACTTCGGCAACCCTCGCAGGCACTCTGAAGGCACTGGCCGCAAACCCCGATGCGCTCGCGCGTGTCAAAGCAGACCCCAGTTTGGTACCTGACCTCATCCAGGAGGGTCTGCGGTGGGTGGCACCGGTCAAACACTTCATGCGCGTCGCGCTGAAGGACCACACATTGCGCGGCCAGACCATTAAGGCCGGTGACCGGGTGATGCCGCTGTTCCAGTCGGGCTGCCGCGACGAAGAAGTCTTTGACCACCCTGACGAATTCAACATCGACCGCAAGCCCAACAATCACCTTGCGTTCGGCTTCGGTGCACACACCTGCGTAGGGCAGCACCTCGCCAA
>DATAZN010000562.1:0-6617 GCA_036272035.1 Mycobacterium sp. | reverse complement strand
TCAGCAAGCCGGGTAAGGTCCACCGCGTGTCCCTTCCGCCACCGGCAGAAAATCGAGCGGCGGTCGTCACCGGCGCGTCGTCGGGTATTGGTGAGGCCATCGCTGTGGAGTTGGCGCGGCGTGGCCATCAACTGGTGTTGGTGGCTCGACGCACCGACCGCCTGCATGCACTCGCCGAGAGCGTGAGTCCTGCGGCGCACGTGCTGCCCGCCGACTTGTCCGACCGTGACGAGCGCGCTGCGCTGGCTGGCCGTATCGCGGCGCTGGGCCTGACACCGGATATCTTGATCAACAACGCGGGCTTGGCGCGACGTGCCACGGTGGCGAAATCAGTTCCAGAACAACAACTTAACGTCATCGAGGTCGATGTCGCCGCCGTGGTGGACCTGTGCACCAGATTTCTACCGGGAATGGTTGAGCGAGGCCGCGGCGCCGTGCTCAACGTGTCGTCGTTGGCCGGCTTCTACCCGCTGCCCGGGCATGCCGCGTACGGCGCCGCCAAAGCATTCGTGTTGTCGTATACCGAAAGTCTGCGCAGCGAGTTGCGCGGCAGCGGTGTCGTAGCAACCGCATTGTGTCCGGGACCGGTCGACACCGGATTTGATGGGGTAGCCGGTTTCAGCGCGGGTGAGCGTGCCGCGACGCTGCCCAGCTTCATGTGGAAGTCCGCCGACGAAGTTGCACGCGCCGCGATCGACGGTTTGGACGCGGGTAAGTGCCGGGTGGTCCCGGGGCGGGCAAATCAGCTCGTCGCGGCGTGTTGTCGCTTTGCGCCACACGAGCAGCTGCTGCCGCTACTGGCGCGGCGCGCCCGCAAGAAACTGAATTGACGGCATGGCAAAAACGTGCGATATACGGATTATTGGACACCGTCGGGTTCCGGTTCAACGGACAGATAGGCTAACGCGGTGCTCGAGGTGATCGAAAAGGGCAGCGTCAGTGAGGGGCACCCTGTGCCGCTGCTCTTCGTGCACGGGGCGTGGCACGCGGCGTGGTGTTGGGACGAGAATTTCCTCAGCTACTTTGCCGACAAAGGTTACCGCGCAGTGGCGTTGAGCTTCCGCGGTCATGGTGAGAGCCCGAGTGACAAGCCGTTGCGCGTCTGTTCGGTCGCCGACTATATCGACGACGTTCGCTCGGTTGCCGAGCGTCTGCCCAGCCCGCCGGTGATCATCGGTCACTCGATGGGCGGTCTGATCGTTCAGAAGTATCTGGAGCGCTACGACGCCCCGGCCGGTGTTTTGATGACGTCCATCCCGCCACAGGGAAACCTCGGCAACGCCGTGCGCTGGATCCGGCAAAGCCCATCGGATTTCGCAAAGATGACGATCACCGGTAAAGCGTTGCCGTACATCACCCCTCCGCGATTGGCCCGCGAGCGATTCTTCTCGCCGCACACACCGGAGGCCGACGTTCGTAAGTACGCCGCGCGACTGCAAGAGGACAGTTCGCGGATCGGCATCGACTGCCTGCTGTTGCGCCTGCCCCGACCCAAACGTGTGACAGCGCCGATGCTGGTGCTCGGGGCCGACGAGGACGGCGCACACACCCGCAAGGAAATTCTCGCCACTGCCCGGGCCTACGGCACCGAGGCGGAGTTCTTCCCCGACATGGGACACAACATGATGCTCGAGCCCGGATGGGCCGCCGTCGCCGAAAGAATCGACAGCTGGCTCAGCACGCGCGCGCTTTGAGCCTCGCCGGTCACGCGCCTTTGGCGGGTATCAACTCCAGCGGAAGGTGCTCCAGCCCGCGCATCGTCGGGTTGTCGAGGTAGCGATAGTCCCCGCCGAGACGGATCTCCTCGACCTTGGGCAGCAGTTGGGAAAACACCCGAGCGCCTTCCAGCCGGGTCAGCGGCACGCCCAGGCAGTAGTGGACACCGCCCCCGAAAGCGAGGTGGTCGGTCGGATTCCGGTCGAGGTCGAAGGTGTCCGGATCCTGGTAGTGGCGCGGGTCGCGGTTGGCGGCGGCGAACAACAGCAGCACCTTTGCGCCGGCCGGAATTGTGTTCTCCCCGACGGTGTAGTCGCGGGTTGCGGTGCGGTAGAACCCCTGCACCGGAGAGCCCATCCGCAGCTGCTCCTCGATCGCAGCCGGAATCAGCTCGGGGTGGGCGCGCAGCCGGGCATACAGGTCGGGCCGCTGAGCCAGCGTTAACAACAACCCCGACAACAAGTTCGTCGTCGTCTCGCTGCCGGCGCCGATCAGCATGGCGGCGCTCCAGAAGATCTCGTCGTCGGTGAGCACGTCGTCGGCGTCGGCGGGAGTCATCATCGAGATCAGGTCGTCGCCGGGATTTCGGCGTCGCTGTGCGATGAGCGGGTCGAGGCTGCGGCGCATTGCCGCGGTCGCGCTGCCCGAACGCGCGGAGAGCCGCATGCCGCGCGGGGTCAGCGGCGCGAAGGCACCCGCGACCATCTCATCCGACCATTCCACGAACTGGGGCTGATCATCGTGCGGTATGCCCAGCATCCTGGCGATCAACCGGGTCGGCAGCGGTTTTGCGAGTTCTGAAATCGCTTCGAATGTGCGACGGGCGATGACGGCGTCGACGAGTTCGTCGGCGACCTCGTTGATGTTCGTCTGCCAGGCCGTCATCGCCCGTGCGGTAAACGCACGGGAGACGAACTTGCGCAGCCGAGTGTGCTCAGGCGGGTCGGCCGCGTTCATCGACGGCAGGTGGACGCGAAATCGGCTCTGGCTCTGCGCCGACGATAATTCCTCATTGTCGCGCAACGCCTTTCGCACATCGTCATAGCCGGCGATGATCCAGATGCCGCGCTTGCGGTTGTACCACACGTTGGGCACCTCAGTACCCGTCAGCAAGGACCGATAGCCCGGGTACGGATCGTGCATGACCTGCGCCGAGAACGGGTCGAAGTCGGTGGCGGGTGCGGTTTTCCGGCCGGTCAGAGAGTAGCCGTACGAGGTGGCTTTGTCCCGTGCAACACTGACCGCGCCGTCGACGCCTACCTTCATCAGGTGGGCGCGGAATCGGAGCCTGCGAGCCAACGTCATCTGGCCGAACCCCCTCGTGAAGACCTGCTGGCTGATAGCCCGTTGCCGCGGAAAGCGTAACCCACGCCGCTTACGGGTTCAGATGCCTGCAGGGCCGATCGCAGCGGGCGTCCCTGCACCCGCGTGCGACCAATACGAATGTCAGTCCTTCGTGAGATGGTATGCGCGGTAGTCGATTTCGCCGCGTTCCAGGTCGTTGTAGAACCAGGAACCGTCGACCACGGCGAATTCACGGCCGAATTTACGCAGGAAGGCCGGCAGCCGGTTGTTGATGAGCTCGTTGGAACGCGGCGAATTCTTCTTCAGGCCGCGCAGGACCTCTTCGTTGATGACCCGCGAGGAGACCTGCCGCATACCCGAGTTCGCCAGATCCGACTCCCATGCCGGGAAGCCGTCGCGGTTGCGGAAGTCCACGTAGAGGAAGTGGCCGCCCGGGCGGAGCACCCGCTTGACCTCGCTGAGGAAGCGGTCGAAGTGCGGGTAGATGTGCGACGCCTCGACGTTGATCACCGCGTCGAACGACTCGTCCGGGAACGGCAGGTTCTCCGCATCGCCGTGCACGAAGTCCAGGCCCGGCACCTTGTGCCGCTCCTTGCAGAATTCGACGCCGGCTGCGTTGAAGTCGAGCCCGGTGTAGGAGGCCGGCTTGAGCGTGCGCGTCAGATATGACGCACCGCCACCGTGACCGGAACTGCACTCCAGCACCTTCTTGCCGGTGATGTCGCCCTGAGTCGCGGTCTGGTGGTACAGCTGAATGCTGTAGCGGTTGGGTTCGTCGGCCGCGTCAAGCGGAAGACCGAGTGGTGGATCTTCCTCATAGCCCCAGTTCAGGAACTGAACGTCGTCGCCCTGACCAAGGCGTTTGGTCATCAACGGGTACCAGTACCGGAAGAGCTTCTTGTACGTCGCCGTCGACCCGATGCGGTAGACGAGACTTGCGCCGACGTTGTCCAATGAAGGGCTGCGAACCATGCAGGAAGTATCGCACAGTGCCAGGTGTGCTTGTTGTGGCATGCCTTTTTCACGCGATGCGAACCGGTGTCACTGTTCGTCAATTCGCGAATTAGACAGCATGCCAACAAAAGGTGAGCGCGTGATCACCTGATGTGTTGTGCAGCAGGAGATTTAGGCTGCGTTTGCTGGGCTCGGCCGGTTCGCGCGCTGCGGCTCACTGCGATACCGCGACGCGGGACCATTGATTCTGCAAATACGCCACATCATCAGCGCGAAGGGATTCATCAACCCCAGTTCGTCGCACAGCATTCGGATATCGCCGAACATGTTGCGCAGCGTCTGGCGCGAGTCCGGTGCACCGGAATACAGCTCCCTGCGAACCGAACGCGGGATGTCGAACTGCCGGAAGAACCGGCGCGGCGGCACGACCATCGCCTGACCCAACATCCGCATCACCATTGGCACGTACAGCGACAACCAGAATCGGGTGAACCACGCCAGACGCGGAACACGCCGGTGCAGGTATTCGTGCGCGAACGAGATGTGGCGGGCCTCTTCGGCGACGTGAATCGCGATCAGGTCCTGCATGATCGGGTGTATCGACCGCGGCTCGGGCTCCCGCAACAGATTTGTCTGCAAGTAATCAAAGGGCACTTCACCGGCCAAGACCCCGAAGAAAAAGGCATTCGGGAACGGGCCCGCATAGAAGGGGACAAGCGGCGACAGCACACGCAGCCAACGCGGCATGCCCGGAACGTCAACGCCGATGCGGTTGACGATCTCTTGGAACATCAGGCTGTGGCTGCATTCCTCGATGGATTCGTGCACGCAGTAGCGGTATTCGGGTGAACCGTTCGGCACCCAGAACGCGTAGTGCAGCAGGCCGCGGACCAGAATGCCCTCGAACTGCGTCCCGACCTTGGCCATATTGGCCTGACGCCACATACCGATCGCAACCCGCTTGTACACCGATTGGGACTGGTACCACGGGTGGCTTCCCAGCGGATCCGACGTCGACAGCACCCAGCGCGGGTCGTTCTTGGTGACTGTGAACACCGGCGCTTCCCAGTCGACGTCGGTATACGGATTGAAGTGCCGCACGGAAGCCTCGCAGAGGCTCGTCAGGGTGGCGGCGTAGTCGGTGTCAGCACTGACATCCATATTGCGTTTCAACCGCTTAACCGTGTGGCTCAGGGCGAACAGGAGCATCAGGCTCACCGAGAGAACGGCGCCCAGCACGAAGAAGACATTGCCCAGTGCGACCGGCAAACCGAGGCCTCCCTCCGGCTCAGCTCAGCATGCAACGTTTCTGCACATGCGCTCCACGGGCACAGTTGAATCTGAAGCTTACCGGGAAAGAGTGTAAGACCTGGAACAGAACGGCCTCATTCTCGTGACTATCTGTACGCCCCCGGGTGGCTCAAGATCTGTGTTAGTTGTGCCCCTCGAACAGCCAATTCCCATTAGACAGTACACACGCTCTGACCGCTGGCTGGCCGTTCGGGTCCCAGGCTACGGGATCAGGCCCGCGATGTTGAGCAGGGTGTCTTCAAAGCTGGAAGCTGCACCCAAATCACGCGTGGGTGAGCGCTAACGACGTCGGCTGCGTCGAATTTAACGTGTGCACAATAAGTCCGGCGGTACCAGATCTATTGCCAATTGCTTCAATTGGTTGGCGCGACCAAGAGCAATGGGACGACGGCCGGTCATCGCGGTGAGGCAGAAGGTACCGTTTAGTACTTATGGGTGAGCAGCAGTTCGATGTGATCATCGTGGGGGCGGGTTTCGGCGGAATCGGCGCCGCGATCCAGCTGAGCAGCCTGGGTTACGAGAAGATCGTGATTCTCGACCGCGAAGACGATCTGGGTGGAACGTGGCACGTCAACCACTACCCCGGTCTGTCGGTCGATCAGCCGTCACCCACGTTCTCCTACCGGTTCGAGCCGAATCCGTACTGGTCGCGGATGTACGCGCCGGGTTCCGAGCTCAAGAGCTACGCGGTGCAGGTGGCCGAGAAGTACGACGTGCGGCGATTCATGCGGTTCAACACCACCGTCGAAGGTGCCCGGTGGGACGAGGACGCCCAGGTGTGGCGCTTGGCGCTGGCCGGCGGCGAGACGCTGAGCACGCAGTTCCTGATCGCGGCAACCGGGTTCCTGTGTCAGCCGAAGATGCCAGACATTCCCGGTATCGAGACGTTCGGTGGCCGCGTCATCCACACCGCCGTATGGGATGACGATTTCTCGCCGACCGGCCGCCGGGCCGCGGTGATCGGAACCGGTTCGACCGGTGTGCAGGTTGTGCCGGAGTTGGCGAAAGAAGTCGCCGAGCTGACGGTGTATCAGCGCACCCCGATCTGGGTCCTGCCGAAGTTCGACCTGAAGTTCTTCCCATTGGTGCAGCGGTCGTTCGCCAAGTTCCCGGCGACCCAACGCGCCCTGCGCTGGTACACCGATGCGATTCTGGAATGGTCCATGGTCATCACGATGTGGAAGTTCCGGTACTTCAAGGTGTTCAACAAAGGCATCTCGCAGTTCTCGAGGCTGTACCGGCTGCTGTTGGTGCGCAACCGGGAGCTGTCGCGGAAACTGGACCCCGACTTCGACTTCGGTTGCAAGCGGCCCACCATCTCCAACGACTTC
>DATAZN010000561.1:0-12199 GCA_036272035.1 Mycobacterium sp. | reverse complement strand
GCCACTCGAGGATCGACGGGGTCGCCGCGCTGACAAAACCCAACGGCGATGGTCCGCCGATATCCAAGCTGACCATAGTGACCCCGGCCACCCTCAATCCGGAGCCAGCGTCGCCGACGACGATGATCAACGTCACGCTGGCGGCGTTTGGCGGCTTGTTGGCCGGCGTGGCTGCCGCACTGGGCCGCGAGCGGTTCAACAACACGGTTCGGGATGAGCGGGATATCGTGAAAGTCGCCAGCTTGCGGCCACTGGGACACATCCCTCATGACAAAACTCTCCGTGCCGGACTGACCATGGACTTCGGCGTCCCAGCCATCGCGGCGGGCGCATTCCGCCACCTCAGCACTGCATTGTCGGTCGCCTGTTCGGACGATTCGCCTGCCACGATTCTGGTGACGAGCCCTCGCGAAGGCGAAGGGAAATCAACTGTCGCACTCAATCTCGCGGCAGCATTCGCCGCAAGCGGCAAGACGGTAGTCCTCGTGGATGCAGATATAGGAAATCCGGTGCCAGCCAGACGCGCGGGGCATGGCGAAGCGCCAGGGCTGGCTGACGTTATACACAGCGATGTTGCTCCGCTGCAGCTGTCGGCTATGGCAATGGACAGTTTGAAGGTCATCGGCGCCGGACGGATGCGCGATAAGGATCCGGCCGACTTATTGGCCTCCAGCGCGTGTGGGAAGTTTTTCAAGCAACTCACAGAGACTTTCGACTACGTAATCGTGGACTCTCCTTCCCTTCTCGACGGTCCTGAAGCGGAGGCCGTCGCATGCTGGGCCGATGGGGTTCTCCTGGTTACCAGGCGAGGCAAGTCGAAGCTTTCCGACTGTTATGCATCTGTCACCCAGCTATCCGACGTCGGCGCCGAAGTGGTGGGTGTGGTGTTGAACGACGTGAGCCCACCCAGGGTGCGACCATCGCCACCACGTGCTATCGGGTTTGTGCGCTAGCTCGCCGCAACGGCTCTGCGCTCCCGCTACTCCAGACGAAACTTTGCGTCGTCAAACGGTATTGACGGCGTGTAGGTCTCAGCGCGATCCCACCACTGGTATTCCTTGATCTCTCGAATGAAACGCGCTGGGGTTCCGCCGTAAAGGGCGGAGATCGGCATGTTGTCGCCGTCCTTTGCCTTCGGGAGCACGGAACCCGCCGCAAGCACCGATCTCTCGGGCAGATACGAGTCCTTGAGCAGGATGCAGCCGGCTGTGGCCACCGCGTTCTTGCCCAAGACGACCCGACCGGGTTCCGTTGTGTTCTCGGCATAATCGAGCTCGTGGGTCAGGATGATATTCCTGAGCCCGCCTACGGCCGCGAACGGTCGAAGGATGACCTGCCCGGAACAATCGACGTAGTGACGGTTCGTGAAAGCGCCAAACTCACCGACGATAAGCTTGCCCACCAATGGGCTGTATCGCTGATAGTCGGGGGCCGCGGTGAACTGATTGAAATTGCCGATGGTGCTTCTCGGGCCCAGCTCGATGCTGGATAGCCGTCGGAAGATGTTGAAGTTCATGATCTCCGCGCCCTCGGCGATCGAAAAGGGCCCGCAATTGAGTACGAGGTTGGGCCCGAGGGTGACATCCTGTCCGATGTGGTTGCCCAAAGCCCTCAAGGCCCACAGCTTGAAGCCGCAACTGGGTAAGAGCCAGGCGATCAACGAGAGCCAGTTGTTGGGTCGACGATCTGGCACTCCCGTCCTCCTATGCCGCCGGTTCGATGTGACGACCGTATCAGTACGGTGCGCGTGGTGACGCTGGTAGCGTCCGCGGTGATCGGGACACGCAGATCTCGGGTGAAGTCGGCCGGAACATCTCATTTTCCGCGTGCCGACGAGAGACCAACAGACTGGATGAGTGGCGTCCGTTGTATAGGCTCACCGCTGTGAGTTGCGTGATCGGCGAAGCCCATGTGGCCATCATCGACAGGCCGTTCACCCAGGAGCACCCAGTCGCGTCGGCGTGGCGATCGCGACAATACGGAAGCTGGTGACATGCGGTTGCTTCAAGTGGCGGGCACGCTCAACCCAGCTTACGGAGGCCCGTGTGTCGTCGTGAATCAACTCACCCGCAGCCTGATCGATCTCGGCCACTCGATCGACGTGGTCACGTTGGACCCTCCGTCTGCGCCGTGGCTGACCGATCTGCCCGGGCCTCCCCGCGCGTTCGGCCCCGCACTCGGAAACTACGGATACTCCAGGCATCTGAGGCTTTGGCTGGGGCGGCACGCGCCTGACTATGACGCCGTGACCGTCCATGGCATCTGGCAATACCAGAGCCAAGCGGTGCACGCGGCGTGCAGCAGGGCCGGAGTGCCGTATTTTCTTTTTGTCCACGGGGCGCTGGATCCATGGTTCAGGGAGCGCTATCCCGGCAAGCACGCCAAGAAGGCGCTTTATTGGCGCGCTTTCGAGCACCGCACTCTTCGCGATGCCCGAGCCGTGCTCTATACCTGCGAGGAAGAGCGACGCCTCGCCCCGACCTCGTTCACGCCCTACCAGGCGAGGGAAGCCATAGTCGGCTTGGGAATCGATGAGCCGCCCGGCGACCCGGCGCTGCAGTGTGAGGCTTTCCTGTCGGCGAACCCCGACCTTCGAGACAAGCGCATCCTGCTCTTCCTCGGCAGGCTGCATCCGAAGAAGGGGTGCGATCTGCTGATCGAGGCATTCTCACGCGTGTGCCATCGCGACGAGAGCTTGCAGTTAGTCGTGGTGGGACCTGACGAATCAGAAACGGAGGCGGGGCTACGAATGCTGGCCGAATCGCTTCAAGTGGCAGACCGTATCACCTGGATAGGGATGCTGAACGAAGATGTCAAGTGGGGCGCATACCGAGCAGCTGATGCGTTCGTGTTGACGTCGCATTCCGAGAACTTCGGCATCGTCATCGCCGAGGCTCTCGCCTGCGGGCTGCCCGTCCTCATCAGCGACAAAGTGAACATCTGGCGCGAGATCGAGGGCTGCGGAGCGGGTCTTGTCGAGGGCGATACAGTCGCTGGCGCCACCTCGCTACTGGATCGTTGGATGAACCTGTCGGACTCCGACCGCGCAGAAATGCGTCGGCGTGCCCAGGCCTGCTTTCTCGAGAACTTCGAAGCGCGGAGTGCCGCACTCGGCTTCGTCGAGTCTGTAGCCGGGGCGATCGGGAAGGCCGGCGCCGCATGAGGCGCTCGGCGAAGCTGATTGCCATCCTAAGGGTGGCGCCGTATCGAGCCGCCCTGTTGCGGCACTGGGTTGCGGCGGCTGTCGAGCATGAGGAGGCGCTGGGGGTGCTGACGCTGCGCACGGTCGTCGATGTTGGCGCCAATCGTGGTCAGTTCGCGCTCTTCGCCCTGCACACCTTTCCCGCTGCGAGGATCGTCTCGCTGGAGCCTCTCGCGGTACCCGCCGCACGCTTCCGCCGTGTCTTTGCCAAGGAGCGGCGCGTCACGCTGCACCATGCCGCACTCGGGCCCGAGACCGGACAGTCCATCATGCACGTGTCGGGTCACGATGACTCGTCATCTCTGCTGCCCATCACCGACACCCAGGGACGGCTCTTCCGGGGCACCAATGAAGTGCGCACAGAGGCGGTTCGGACCGCCCCGCTGTCTGAGTTTCTTGACGGCGGCTCCATCGAGGAACCGGCGTTGCTGAAGCTCGACGTCCAAGGCTACGAGCTGGAGGCGTTGCGGGCGTGCGGAGAGCTACTCGACAAGTTCACCTACGTCTGCGCGGAAGGTTCGTTCATCGAGCTGTACGAAGGGCAGGTGCTGGCGGATGACCTGGTTGCCTGGCTACGTGAGCGCGGCTACGAGCTTGTCCGCAGCTACGGAGGCATCAGCGACGAGCACGGACAGGCCATCCAGGCCGACATGCTGTTCAAAAGGACTGACGACCGGCGGCGCGCTGCGCCACAGTGATGGCGTGTGGGTTGACGCTAGTTGCTCGGCCACAAGGCTTATCCGCCACTCAGCCCCTAACTCACGGTGTTCCAGGATCAGCTGATCCGTTGCTATCGGGCCTCGGCGTCGCCCCCAGGCTGCCCGCGCCATACTCGCCACACTCGACGACCACTAGGCCCAATTCGCTTATCCAACAACCAAACTCCGTATCCCGAGGTCACCGCGGCACATTGAGCGCATCCCGCCCGAGATAGCCCCTCAAGTTCGCTCTAAGTCGGGAAAGCTCAGGCTGCTAGTTTCGACTCAGCCCCGTTCTCGATTCGCTGAGCTGACGAGGCTGTCCGGCGCATCGACGTCATGGGAGCCCGCAAGTGAACGACCTGTTCTACAGCATCGCGGCAATGAATGCGCTCTTCTCGTCAATGGCGTGGTGCGCGGCCAAGCCTAATCGGTGGTCGATACTGACAGTCTTGACTTTTGCGCTGCTTTGGCCGTTCGTCAACGGGGTCCTAGAAGGGAAAGTCCTTTTCACGATCAGCCGCACCCATGGAATAACGGTATCGGACTTATTGTCGGTTCTGGCAGCAGGGATCGCGCTCATTCAGGCGACTAGGATCCGCCGACCCGTGCGCCGCGATCGGTCCGCCACCGAACACGGCAACATTGCCGAAAAGCTCTGACCGACATACCGCCCGGAGCATCGGACTACGAAGTCTCATCGGGCGCCTAGTTGGTGGCTGACACGAAAGTGTAGTTCCAGTCATCGACGCGAAACACATGCGCCAACACCAGAGCGATCAGGGCGTTGCGGCACTCCAAAGCACCTGGTCGACCGTCGTCAAAATCGCGACCGAGCCGGCACCCCTTGCAGGGGCACCGGCAGAAGAACAGGTCGTGGGGCCCAACCCCGCTTCAGACCACATCGCAAATCCGTCCCGGGACGTGGTTGATCACTGGTCGCGAAGTCCTCTCGGTAGCAGGACTGACTTCACCCTCGGGCAAACTACGGCATCGGGGCCGATCACCGAGCCGTCGATCAGTGCCCAGACGCTCGATTCGCTCGATTCGGGTGTGCTCGGCGGCCATGGATCTCTCCGGGTCCATAGCGGGGTCGTTAAAACCCAGCTGGAGCCGACGGCGCTATCGGTGGAGCTCATGTTGTTGCCGGCAGTTTGCACCTTGGAGCCGTGGCGGTGCTCGCCAAAACGGCGGGGAAGGCCACGGTCTGTCTTAAGGCCGCTGTTGGTTGCCTGCACGTGTCGAGTGATTCGAGACTGCGAACTCACTTTTTGGTTGTATACCGGTCAAATAGTATGTAAGATGCCATCTAAGTATATACTCGGTATATAGACGTCAGGGGCACGATCGTTGTCGCGGTAACCGCGGCCCGTTGCTTCCGGTGGGAGGGGCGCATGTCGTTTGTAACCACGCAGCCAGAGTTGTTGACGGTGGCGGCAGGCAGCTTGCTGGGCATTGGTTCTGCGATAACCGATCGAGAGCACTGAATCGCCTATGGCGGGAACCGGTTTGAGGCGGGTTTCGGTGACATCGGCGCTTGACCATGCTGCGGCGTTGTCCTCGGCAGATTGCCACTAGGAGCACTTTGGCGAGCGTTCGGGTTGTCAACTCATGACTATGAAATCGCGCATAGCGCAGGCGTCGGATTCGGAATGGAGCAAATTATGTTGGGCCGCATCCGGTCGCAAAGTTTCGAGCCCGCAATTTGGCCGACGCGAGTACGCCTGGAACGACTATCCGCGAGCGGCGGAAGCCGACCGTGGAGTCCGCACAACATGCCATTGACGACGACAGAGGTGCCCACATTTTTCGGACCGTCTGATTCGCCATTGTTTGGCGTCGTCCATCTGCCGGTCGATAACCAGATCAGGGGCGGGGTATTGATCTGTGGTTCGCTCGGAAAGGAGGGGATGGATAGTGTCCGGCTACAACGGGTCCTCGCCGGAAGCCTGGCGCGCCGCGGTTTCGCTGTGCTGCGTTTTGACTACCTAGGCTTGGGTGATTCTGCATACGCCCAGGCCCGTGATGACGCGGTGGCCAACTGGGTGGCGAGCGTGGGCCACGCGCTCGACTACCTCACGCTGATCGGCGCGCAGTCGGCGACCGCTATCGGCATACGTGCCGGGTGCCTGATCCTCAACGAGTACCTGGGCCAATCCCACGCGGTCAACCGCGTGGTCTATCTCGATCCCTATGGAACGGGCCGGCGTTACCTCCGGGAACACAGAACACTGTTCCGGTTGTCGGTGGGCGCGGACGCTGCTACGCCCGGCGAAGTGTCAATCGTCGGGGGGCGGTTGAGCGACCACGCCGCCGCAGAATTCGCCGCGCTGCGGATGGGTGCCAATCCAATTAACGCCCACGGCGTCGACAACGTACTTCTGGTGGGACGACAAGCCGAGACCGACAAGCACGTCACCGCTTTGGCATCGGCCGAGGGAGTTGTTTCGATCATTGCCGCCGGTCTCCCGGAATGCGCCGCGCCGACGCCGACGCCGTTACCGATCCCTTTCGCAGCGGTCGATTCGATCGTCGAATGGATCGACGGGAACGTTCCCACTCGCCCCCGTCGCGTGGTACCCCAATACCTGACAACCGTGACGATGCCGGCCGAAGGGCCCGACGGGGCCGATGTTTTCGAGAGCATCGAACGAATCGAGCCGAACGGCCTATTCGCCATCCGCACGGTGCCCCGACGCCGTAGTCCCGCGCCCGCGAAGACCGTGTTGTTCTTCGTGACGGCCAACGACTTGCACGTAGGACCCGCCCGGGAGTGGGTTGAATTGTCACGTCGCATTGCAGCGGCCGGGTCCCAGGCGGTGCGCTGGGACCCGGCAAGACAGGGCTTGTCGGGCCAGATCTGCCGGAACCGTTGGCGCAGAATCTATTCCAAGGCTGACATCACCGACGCGATAGCGGTGGCCAGACATGCGTGCCAAGACGCCGGCGAACTCGAGCTTGTCGGTATCTGCTCCGGCGCGTGGTACGTCGCTCAGGTCGCCCGCAATATCGGTGCGCGCTCGGCGATTCTGGTCAACCTGCTGGTGTGGAATTGGCGCGTCAGCCCCACCTTGCTGTCGCAGTGGGGCTATCGGAAGATAACGCTAAACACCAACGCGCCTGGTGACACGGGCGGCGGCGCTGGCGGCTCCAGGGCTAAGCGCCTCAGAGCATTTCTCGACCCGGTTCGGAAGCCGACGAAGAACTTTATGCACAATCACCTCCCGCGATACGTCCTGCGGGTGTTGAGCTGGGTCGGACTCGTGTACCTGCCGGAGGTTGTTCTGACAACGCTTGCCCACCGTGGAACCGACGTGACGGTGATTGCCTCGCCCGAGGATGCCGAGCAATTCACTGCCAAAGGCGGTCGGGCAGCCCTTGACCGGCTGCAATGGACGTCGCGGCCGCCCCGCCTGATCGCCATACCCACTGGCGATCATTCCGCCCATCACCCGGCGATATTGGCGGCGATCCACAATATGCTGTTACCGGTAGCTGCCGTTTCCCGAACCGAGCACATCCCCGTATCGGACATCACGTCGATTGAGAGTCGCCGAAATCCGCTAGTGCCCCTCGCCAAAAATGCGTGACATGTTTTTGTGGAGGGAGTCAAGCTTTGTTCGGCGGGATGTTGTTCACGGGTGAGCTTCGGGCCGTCTTCTGATCTTGTGGGATCACCGAGCGCCCACACGTCGAGCAGGCGTGAACCGGACAGGCATGGAGTGCGGAAGTCATTTCGCAGACACGGAGGCAGCCATAACACACAAGCGGCCCAAAACCCGCCGCCTCGCAGTGAAAAGCGCCGTGCGTGGCGTCGGTCTCAGAGTCATGCCGTGGATTCCGCCATGGCTAAAACGCCTCCTGACTGGCGGCAGAAGGATCACCATCGACGGCAACACCCTTGACGCCACGCTTCAGTTGATACTGATCGCCCAGCGAAGCACACGTACAGGTGGTCTCTCGGCTGATGGGGATCCGGAAGTTGTCCGCGCCCTGGTGCGGAAATCGCATGCGGCGATGAATACCCACGTGGCCGTCCCCACCGCCGACCTCACGATTCCCGGCCCCGACACCCCCCTTCGAGCGCGACACTATCGACCGGCCGTCGCCGAGGTGGCCCCGCTACTTCTCTTCTTTCACGGCGGCGGTTTCGTCGTAGGCGACATCGAATCCCACGACGGACTGTGTCGGATGATTTGCAGAGACGCCGCGATACACGTGTTGTCGGTGGACTACCGGCTCGCACCAGAACACACGGCCCCGGCCGCGGTCGATGACTGCGTTGCGGCCTATCGATGGGCACGTGGACACGCCGCCGAACTCGGCGCTGACCCGTCCCGAATCGGCGTTGGCGGTGAAAGCGCCGGCGGAAACCTGGCAGCCCTCGTCGCGCTGCGTAGCCGCGAAGAGGGCGTTCCGCAGCCGGCGCTGCAAGCTCTGCTCTACCCGGTCGTCGACCTCTCGGCGAAGACCCGGTCGCGCACCCTGTTCTCGGACGGGTTCTTCCTGTCCAAGGTGCAGGAGGAACGGTTCCTGGACCTGTATCTGGGCGGCACGGGCCTTGCCGCCGACGATGCACGGGTATCGCCGCTGAAGGCCGCTGATTTATCTGGGTTGGCCCCCGCTTTAGTGATCACCGCAGGATTCGATCCACTGCGCGACGAGGGTAACGAATACGCCGGGGCGCTACGCCGGGCCGGGGTCACGGTCGATCACCGGCAGTTCGATGCACTTACGCACGGCTTTGCCAGTAGAGCCTCATTTGGAGGCGGCAGCGCGGACGCCACCACGGCCACCATCTCTGCCATCCGGGCCCACCTCAGCCGCGGCTGATGCGCGCCTCTCCCTTAAGCTGCGGCGCCTGCATCCTCAGCTCAGACATCAACTGCTCGACTTCTTTTCGATATCGGGCGACATTACCGAGTTTGACATCTTCGTATCCGCGCACGATATCCGGTAGCCCGGCGACGCGGACCGCGAGCGCGTGATTTTCCGGAGTCATGACGCCGGCGACAGCGTCCATCCACGCTCGGTACTCCACGATCAACTGCCGTTCTAAACGACGAATGTGGGTGTGTCCAAAGGGATCCAAAAAGCTGCCACGGACAAACCGCAGGGCGGCAAGCGCCCGAAAGAATGGCCGCACCCATGGGCCCAACGTGAGCTTCCGATTCATACCCATCGCCCGCAGGAACGGTGGATGCAGCTTGTAGGACACCCGTGCGTTCGACCCGAACGCCTCGCGCACCCGAGCGTCGCCCTCTTGGTCCAGGCAGAGTCGAGGCACCTCGTACTCATCCTTGTATGCCATGAGCTTATGCAGATTTCGAGCGACACTCCTGGTCAGGTCGTCAACACCGGGCACCTTCGTTGATTCTGCGACACGAATCCGCTCGACGAACTCTGCGTAGTGTTCTGCATATCGGCGACTCTGATAAGCGATCAGATCGGAGACGCGCACCGCGACGTCCTGGCCGAGTGGCGATTCGGGCACTGCCCGAACTATCGCTGCAATGCGACGGGCATCGTCCGACATGGGCTTGGACCGGCCTTCATTTCGCAACTGTGCGACGGCGGCGTCCAAATCGGCTGGTGCAGCAACGGCTTGGCGACCGCGGCGGAATGCTTGCAGATTCTCTTGCACCTTGATGCCGCTGCCGCGAATGGCTTCCTCGATGTGCTGGGCGCGCAGGGGCAGTCTGCCGGCCTGGTACGCCGCACCCACCAACAGCATGTTCGCGCACTGATCCTGGCCGAACAAAGTGGTGGCCAGCTTGCGGGCGTCGAGGATGACGGCGTGCTTGGCGCGAGTGGCCTCCAGTATCGGCGCCATCGCCTGACTGATTGCCGGGAACGTCGTGTCCGCGTCGACGACCATTTGGCCGGTTGGCACCGCCGACGAAGAGATGACCGCAACCGTGCGGCCCGGATCGGCGGCGAGCAGGTAGCCAGCCTCGGCCGCGACCAGCAAATCGCAACCTAGGTACAGGTCGCATTCGCCCTCGCCGGCGCGGCTCGCCACCGCTGTCGAATGATCGAAGATCTTTATGTCGGAAACCACCGCTCCGCCTTTTTGGGCCAGGCCGGTCTGGTCCAGAGTGCGAACGTAGCGCCCCGCAATTGTCGCGGCTGCGGCCAGTGTCTGGGCGACCGTGACGACACCGGATCCGCCGATGCCGGTGATTCGGGTGGTGTGCGGCGCGGCGGCCAACTGGGGTGGTTCGGAGAGATCAGCCGTCTCGAGTTCCCTCAACGTCACTTTTGCGGGGCTCGAGCGGCGAGGCACTATTGTCATGAAGGCCGGGCAATCTCCTTTGAGGCAGGAGAAGTCGAAATTGCACGAAGATTGGTCGATCCGCGTTTTCCGACCGAACTCGGTCTCGATCGGCTGAACCGACAGGCAATTCGACTTGGCGCCGCAGTCCCCACAGCCCTCGCACACCCGCTCGTTGATCATGACGCGTTGAACGGGTTGAACTACTTTGCCGCGCTTGCGCTTACGACGCAGCTCGGTAGCGCACTCCTGATCGTGGATGATGACCGTGACACCCGGTGTGGCAGCCAGCGTCCGCTGCGCCTCGTCCAGACGATCGCGATGCCAGCAGCGCACACCACGCGGTAGATCGTTGCGGCGGTAGCGTTTCGGGTCGTCAGTGGTGACGATGATCCGCGTGACCCCCTCGGCAAGCAATGCCCGCGCAAGATCCTTCACGGTGAGCGCGCCTGTGGGCTGCTGACCGCCCGTCATCGCCACCGCGGAGTTGTAGAGGATTTTGTACGTGATGTGAGAGCCGGCTGCGACGGCGGCGCGCACCGCGAGGCTGCCGGAGTGATGAAAAGTGCCATCTCCCAGGTTCTGGATCAAATGGGACTGCTGGATAAAAGGACTCATTCCGATCCACTGCGCGCCCTCGCCGCCCATCTGAGTCAGCCCGGTGATGCTGCCCACCAGTTTCTCGTCCATGAGCGTGACTAGACCGTGGCACCCGATGCCGGCGCCGACCAATGAGCCATCAGGCGCCTTCGTCGACGAACTGTGCGGACACCCCGAACAGAAATAAGGGCTGCGAGTTACCAAGGGAAGCGCCAGCCGCGATTTCGGTGATTGGCGCCCGTTGAGCCACTCCCGGACCGAGGGAAGCTCGCTGTGGCCCAGCAGAATTTCCGCAAGCACGGGGGCGATCGTGTCGGCGGTGAGTTCGCCGTTGCTTGGGAACGCCGGGCCGTCCTCGATATTCCGCTTGCCGACGATCAACGGCCCGCCCTCGTTTTGACCGTAAAGCAGGTCGCGGACGGCGGTTTCAATGAAGGGCCGTTTGTCCTCCACCACGATGATCTTCTGCAGGCCTGAGGCGAAGCCATTCAGCGTGCGCGGCTCGATGGGGTCGATCATCCCCAGCTGAAGCAGGCGAATTCCGTGTTGCGCCAGCTCTACATCGTCGAGACCCATCCGCCGCGAAGCTTCACGGACGTGGAGGAACGTGGGTCCGGCGGCGATGATCCCGATGCGGTCGAGGGCACCGCGCGCGGTGACGAGGTCGAGTTGGTTCCGCGCGGCGTAGTCGATTGCAGCCTGACGACGTTCGCCGTCGCGACTGCGTTCCAGAACTCCGAGCATCGGCTGCATCATCTTTGCCGTCACCGCGTGGTCCACGGCGCGTAGAGGTCCCAAGGGGATTACGCGGCCGGGGGCGACATCGACTGTCATTGAGCCGTTGGCAACGTCGGTCGATATCTTGAGCGCCACCCATAGGCCGCTGGCTCGTGACATGGCCGCGGCATGTAGGCCAAGGTCCAGGATCTGTTGAGGGTCCGCGGGGTACAGCGTGGGAATGCCCAAATCGGCGAGCAACCGTTCCGATGCGCCCGGCACCGTCGATGACTTCGCTGACGCGTCGTCACCAACGAAGACGAGGGCTCCGCCGTTGGCGGGCACGCCCATCAGAACGTTGTGCCGGAACGCATCCGACGCCCGATCCAATCCTGGCGATTTGCCGTACCAGAACCCGATGACGCCGTCGACCGTGCATCCCTGCGACGCCGACGCGAGCTGGCTCCCCTGAACGGCCGTCGCTGCAAGCTCTTCGTTGACGCCCGGCTGGAAGATGATGCCGTACTCGTCCAGTAGGGCGTGGTGGCGGTCGAGCTCCATGTCGTATCCGCCCAGGGGCGAACCTTCGTACCCAGATATGAACCCGGCGGTGTTGCGGCCTGCCCGCCGCTCGGCACGCATGATCTCCACCGGTAGGCGTGCCAGAGCTTCTAAGCCCGTTAGCCGGACGAAGTCTGCCTGCGTCGG
>DATAZN010000560.1:0-1769 GCA_036272035.1 Mycobacterium sp. | reverse complement strand
CTCCACCAGCACCGGACGGACACCACGCTCCGCCACGTAGGCCGCCGGCCCGCCGACGCCAGCACCGCAATCCAACAGCAGTTCACCTGCACTGAGATCCAGATGGTCGATAAGCCAGTCCAGGACCGCTGGACTTCCGCTGCCGCGGCACCCGGCTGGGATATAGAACTCCTGACCCAGATCCGTGGCTACTTCTGCCGTCCATCCGGCCAGCGTGTCAAACTCGGCGTCCGCTGATTCGGTCACGTGGCGCGCGCCGCGCGGATCCGAGCGGCGACCTCGGCCTTGATCTCCGCGCCGCGCCGCATGCCGGACGCCGTCGCTCGCCCGGACAAATTGATGCCGTCAATACCTTTGATAGTCAATAGCTTTCGTGCTTCGCGGACTGCTGTCTCGATGCCGGCCTCGATCGGATCGGGCGCGTTGACCACCTCGTCAACCAGGGCGGATTCCAGCTCCAGCCCAGGTAGACCCTGCAGCACGGCGGCCGAGACCACGTCGGTGAACACCGCGACCGAGGCCAGTACCGGGATGCGCAGCCCGGCTGCGCGCGCATCATCCATGAATGCCGACAACGTCGATGCGGATGACACGTGATTGAGCACCGCCAGACTCGCGCCGGCCCGCTGCTTCTCGACCAGCCGAGCTGCCCGAAGATGAGTCGGGGGCGCGGTCGGGGTCTCGGGGACTGCGGCGATCATGTCGAGCGACGCGGCCAGCGCAACCAGCCGTGGACCGTCCAGGTCGAAGGTTTGCGTGACGTCAGCCCGAACGTCGTAGCCGCGACCGTCGCCGGTCACGCAGAACACCGTCTTCGCGCCGGTGAAGTGTAGGCCAACCAACTCCTGCTCCAACACAATGCGATTGCGGTCCCGGCAGGACAACGTAATCCAAGGCGTCACTCCCTGATCGAGAATTAACCGGCTCATCAGTGTCGGCGGAAAGTCCGGCCGGTTCTGGTGATCGCCCACCAGCACCGCGTCACAACTCGGCGCCAAGATGTTGGCAATCGCCGCCACATCCGCGGGGTCGAACGGCGCGCAGCTGAAATCGGTGAGGATAAGCGGGGCAGGCACCGGCGGCAGCCGCTTGATACCACCCGGCCATGGCACTACATCATCAAAAGAGCATGGTCCCGAACGCATTTCACATTGGCCATCGGGCTTGACGCCGCCGCATGGCCCGAATTGCATGCGCTTGGGACAATCGTGGCCGACCAATTCTTCACCGCCCGTCACCGGCGTCTCCCCACGATCCGATAGCCGGTCAATTACCCGGAATCTAGGGGCCGAAAACACGGATCCCTTGGCGTCAACGCACAGGGCGACCAGGCCACCCTCGAGGTCGCTCGGCGGCTGAGCGTGTTCTGACTCCACCGGGTCAACTATTGCAGTTGACTGCACTCTTGCGTTTCACTGCAATCATGGTCTACCCTTGCCCGGGTGACAGTCACGCAGAGGACAGCGCAGTCGCTGACCGAATTCATGGACGACCCGATCAACTTCTTCGGCCAGTCCTATACGCAGATGCACAGCATCGACCGCAACGAGCTGGAATCCCTGCAACGGCAGGCCATGGCCATCCGATTTCAGCAGCATTATCAGAGCATCGAGATGCTGCGAAAGCTGGCTGACCGGCTCGGAATCACCGCCGTCAACGAGTTCAACGACGTTGTCCCGCTGTTCTTTTCGCACACCGCATTCAAGTCGTATCCGGCCGCGCTGATCGACAAGAAGCGCTTCGACCTGATGACCAAGTGGCTGGACAAG
>DATAZN010000559.1:0-3494 GCA_036272035.1 Mycobacterium sp. | reverse complement strand
TCCAGTTCGATCGGGCTGATCACGTTACGGGCCTGCTCGGGCGCCATGACGTCGCGGACGAAGTCGCGTTCCCTGGCCACGGTCAACTTGTAAACCCGTGCAACGATAATTAGCGCGACGACAATCGTTCCGATCAACAGTCCGATCAGCGTCAGCGCATTCTGGCCGGCGATGGTGGCCACCGAGTCCCAGGTCCCGTGCAGCAGCATCGGTATCGCGATCAGGAGCAAGCCCCGCCCAATTTTGCGGGGTTCAGCGGGCCGGCCGAAAAGGTAGACCACACCGGCGCAGAAGATTGCGCTGTAGAGGATATGAGCGGCCACCCCGGTGAGCATGCGAAGGATGATGGTGCCGACCGAGGCCCCAATTTGGTTGGCGCCGAATTGGGTTCCGGCAGAGGTCATGGCGTAGGTGATGTCCTCGACAATCTGGAAGCCTAGGCCGATGAACGCGCCCAGGATGAACCCGTCGAAAGCGGTCCGTACGTGTCGTGGCGCCAACGCGATGAGCAGTAGCAGGCCCGAACCCTTGGCGAGTTCCTCGGTGAACGGGGCGGCAAGCCCGGCACCCCAATTCAGCGCCCACACCTGACCGAAAGTCTTTGCATACATGGCGAGTATCGCGTCGTTGGCGTTGGCGGCCATCGTCCCGGTTGCGGCGAAGCCACCCCACACGAACGCGACGACCATCAGCTTGTGGGGGAGCTTGGCGTAGTGGTCGATGCGGTCGGTGAACCACCAGAACAGCGCGGCGTAGATGGCAAACGAGGTGACCGCCAGTCCGATCGCTTCGCCGTAGGCGTTGTACTCGCGCACAAGTGTGGAAAAGAAAGTCAGCACGCCGATTCCGACCAGCGCCAGGTATCCCCAGAATGCGAAGTTGCGCGGTTGGTAAAAGACGAACCGCCTGCCCCAGCCGGAAAGGTCGAGCGCGACATCGCGCGCTCGGTCGAGTTCGGTCAGTGTCGTCGTCATCGCTTTTCCTGTCCGGATTGGCGGATGCTGCCGATCATCCGTAACGCCGCGGCGCTCGGTTCTGCGCCGGCGTCGGTCGGTCCGGTCGCGACTGCTTTGACTCCGCGGTCGCCGAATACGAATGCGGCGATCAGACCGGCGGTGTGCGGTCCGGTGACTCGAGCTGTTGCGCCCTCCTTGCCCGCAGCGGTCACGATCGTGGCGGGTGCGCCGGCGATATGGACCCCGCGTCCCTGGTTGAGCGCGTCGGTGGTGGCCTCGATCTGATCGAGCAGTTGGCCGGCGTCGCCGTGGAACGGCCCGGTGCGGACAGTGAACTTCAGCGCTCCGTCCTCGATGGTCGCTGCCGCGGGGTATTGGCCGGATATCGGGCCGTGGCCCTCGCGGAGACCGGAAGTGATGCCCCAGCCGGCTTCCGGAACGAATGTCACGTTGCCCTCAAGCTCCAAGACGTCGCCGGCTCTGACGATGTCGTGGTAAGGGACCGCTGCATTGATCACCGGAAGCACCACCGACATGATGAATACCAGTGCGAATACCGCCAGCGTCGGGCGCAGGGTGCGCCGGTCCAGACCGAACCTTCGCTCGTCGGCCGGCACCCAGCCCTCGTCAGGTTCGAACCTTGGTGGTGAGGCTGCCAAGGACCCCTCGGCTCCCGGATCCGGCATATCCGCCCAGCCCTTCCACCCACTGCGACAACGCCTGAATGGCGCCGCAGTGAGAGTAGCGAGGGGTGAGATACCCGGCATCAACAATGGCGACATCCGCGGCTTTGGCTCCCGCTCGACCGATCACCTCCTAGGCTTTGAGTTCATGACAATCGACCGTATAGCGCTGGCCGCGGGCAGCATCCGACTTGCCTCGGGCATCTCGTTTCTCGTCGACCCCCTGCGTGCGAACCGGCTGTGGGGCGATCCGGACAAGCCCACGCCGACCGCGCAACTACTGCTGCGATCGATGGGGTACCGCGACGCGTTGATCGGGGGGTTGCTGGCCACGGCGGCGCTGCGCGGCAACAACACTCGCGGCTGGTTCCTGGCCTCGGCGGGCGCCGACGCCGCCGACCTGCTCGGCGGAATGAGCGTGCATCACGAGATGAAACGCTCGCAGCAACTGATTGGCCTGGGCGGCGCCGTCATCGGTGTCGGCACCGGGCTGTGGGGCGCGGTGCGACGGACCACCGGCTCGGTCGAGAGCCCCGCTTCGGTCAGCGACACAGCCCGGTAAGCCGTTGTGCGTCAGTCGACGTGACGTACCAGGGTGTCGACCAGCGCATTGATCGTACGGTTCGCAACCTGGGAGGCGGCCGACGCGATGGATAGCGTCCAGCTCATGATCGGGCGTAACGGAATGATGTGCAGGTCGGGGAATCGGCTGGCCACACTCGCGGGCAGGATGGTTGTCGCCAGCCGATGCTGGATGAGCTCGGCGGTGATCGCATAATCGGCGACTTCGTAGGCGCTGACCGGCTGGACGCCTGCTGCGGCGAAGCCTTTGTCGAGGCGCTGCCGTATACCCCAGCCGGGCGGAAATTGGATGAAATCGTGGCCGGCCAGGTCGGCCAGCTCCACCCGGCGGCGATTGGCCAGCGGGTGACTGGGTTCGCAGACGAACACCATGGGCTCGCGCATCAACTCGCGCAGCGTTACCAACGGGGACCCCGGCGCGGTGATTGAGACGAGCGCCAGGTCCATCTGACCGTCGGCGATCGCGGTCAGATGTCCGGCTGAGCCGGTGATGCTTTGCCGCAGCCTGACGGTGACCATCGGATTGGCGCCGCGGAATTCTTCAAGGGCGGCAGGCAGATTCAACGTTCCCCAGGACATCAAGGTGCCCACGGTCACGGTGCCGGCGAGCTGATCACGGAATGTGTCCACTGAGGTGCGAGCCCGGTGAGCGGTGTGGATCACTTCACGCGCGTGCTCAAGGAAGACCTCGCCGGCCGCCGTCAGCGTGATCCGGCGCTTCGACCGGTCGAACAGTTCGACACCGAGTTCCTTTTCAAGCTTGCCGACCGACGCCGATAGGGCAGACTGCACCACGTGGATACGCTGGGCGGCCCGGGAGAAGTTCAGCTCGGCCGCTACTGCGACGAAGTACTCCAGGTGGCGAAGTTCCACGGCGATCATTCTATCGCGAATCGAGATTACAAGGTTCGTTTTTCTTCGTTGGACGCGATGACTGCTCCGGGTGTTGGCTAAACGGTGTAGTCAGCAGAACATCAGCTCAGGAGGAAACGGACTCATGCGGGCCTTGCGTTTTACCGAATTCGGCGACCCCGGTGTGTTGCACGTGACGGACCTACCGGATCTGACTGGAACGGCAGAAGCGGTGATCCGTGTGGAGGCAGCGTCGGTCAACCCATCCGACGTGAAAAATGTTGCCGGCGCGATGGATTGGACGGTGCTGCCGCGCACGCCCGGGCGTGATTTCGCCGGCGTGGTGATCAGCGGCCCGCCCGAGTGGCAAGGAGCGGCGGTCTGGGGCACCGGGGGAGACACCGGCTTCATCCGAGACGGG
>DATAZN010000558.1:0-3571 GCA_036272035.1 Mycobacterium sp. | reverse complement strand
ATGCCCATGATCTGCTGCACCACGCCTTCGACCTGTTGGTCGAGCAGGTCCTTGATTTCGGCGTCGGTGTTGCGCGCGGCATTGCACGCCGACATCACCGGGTCGTTGTGGGCATAGACCGCCGCGGCACTTCCGACCATCCGCTTGGCGAACGCAGCCGGCGATTCGGCAGCCCCGCGTGGCGCGAAATACTCGGTCAGCTCTTCGAGTTCGTGGGTCGCGTCGGCGAGAATCTGGGCCAGCACGGCGTACTTGGAGTCGAAATAGAAGTAGAACCCCGATCGGGCCACGCCTGCACGATCGCTGATAGTGCTCACCGACAACTGCGCGAACGGCTTCTCCTCGAGCAACTGGCGCACCGCTTGCACGATCGCGTGTCGCTGCCGATCGCCCCGTCGCCGCGGAACCGGCACGACCGATGGCTGCTCAGCCGCCCGGTCGGCCCCCTGCTCGATGCGCACCCCTTGACCTTGCACTACGTCACGCGCAAAAGGAAACGCCACGCTCATAGTGAAACTTGACAGCCGTCAAGTTTCCCCCGAGGATGGCACTTGGTGACGTCTGCCACACAGTCGATCTACCTTGGCCGCACGCCCCGACGAAGGAGTGTCAATGGCGACCATCAGCACCACCGAGTATTTGCTCGATCAGGCCAAGCGCCGATTCACTCCGTCGTTCAACAACTTTCCCGGCATGGCTGCCGTCGAACAGAGGCTGCTGAACACCAAGTGGACGCCGAGGAAGCTCGCGGATCCGCCGCCGGGCAGTGGGCTCAAGCCGGTCATGGGCGATCGGGGCCTGCCGGTCCTCGGCCACATCATCGAGATGCTGCGTGGCGGACCGGACTACCTGCTATTCCTGTACCAAACCAAAGGTCCGGTCATATTCGGTGACTCACCGGTTCTACCCGGCGTCGCGGCGCTGGGTCCAGACGCGGCCCAGGTCGTCTACTCCAACCGCAACAAGGATTACTCGCAGCAGGGCTGGGTGCCGGTGATCGGGCCGTTCTTCCACCGCGGCCTGATGTTGCTCGATTTCGAAGAGCACATGTTCCATCGGCGGATCATGCAGGAAGCGTTCGTCCGCTCCCGGCTGGTCGGCTATGTCGAGCAGATGGACCAGGTCGTCTCGCAGGCCGTGGCCAACGACTGGGTGGTCAACGACCCACGTTTTCTGCTCTACCCGGCAATGAAGGAACTCACCCTCGATATCGCGTCGATGGTGTTCATGGGTCACGAACCCGGTACCGACCATGAGCTGGTGACCAAGGTGAACAATGCCTTCACCATCACTACCCGCGCCGGAAACGCGATCATCCGCAGCAGCGTGCCGCCGTTTACCTGGTGGCGCGGTCTCCAGGCTCGTGAGCTGCTCGAGAACTACTTCCGTGAGCGCGTGAAGGAGCGCCGCGGCAAGGAGGGCAACGACCTGCTGACTGTCCTATGCCACACCGAGGATGAGGACGGCAACAGCTTCTCCGACGAGGACATCGTCAACCACATGATCTTCCTCATGATGGCCGCGCATGACACGTCGACATCGACCACGACGACGATGGCCTACCACCTGGCCGCCAACCCCGAGTGGCAGGAACGCTGCCGCGACGAATCCGATCGGCTGGGCGATGGTCCGCTGGACATCGAGTCGCTGGAAAAGCTGGAGTCGCTTGATTTGGTGATGAATGAGGCGATCCGGCTGGTGACACCGGTGCAGTGGGCGATGCGCCGGACTGTGCGCGACACCGAGTTGCTGGGCTATTACCTGCCTGCGGGCACGAACGTCATCGCGTACCCGGGGATGAACCATCGCCTGCCGGAGATCTGGACGGATCCGCTGAAATTCGATCCCGACCGGTTCACCGAGCCGCGCAGCGAGCACAAGCGGCACCGCTATGGGTGGACCCCGTTCGGCGGCGGCGCGCACAAGTGCATCGGGATGACGTTCGGGCAGCTGGAGATCAAGACGATCCTGCACCGGCTGCTGCGCCGCTACCGGCTTGAGTTGCCCCACGCGGGCTACCAGGCGAAATGGGACTACGCCGGCATGCCGGTCCCGATGGACGGCATGCCGATCGTGTTACGCCCGCTCTAGCCGTCCGCGCCGTACAGCCTGTTCGCGCAGGCGATGACCGCTGACAGCGCGGACTGTGTCGGATCCTCCGAGCAGCCCATCGCCCACTCGGCCCGGCAGCCGTCGGTGCCCTGAATGAAGGTCGCAGTCGTGTCGTCTGACTGCAGCTGATGGAACCGCAGCATCTCGACCGAGACGCCATGCTCGTAGAGCATCGCGGTCAGCGCCGCGACCGGGCCGGTCGCGGTGGCAGTGGCGGTTTCGATGCGATCGCCTAACGCCAGCGTGGCCTGGAACGTTCTCGTTCCCAGTCGGGTCGCCGAACGATCGGTGTCAGCGCAATGCCAGTGCCCTAGCCGTAACGGCCCGGCGCTCGGCGCATAGGTGGCGGTGAATGTGCTCCACGACATGGTGTCGGCGTCCTCACGAAGTCCCCGCGGTAGCGCAATGCCGTCAAAGCGCAGGGTTGACGATTCGGATGGGGCGGAGGTGATTGTCATGTGCCGGTCTTCTCTGGTCTGAAGGAGTGACCGACGGGGTAGTAGCTTCCGACCCACAGCGGGGGGTCGGTCTGGATCAGACCCCGCTGCGGGTGCTGGCTACTACGAGAAGATGTTGCACGATCGCCGAGGGTAGACGCTGATGAGTCACCGGCGCAACTTCATTTATCGGCGGAGTCTCACAGCCACCAGGACGCAGCGGCATCCAGGTGCCGTCGGACGCGGTGACGGGCCAAGCTGTCGTCGCCGCGAACGATCGCCTCGATGATCCGCAGGTGAGCGTGTCGTACGTCGACGAGATCGCCGTGGCTCGGGATCGGCTGCTCAGTGCTTGCCCAGTGCCGGCGGAAGAGCTCGACAAGGATCCGCAGGAACAACTCGAGCACGGCGTTGCCGGCCAGCGTCGCCAGGCCGGTGTGGAATAGGAACTCCTCGACGCCTGCCTTGCCGGGGTCGTCACCGGCTTCTTCGATCAGCAACCGGTGCCTGTCGAGGAAGTCACGCACCTCGGGTGCGTGACGCCGTCGGACGACTTTGGCGACGTTGTCGATCTCGATGGCGTCGCGAATCAACGTCAGGTCTTCACGACGAGGCTGGCGGTACTGGAGGTACAGCGCGATGGTGTCAATGCTGGCCTGCGCCTGCGGCTCTGCCACCACCAGCCCGCCCCCGGGGCCACGCCGGGTGGTGGCGACGGCGTGATACTCCAACAGCCGCACCGCTTCCCGAAGCACTGCCCGGCTCACCTGGTAGCGCTCCAGCAGTGCGACCTCGGACCCGAAGACCTCGCCCACCTGCCATCCGCTGCCGGCGATGTCGTCACGGATGGCGGCGGCCAGCACTTCGGCCAGCTTGCCTTGTGGCGCCTCGCGATTGGCGCGACGCGCCCTCGTGCGGCCACCGCGGCGATGGTGGTCTTGCAGCCACTTCGTCACCGACGCCGCATGTTGTTCGCTCAGCGTCATCGCGCGCGCAGCGTC
Source organism: Mycobacterium sp. (assembly GCA_036272035.1). Classification (GTDB taxonomy): domain Bacteria; phylum Actinomycetota; class Actinomycetes; order Mycobacteriales; family Mycobacteriaceae; genus Mycobacterium. The sequence continues at coordinate 21 of DATAZN010000558.1, read as the reverse complement.
ACCGGCGGTGACGGCGGCGAC
>DATAZN010000557.1:0-38787 GCA_036272035.1 Mycobacterium sp. | reverse complement strand
ACCGACAGTCCCAACCTGCGGGTCAAGCAACATCCCGACCGTGATGTCGTCGGTTGGCAGATGGTCGCCCTGGAGCCCTATGGCGGTGCCTGGTTGAACTCGTGGCTGGACCGCGACCTGGGCGTCAGCGGGCGGCTGTCGGTGCGCGACGGCGCCGGTATCGCGCACCGGCTGGTCCGCATCGACGACCCGATCCTGCGGGTGCCGCAGCTGGCCATCCACCTCGCCGAAGACCGCAAGTCGCTCACGCTGGATCCGCAGCGCCACGTCAACGCGGTGTGGGGCGCCGGCGGCGCACCTCGATCGTTCATCGGCTATGTCGCCAAACGGGCCGGCGTCGAGCCTGATGAGGTGCTGGGCGCCGATCTGATGACCCACGACCTGACTCCGTCGCGGACGACCGGCGTCGACGACCAATTCGTCAGCGCGCCGCGGCTGGACAACCAAGCATCCTGCTATGCGGGTCTGGAGGCGTTTCTGGACGCCCGATCCGCCCGACACCTGCCGGTGCTCGCACTGTTCGACCACGAAGAAGTCGGATCGACCTCGGATCACGGCGCCGACTCCGGGCTGCTGCTGACCACGCTGGAACGCATCGAGCTGGCCAGCGGCGGCGGGCGCGCCGACTTTCTGCGCAGGCTGCCGGGATCCATGGTGGCCTCGGCGGACATGGCACACGCCACCCACCCCAATTACCCGGAGCGGCACGAGCCCGGGCACCTGATCGAGATCAACGGCGGTCCGGTGCTCAAGGTGCATCCGAATCTGAGGTACGCCACCGACGGCCGCACCGCCGCGGCGTTCGCGTTGGCATGCCGGCAGGCCGGCGTGCCGCTGCAACGTTACGAACACCGCGCCGACCTGCCGTGCGGCTCGACGATCGGTCCGATGACCGCGGCCCGGACCGGCATCCCGACCGTCGACGTGGGTGCGCCGCAGCTGGCGATGCACTCCGCGCGAGAATTCATGGGCGCCAACGACGTTCCCGCCTACGGGGCGGCGCTGCGGGCTTTCTTGTCGCCGGGCTGACCGGTCAGGTCTGGGTGACGAACACCGGGTCGTAGCGGATCACGTTCTCCACCACCACGCCGTCGCGGGTGCGAACCCGGTCCAGCCCCCGAATCTCGATCGGCCCGTCTGGTCCGGTCGCGTGCCCAACATAGTGCAGGAAGAACAGTTCCTCGCCGTCGACGGCGCCGGCAGCCGTGGCGCTGTCGACGAGTTCCAGTCGCAGGTCCGGAGCGACGGCCAGCAGGTCGGCAATCTTCTGGGTGTACGCCGTGAATCCACGGACCGGCTCGGTGTCACCGGGCCAGTAGCCGACGATGTCCTCGGCCAGGATGTCCATCCCGCGCGACATGTCGGGCGCCGCCCAGAACGCCGCAAAAAGTTCCGCACTGAATCTCGGGGTCGTTGTGGCAGTGGCACTTCGGGTGTCAGTCATGGTTCCTCCAGGGGTCGGTTTAGCGTTCGCTGAAAGTTTTCTCGGCGCGATGCCGCGGCACAATTACCTCGAAGGTCATCGCCATCGGTAATAAGGTCGTGGGTATGGCACTCAACGTGGAGATGGTCACCTTCGACTGCGTCGACCCCGCGCAGCTCGCGCAGTGGTGGGCGCAGCAGTTCGAAGGTGAGACACAGGAACTGATACCCGGCGAATTCATCGCCGTCATCCGGGCCAACGGTCCCCGGCTGGGCTTTCAGAAGGTGGACGATCCCACGCCCGGCAAGAACCGGGTGCACCTGGATTTCGGCGCCGCCGATGTCGACGCCGAGGTGAGCCGGCTCACCTCGGCCGGAGCGACCGAGGTCGGTCGGCACAGTATCGGCGACAACTTCCGCTGGGTGGTGCTTGCCGACCCCGCGGGCAACGCCTTCTGCGTCGCCGGCACGGGGTAGCCGTCGCGCCACCTAGACTGTTCCCGTGACGTCTGGGCTCACTCACGCGACCGATACCGTCGAGCGGGCCGCGGCCACTCCTGACCAGCCGCAACCATTCCGCGAACTCGGTCTCAAAGACGACGAATACCAGCGGATCCGCGACATCCTGGGACGCCGACCGACCGACGCCGAGCTGGCCATGTACTCGGTGATGTGGAGCGAACACTGCTCCTACAAGTCGTCCAAGGTGCACTTGCGGTACTTCGGCGAGACCACAACCGACGAGATGCGGGCGGGCATGCTGGCCGGCATCGGCGAAAACGCCGGCGTCGTCGACATCGGCGACGGCTGGGCCGTCACCTTCAAAGTCGAGTCGCACAACCACCCCTCCTACGTCGAGCCCTACCAAGGTGCGGCCACCGGTGTCGGCGGCATCGTCCGCGACATCATGGCGATGGGCGCCCGGCCGGTCGCGGTGATGGACCAGTTACGGTTCGGCGCCGCGGACGCCCCGGACACCCGCCGCGTGCTCGACGGCGTGGTGCGGGGCATCGGCGGCTACGGCAACTCGCTGGGCTTGCCCAACATCGGCGGCGAAACCGTCTTCGATGCGTGCTACGCCGGCAACCCCTTGGTGAATGCGCTGTGCGTCGGCGTGCTGCGTAAGGAAGATCTCCATCTGGCCTTCGCCTCGGGTGCCGGCAACAAGATCATCCTGTTCGGCGCGCGGACCGGACTCGACGGCATCGGTGGCGTATCGGTGCTGGCGTCGGAAACCTTCGGCGGCGACGAGTCGGGTTCGGGCCGCAAGAAGTTACCCTCAGTGCAGGTCGGCGACCCGTTCACCGAGAAAGTGCTCATCGAGTGCTGCCTCGAGCTGTATGCCGCGGGGCTGGTGATCGGCATCCAGGACCTAGGCGGAGCCGGATTATCTTGCGCCACATCGGAACTCGCGTCGGCGGGCGATGGCGGGATGGCGATCGAACTGGACACCGTGCCGCTGCGGGCCAAGGACATGACACCCGCCGAGATTCTGTCCAGCGAGTCACAAGAGCGCATGTGCGCTGTGGTCGCGCCGGAAAACGTGGATGCCTTTATGGCGGTGTGCCGCAAATGGGAGGTGCTCGCCACCACGATCGGCGAGGTCACCGACGGTGACCGGCTGCAAATCACTTGGCACGGTGAGACGGTCGTCGACGTGCCGCCGCGCACCGTGGCCCACGAGGGGCCGGTGTACCAACGTCCCGTCGCTCGTCCGGAGTCGCAAGATGCGCTCAACGCCGACACCTCGGCGAATCTGAAGCGACCGGCCACCGGCGACGAACTGCGTGCGACTTTGCTTGCGCTGCTGGGCAGTCCGCACCTGTGCAGCCGTGCGTTCATCACCGAGCAGTACGACCGCTACGTGCGCGGCAACACCGTGCTGGCCGAGCACGCCGACGGCGGCGTGCTGCGCGTCGACGAAGCCACTGGCCGCGGTATCGCGGTGTCGACGGACGCGTCGGGCCGCTACACGCTGCTCGACCCCTACGTCGGTGCCCAGCTCGCACTGGCCGAGGCGTATCGCAACGTCGCCGTCACCGGTGCCACCCCGGTCGCGGTGACCAACTGCCTCAACTTCGGTTCACCGGAGGATCCGGGCGTGATGTGGCAGTTCGCCCAGGCGGTCCGCGGTTTGGCGGATGGCTGTGCGGTACTGGGCATTCCGGTGACAGGCGGCAACGTCAGCTTCTACAACCAGACTGGAACGACGGCGATCATGCCTACCCCGGTCGTCGGCGTCCTGGGTGTGATCGACGACGTCACCCGCCGCATTCCGACAGCCATGGGCACCGAACCCGGCGAGACGCTGATCGTGCTCGGCGACATCCGCGACGAGTTCGACGGCTCGATCTGGGCGCAGGTCACCGCCGACCATCTCGGCGGCTTGCCCCCCGCGGTAGACCTGGCCCGGGAAAGACTATTGGCCGACGTGCTGAGTGCGGCATCTCGCGACGGGCTGGTATCCGCGGCCCACGACTTGTCCGAGGGCGGTCTGGCGCAGGCCATCGTCGAATCGGCGCTCGCTGGCGAAACTGGTTGTCGCATTGTGCTTCCCGAAGGCGCCGACCCGTTCGTGACGTTGTTCTCCGAATCTGCGGGCCGGGTACTGGTGGCGGTGCCGCGTACCGAGGAGAGCCGCTTCACCTCGATGTGCGAGGCGCGCGGCCTGCCGGCCACCCGTATCGGTGTCGTCGACCAAGGGTCGGACAAGGTGGAGGTGCAGGGCCTGTTCACCGTGCCACTGCCGGAGTTGCGCAGCACATCCGAAGGGGTGCTGGCCGCGCTGCTGCGATGAGTGCCGACTCCGAGCCTTGTGGACGGCACCCGCTACTGGTGTGGGCGTGGAGCCTGCTTCGGCTGAAATTCGTGGGGGTAGCATTCGGCGCACTGTTCTTCTGTTTGTCGTTGACGCCGTCGCTGGTACCGCGAGAGTGGTTGTTCCAAGGGCTGATTGGTGGTGTGAACGCCGCGTTCGGTTACGGCCTGGGTGTGCTGCTCGGCAAAGCCGTCTACCGCGTCGTGCTACGAGGTGCCCGCTGGTGGCCGCCTTCGGCGCGGGTGCTGTTCTGGATGAAGGCGGCGGTCGGGGTGATCGCACCGACGGCGTGCGTGCTGATGTTGATTCCGGCCGCGTCCTGGCAACGGCAATTGTCCGCGCTGATGGGTATCGAGGGGCCGACCAACCCGGGCTACCTGCGCACACTGATCGTCGCGGCCGTGGTCGGCGCACTGCTGGTGTCGGCGTTCCGCGTGCTCATCGACGCCGTGAAGCTGCTCGCGCGCATGCTGATTCGGCGATGGCACCTGCACGACGAAGTGGCGCTGTTCATCGGTACGGCAATCGTTGTGGCGCTGCTGATCACGTTGTTCGACGGTGTGCTGGTACGGGGGTTCTTCGCCGGCGCCAACGCAGTCTTCCAGCCGCGGGACAGCGCCACCCCCGCGGGTGTGTCGCAACCACAGCTGGCTGAGAAATCGGGTAGCCCAACATCATTGGCGCCGTGGAACACCCTGGGATACCAGGGCCGCACTTTCGTCGGCACCGGCCCGCACGCGGCCGAGCTGAGCAAGCTCAACGGCAAGCCCGCCAAGGAGCCGATCCGGGTGTACGCCGGGCTGCACACCGCCCCCGATGACCAAGGCCGGTTGGACGTCGTTGTCAATGAGCTCGAACGCACCGGCGCGCTGCGCCGCAAGGTCCTGGTGATCGCGCCGACCACCGGCACCGGCTGGATCGACCCGGTGGCCGCGAATTCGCTGGAGATGATGTACGACGGCGACACCGCGATCGTCGGTCTGCAGTACTCCTATCTGCCGAGCTGGATTTCGTTTCTGGCCGATCGGCAGAAGTCGACGGAGTCCGGCCGGATGTTGATCAACGCCGTCCACGACCGCTGGGCGAAACTGCCGTCAGACCACCGGCCGAAGCTGGTGCTCTACGGCGAGAGCTTGGGGTCCCTGGCCGGCCAGGCCGCGTTCGGGTGGCTGCCCGACATTGGCCGGATGGGCTTCGACGCGGTGCTCTGGGTCGGGCCGCCGCAGGAGAGCTCGCTGTGGCACGCGCTGCTCGTGCGGCGCGATCCGGGCTCCACCGAGGTGCAGCCGCGCTACGACAGCGGTCGAACCGTGCGGTTCTCCGAAGCAATCGACCCCGTCGACGTCGACCGCGTCGGGGGGCCACCGTGGGCGGGCACCCGTGTGCTGTTTCTGCAGCACCCGTCCGACCCGGTGGTCTGGTGGTCGCCCGACGTGTTGTTCAGTCGGCCCGGTTGGCTGGTCGAGCCGCGCGGACGCGATCGCAGTGCGGCCATGCAATGGAACCCGGTGGTCACGTTTTGGCAGGTCAGCGCCGACCTGACTAACGCCGAGGGGGTGCCTGGCGGGCACGGACACAACTACAGCAACGACATCCTCGACGGTTGGGCCGCAGTGGCCCCGCCGGATGGCTGGACCGCGGCCGACGCCGAGCGCATCCGTGCCGCGCTGAAGAGCTGAGCGATGGCCGCCCGTCAGAACGCCGATCCGGCCAAGACCCTCAACGCCGTCCACGCGGTCGAGGACTGGCTGCGCGATGACACCCAACCGTCGCCGGGTCGGGCGGAGCTGGCGGTCGCGGTCCGGCTCACCGCACGCACGCTGGCCGCCGAAGCGCCCGGCGCCAGCGTCGAGGTCCGGATTCCGCCGTTCGTCGCGGTGCAGTGCATTTCCGGGCCGAGGCATACCCGCGGCACGCCGCCCAACGTCGTCGAGACCGATCCGCGCACCTGGCTGCTGCTGGCCACCGGACTGCTCAAGGTGGCAGACGCCGCCGCCTCCGGGGCGCTTCGCCTGTCTGGATCGCGGGCCGGCGAGGTCGCGGGCTGGCTGCCGGTGGTGAGGCTGAGCGGTTAGATCAGCGGCGCAAATCCAGAACGCACCAGATCGACACTCGTAGTAACGATTTCGCCCAGGTCGCCGGTGCAGCCGTCGTCACCCCATTCTTGGACGGCCACCACAAGAGCCGCTGCCAGAGTGGCTCCTGCGACCTCGGCGATGAGGTCGAGGTTGGGAATGCCCACGTAGCGGGTCTTGACGAAGTCGGTTAGCACCTCGACGAAGGACGACTGCACGACGCGTAAATGCGCGGCGATGCGCTCGGCGGATATCAACGTCGACCGGGCCATGGCGGCTTGGCGAACCACCTCCACGTCGTGCGGAAAACTGGCCACGCTCGCTAACACGGCATCGAATAGCGACTCGGAGGTGGGTCGTTGCGCCAACGCCTCAGCCAGCCATTCCAGATGGGTGTCGTAATCCTGGAACAGAACGGCTTCCTTGCTGGGGAAGTGCCGGAAGAAAGTCCGCTCGGTGACGCCGGCTTCGGTGGCCAGCTGGGTCACCGTCACATTGGCGAACCCCTTGCTGGCGAACTGCGCCAGCGCTACCCGGCGTAACGCCGCATGCGTCGATCGCCGGCGCAGCTCATGAAGGTTGGTCGGCTCTGTCATCGCGCCAGATGTTATCTCGAATTTCCGTAATATGTCAGGGCTGACATCTTCCTATTGTGTCAGTACTGACATATTCTGCGAGCCATGACTGACTATGACGCGATCGTTGTCGGCGCTGGGCACAACGGCCTGACGGCGGCAGCCATCCTGCAGGGTGCGGGCCTGCGCACGCTCTGCCTGGAGGCCAACACCTACAGCGGTGGAATGGCCGCGACGGTCGAGCTCATCGACGGATTCCGCTACGAGATCGCGGGATCGGTGCAGTTTCCCACCGCCCCCCAGATCACGAAAGAACTTGGCCTGGACGATCTTCCGACCGTCGACGCCGAAGTGATGTCGGTCAACATCGGTGAGTCCGGTGAGGAGCCGATGGTCTTCTACCGCGATCCGATCCAGCTGATGACGCATCTCGGCGAGAAACACGGCGCCGACGCGATCATGGGCATGGCCGAGTTGATCGCCTGGAGTCAAGGGCCCGCGAAAGCGCTGGGCCGATTCGAGGTGCGCACACCGCCGAAGACGCTCGACGAGATGTACACCTGCGCGGCCAACGAAGCCGAACGTGCCGCCATTCATCAGATGCTGTTCGGCTCGGCGATGGACGCCATCGACCGTTACCTACCGGACAGAGAAAAGCACGCAATCATGCGCGGGATGCTTGCGTTTTTGGCCGTCAACTCCACCTACCGCGGTCCGTACACCCCCGGCAGCGCGACCTGCCTGGCCTTTGCGCTGGCTGTGCCCGACGACAGCACCGCCATGATGACCAAGCTCGCCGGCGGTATCGGAGCGCTCACCGAACACCTGCACGAGCTATTCGTCTCCCGTGGTGGCGAGATGCGCTTCCGGACTAAAGCCGAGAAGATCCTCGTAGAAAACGATCGCGTCACCGGCGTACGACTCCGCGACGGGTCAACGATCAGCGCACCCGTCGTGGTCTCCAACATCGCTCCCGACCTCACGCTCACCGATCTCGTCGGCGCGGAGTACCTGCCTGCGGACTTGATAGCCAGGCTGAGCGGTCGCGACCACCGCGCGGCATTTATCCAAATGCATTTCGCTCTCGACGGCCTGCCGGAGTTCGCCCCGCCCTACGAACTGCTCAACGAACCCGGTATGCAGCAGTCCATCGGGATCTTCGGTTCACCCGAAGAACAGCAGCGCCAGTGGGAGATGTGCACCCGCGGCTTGGTGCCCGACAATCCGTCGCTCGGTATACAGATACCGTCCTGCATGGACCCGGGTCTGGCGCCGCCCGGCAAGCATGCCGCGAGCGCATATGCATATGCATTTCCCGTCGAAGCCAGCCGAGACCAGCACGGGCGCCTGAAAAATGAGATGGCGCAACGGGTTATCGAGAAGATCACCCGCTACGCGCCCAACTTCCGGAACATCGTCATCCGGCACATCACGTTCGCGCCGTATCACATGCAGACGATGTTCGGCGCCCCGTCGGGCGATTTCTGCCACGGCCTGTTACATCCGGACCTGATGGGGCCGAACCGGCCCGGACCCAAGGGCTTCATCGACCTGCCGATTCCGGTTGAAGGGTTGTATTTGGCAAGCGCCGGGTGCCACGGCGGCCCTGGTATCACCTTCACTCCCGGCTATAACGCCGCGTATCAGGCGCTCGACGATCGGGCGGCGGGGTAGCTGCTCTGCTGAGCCCGATAGGGACCGCTGTGGCATATGCGACACCTGGCACGCTGTGGGGCTCCTGAGCTGCAGAAATCGGCGGTGAGATGGTGCGACACGCCGGATCAATTCGTTAACACGCTCGCTGTTTCCGTAGACTTCACCAAGTCACCATCCGCCCGCCAGGAGCCGCCGCACCGTGACCGTCCAAGAGCCCGTACCTGACGAAAACCCACCCGGCGAAGAATGCGGCGTATTCGGCGTATGGGCCCCCGGCGAAGAAGTCGCCAAGATGACCTACTACGGCCTCTACGCGCTGCAACACCGCGGCCAGGAAGCCGCCGGCATCGCGGTCGCAGACGGCTCGCAGGTGCTGGTGTTCAAGGATCTCGGCCTGGTCAGCCAGGTCTTCGACGAGCAGACGCTGGCGGCGATGGAGGGCCATGTCGCGGTCGGTCACACCCGGTACTCCACCAGCGGCCAGCCCACCTGGGAGAACGCCCAGCCGGTCTTCCGTACCACCGCGGCGGGCACCGGAGTGGCGTTGGGGCACAACGGCAATCTGGTCAACAGTGCCGAACTGGTCACCTGCGCTCGTGCGGCCGGACTGCTCAACAGCAAGGTCCCGGGTGCGGCCAACACCGACTCCGACATGCTGGGCGCGTTGTTGGCGCACGGCGCGGCCGACTCCAGCCTGGAACAGTCAGCGCTGCAACTGTTGCCGACGGTCCGCGGCGCGTTCTGTCTGACGTTCATGGACGAGAACACCCTGTACGCCGCGCGCGACCCGTGGGGTGTGCGGCCGCTGTGTCTGGGACGGCTAGACCGCGGCTGGGTGGTCGCATCGGAAACCGCCGCGCTGGACATTGTCGGCGCCTCGTTCGTCCGCGAGATCGAGCCGGGCGAGCTGCTGGCGATCGACGCCGACGGCGTCCGCTCGTCCCGCTTCGCCAGCCCCGAGCCGAAGGGCTGCATCTTCGAGTACGTCTACCTGGCGCGGCCGGACAGCACGATCGCCGGAAGGTCGGTGCACGGCGCCCGGCTGGAGATCGGCCGGCGACTGGCCCGCGAATCCCCGATCGACGCCGACCTGGTGATCGGTGTCCCGGAATCCGGCACCCCCGCCGCCGTCGGCTATGCGCAGGAATCCGGCATCCCCTACGGGCAAGGCCTGATGAAGAACGCCTACGTCGGGCGCACGTTCATTCAGCCGTCGCAGACCATCCGCCAGCTCGGAATCCGGTTGAAGTTAAATCCGCTCAAGGAAGTCATCCGCGGCAAGCGGCTGATCGTCGTCGACGACTCGATCGTGCGGGGCAACACCCAGCGTGCTCTGGTCAGGATGCTGCGGGAGGCCGGCGCGGTCGAAGTCCACGTGCGGATAGCGTCGCCACCGGTGAAGTGGCCGTGCTTCTACGGCATCGACTTCCCCTCGCCGGCGGAACTGATCGCCAACGCCGTTGAAGACGAAGACGAAATGCTCGAAGCGGTAAGGCATGCCATCAACGCCGACACGCTGGGATACATCTCGCTGCGGAGCCTGATCGCCGCCACCGAGCAACCCACGTCGCGGCTCTGCTCGGCCTGCTTCGACGGCCGGTACCCGATCGAACTCCCCAGCGAGACCGCGCTCGGCAAAAACGTCATCGAGCACATGCTCGCCAATGCCGCGCGCACAGACATCGCGGATCTCGAGCTGTCGCCGCAGGCGGAGCAGGCCGCCGTGCTACGGCATCCCTAGCTTTACGTTGTCTTTGCACAGTGTGAGATACCCGCGCCGAGTGTCGACCGGTAGCCTTTATCGCGATGACCGACCGCGGAAAAGACCCGGCTGCCCCGGGCGTGACATATGCGTCGGCCGGAGTCGATATCGAAGCCGGGGACCGCGCCGTCGAATTGTTCAAGCCGCTCGCTTCGAAAGCCACCAGACCCGAGGTGCTCAGCAAGCTGGGCGGATTCGCCGGACTCTTCGCGCTGCGCAACGACTATCGCGAACCATTGCTGGCGGCGTCCAGCGACGGGGTGGGTACCAAGCTGGCAGTCGCTCAGGCAATGGACAAGCACGACACCGTCGGCCTGGACCTGGTCGCGATGGTGGTCGACGACCTGGTGGTGTGCGGAGCCGAGCCGCTGTTTCTGCTGGACTACATCGCTCTTGGCCGCATCGTGCCGGAGCGGCTCAACGCGATCGTCGGTGGTATCGCCGAAGGATGCATACGCGCGGGCTGCGCGCTGCTCGGGGGTGAGACCGCCGAGCACCCCGGCCTGATCGAGCCGGACCACTACGACATCTCAGCCACCGGCGTCGGCGTGGTCGAAGCCGACGACCTGCTCGGGCCCGAACGGGTCAAACCCGGCGACGTCATCATCGCGATGGGGTCCTCGGGCCTGCACTCCAACGGATACTCGCTGGCCCGCAAGGTCTTACTGGAGATCGACCGGGGCAACCTGGCCGGTTACGTCGAGGAGTTCGGCCGCACCCTGGGCGAGGAAATGCTCGAGCCGACCATCATCTACGCCAAGGACTGCCTGGCGCTCGCCGCCGAAACCCAGGTCCGGACGTTCTGCCACGTGACCGGCGGCGGGCTGGCCGGAAACCTGGAACGCGTCATCCCGAATGGGCTGGTGGCCGACGTGGATCGCGGCACCTGGACGCCGGCACCGGTGTTCGCGATGATCGCCCAGCGCGGCCGAGTCTCGCGTGCCGAGATGGAAAAGACCTTCAACATGGGCGTAGGCATGATCGCCGTCGTCGCGCCCGAGGACACCGACCGCGCGCTGGCGATCTTGACCGCCCGGCATTTGGATTGCTGGGTGCTGGGCACGATCAACAAGGGTGGAAAAGGCGGTCCGCGAGCAAAACTCGTCGGGCAGCACCCAAGGTTCTAGATTTCGGCTCGGCAATATCGCGACCCGCGGTCAGTCCTAGCGGTGCTCATCACGCCAGGGATCGTCGCCCTCCGACTGGTCGCCGTCATCACCGTCTGACCCGGACAGCTCGCGCTGCAGCCGATCGAAATCGGTCTGCGGTGAGCTGTATTTAAGGTCTCGAGCAACCTTGGTCTGCTTCGCCTTAGCCCGGCCACGGCCCATGGGGGAACCCCCTCGCGCAATAACGGAGCGGCCCAACAAGTAGGCGGCTCCGATCTTTTGTCTTTATTGTCCTGTCGACAGTTTACCGTGCCCCGTGGTTGCGTGCTGTTGCGCCCCGCACCCTGTCTGGACTGTCATCGGGCTGTTCCCCGCAACCGCTCGACGGCTACCCGACCGGCGCCGGGCCCGTCGACTGCCGGTACCGATGCGGGGTCGATCATGGCCGCCACTTCGCCGCCACCGCCGGTGCTCAGAGCGGTATCGGCGGGTATCCCCCGCTTCAGCAACGCCAGGGCCACCGGGCCCAGATCGACGTGATCGGCCACGGTTCCGAGACGGCCGACCGCACGTCCGCCGGCCACCACCGCGTCACCGGTGGCTGGCCGGTCTACCGACCCGTCGAGGTGCAACAACGCCAGCATGCGCGGCGGTTTGCCCAGGTTATGCACCCGGGCAACGGTTTCCTGACCGCGATAGCAACCCTTGTCCAAGTGGACGGCGCCTAGCCCCGGGCCGCCGATCCAGCCCACTTCGTGCGGGATGGTCCGCTCGTCGGTGTCGACGCCAAGCCGTGGGCGCACTGCCGCGACCCGGTGGGCCTCGTACGCCCAGACTCCAGTCGGGCGCACTCCGGCGCCGATCAACCGCCGCTGCAGCTCGGCGGATTCGCCACGGTCGACGAGCACGTCCAACTCGATCTGGCCCGGGCGCGCCTCAGACATCCTGCGCACGAAGCCGCGGCCGGTCAGTGGCGCGGCAGTCATCGCGTCGGGCAGCGCGTCAAGTCCGAGCGCGTCGAGCACCGCTCGCTCACTCAGCTGCGGTCCCAGCAGTGAGAGCACTGCCAGGTCGGCCGGGTCCGGCGTGACCTTCGACCAGAACACCATTTTGCGCAGGTAGTCCAGCAACGGCTCGCCGCGCCACGGCTCGGTGTCCAGATAGGTGACGCCGCCGAGCTCGGTCTGGATCCAGTGGTCTTCGACTCGCCCTTGCCCGTCGAGGCTGAGATTCTGTGTGCTCGCGCCGTCCGGAAGTTCGCTGATGAACTGCGTCGAGATGCTGTGCAGCCAGGTTTGCCGGTCGTCGCCGGTCAGGGTCAGCACGCCGCGATGTGACCGATCGACCAGGACGGCACCGGTTTCCGCGGCGCGCTGCTCGCCCAGCGGGTCGCCGTAATGCCAGATGGCGCCCGCGTCCGGGCCGGTTTCGGGGGCGGGAACTGCGGACACACACCAACTCTACGGGTCCACGGCCTCGGTCGGCTTCGCCGCTCTTGCGATCGCACGGTGTCTTTTGGTGGCGACCGCGACCCGCTGTGACCGGCTTCGCTGCTCTTGCGATCGCCACTAGGCTTCTGACCCATGACTGGCCACTCGGGCGTGATCGTGACGCTCGACGGCGAGGTCCACCCGCCCGGAACACCGTTGCTGTTTGCCGACGACCTCGCCGCGGTGCGAGGCGACGGCGTCTTCGAAACACTGTTGATCCGCGACGGCCGCGCGTGCCTGGTCGATGCGCATCTGAGCCGGATGGGCCACTCGGCGAAACTGCTCGATCTGCCCGAGCCGGACCTGGCCGCCTGGCGGCATGCGATCGAGGTGGCGACACAGCAGTGGGTGGGAGACACCGATGGTGAAGGTGCGATGCGGCTGGTCTACAGCCGCGGCCGGGAACGTGGTTCAGCGCCAACCGCCTTCGTCACGGTGAATCCGGTCGCCGAGCGGATCGCCGCCACCCGACGCGATGGGCTGGCCGCGGTGACCTTGCCTCGCGAGCTGCCGTCGGCGGGTGTCGACGCGATGCCGTGGTTACTGGCCGGCGCCAAGACGCTGTCGTACGCGATCAACATGGCCGCTCTGCGGCACGCCGGCCGCTACGGCGCCGGCGACGTCATCTTCGTCAGCTCGGACGGCTACGTCCTGGAGGGCCCACGCTCGACCGTGGTGATCGCCACCGCCGGTGAGGGAGCCGCCGGCAACGTGTGCCTGTTGACGCCGCCACCGTGGTATCCGATCCTGCGCGGGACCACACAGCAGGCACTCTTCGGGGTTGCCCGCGCGAAAGGGTACGACTGCGACTACCGCGCACTGCGCGTCGCGGATCTACTTGCCGCACAGGGAATTTGGCTGGTGTCGAGCATGACGCTGGCTGCGCGTGTGCACACCCTCGACGGCCGCACGTTGCCACGAGCGCCGATGGTGGTGGAGTTCGCTGAGCTGGTCGACGCCGCCATCGTCAGCGACCGCTGAATTCGGTTGTGGGCGTGACCGTGAGCGAGTACGGTCGGCCGTACACAGGGAAGGAGGTGGTCCGAGAAATTGATAGCTTATTGGACATGTGAGGTGGCTGCCCGCTAGCTGCACCAGGCGAGGAATCACCTGCGCGCGCTGGCGAATTCCCCGCAGTCACCCGGCCCCCGAGCCTCCGGTTTTGTCCAACCTGGAACTACGGCTCGGGGGCTGCCCACTTTCTGGGGTCAGCCGTTATTCCAAACGCGTTTTGCGGCAACCGATATGGGTTAGCTCGTCACCCGACGAACCGTGACAGCCGCGCCGACAGGTGCGGTACCAGCCCGCCGTCGGCGTCCACCCTTTCCTCGACGTAAGCCAGATCGCCGCCCTCGACGATGCCGTACAGCCGCTTGGCCCCGCCGACCAGCACGCCCGACCGGCTGCGCGCTAAAGCGTCGGTGGCCAATTCCCACGACGACTGGTTGAGCGGACGCCCGTAGAACAGCTCGACATAACCGGCGGAGTGCGCCAGCAGCAACTCGATGGCCTGCGACTCGGACGGGTCTTCGGGTTCGGGCTCGAAACGCCAGTAGCCGGTTTCGCGCAAATCCGGTCCATGGTAGTCGCCGGTGTCGCTGATCCGCCAGGACCGGGCGTCCCAGTTCAGGTAGTCGCCGCCGTCATGAGAGACCACGATCTGCTGCCCGAACCGGTAGTCGCCGGCGGCGCCACGGCCTTCGCCTTCGCCGCGCCACACGCCGACCAGCGGCAGCAACGCCAGCAGGGCGTCGTTCAGATTGGCGCCTTCTCGCAGATTCGCGGTATCGGCTGGGACGGGCAGGTCGTCGAAGACCGGAATGTTGCGGGTCGCGGTCACCTTGGCGCGTTCGATTGCTGCGGCCACCGCACGGTCACCGGACCCGGGTGAGCGGGCCGAATCGTCGTCGCCCGCACCAGTTGTGCGCAGCTCCTCCGTATCGCTGCGCTCTGCATCGTCGGCGGCGGTCACGATTCGTCGGTGATCAGCCGATACAGCGTGTACAGCGCGAACCATGCGATGACCACAACGGCCGCGACGAGCATGATCTCGAAGAACAGAACCACAACGACGAGTCTAATGCGGCGAAGCGGTCAGGAGATTTTGATATCCACCTCGTGGATGCCCGCGCCCTTCGGCTCGACGATCGCATCGCCGTTGCCCGCGGCCGACAGCGCACGCAGCGTCCACGACCCCGGGGCAGCGAAGAACCGGAAGTCTCCGGTGGCCGATGCGACGACCTCGGCGGTGAACTCGCCCGAGGAGTCCAGCAGTCGCACGAACGAACCACCAACGGCCTGACCGGAGCTATCCACCACGCGGCCGGTGATGACTGTTTCCTTCTCCAGGTCGACGCTGGCCGGCAGAGTCTGTCCTTGCTTTGGCGCAGAGCACATAATCAGCTTCCCAACTCGATCGGGGCCCCCACCAGGGAGCCGTATTCGGTCCAACTGCCGTCGTAGTTCTTGACGTTCTGGTGTCCCAGCAACTCCTGCAAGACGAACCAGGTGTGCGACGAACGTTCCCCGATTCGACAGTAGGCAATCGTTTCCATCGACCCGTCTAATCCGGCGTCGGCGTAGATCTTGGCCAACTCGTCATCGGACTTGAAGGTGCCGTCGTCATTGGCGGTCTTACTCCACGGCACGTTGATGGCGTTCGGGATGTGGCCGGGCCGCTGGCTCTGCTCCTGCGGCAGGTGGGCCGGTGCCAGGATCTTGCCGGAGAACTCGTCGGGAGATCGCACGTCGACCAAGTTCTTTGCGTTGATCGCGGCCAGCACCTCGTCGCGGAAGGCCCGGATCGAGTTGTCCGCGGACTTCGCGGTGTAGCTGGTGGCCGGCCGCTCCACCGATTCGGTGGAAAACGCCCGCCCGTCCAGCTGCCACTTCTTGCGGCCGCCGTCGAGCAGCTTGATGTCCTCGTGGCCGTACAGCTTGAAGTACCAGTACGCGTAGGCGGCGAACCAATTGTTGTTGCCGCCGTACAGAACCACGGTGTCGCCGTTGGCGATACCCCGCTCGCTGAGCAGCTTGGAGAATTGCTGCGCGTCGACGAAGTCACGCCGCACGGGGTCTTGCAGATCGGTACGCCAGTCCAGCTTGACCGCTCCGGCGATGTGGCCATCGTCGTAGGCGCTGGTGTCTTCGTCGACCTCGACGAAGACAACGTGATCGGCATCGAGATTGCTCTGGGCCCAGTCGGCGGAGACCAGGACGTCGGAGCGTGCCATATGGGGGATCCTTTCGATCGCTATGAGGTGCTGTGGGCCGGCTTGAGGCGAGCCACGAGCGGGTAGAGCTGGCAGCCCAGGCAGATGCCGAAGGCTGCGTTGAGGAACGCGGCTACCAGCGCCGCCGCGGTGAGTGCAACGCCGAATAGGGAAGCGCCGGCAGCAAATCCGATTGTCGCTGGGGCGGCGAAGATCAGCCCGACCAGCTGGGCGAACTTCAGCGGGGGAACGGGTTCACGCTCGCGAACCGGACTCAGTCGTGGCGCGACGAGTTTGGCGAACACCAGGCCGTACGGATGGCGTCGCGGGCCGGCGACCGCGCCGATGGCGAAGACGAGACTCTGTACGCCGAGGATGATCGCGGCGGCCAGCGGGCTGACACCGGAGACGAGCAGGGTGATTACGAGCACGGCAGTGGTGATCCAGGCCGCAAAACGCGGTCCCCGCACATCGACCTGATCGGGGGTCGTGGTGTTCGACATGATGCTGCTCCTGAATTGCTTTATGCACGACTTTTGTGGCGGCGCGCCACGGGGGTTCTGGCTGCTTTCCGAGCGCGGCGCGAGAAGGCGCGGCTACTCAGCAGCTACAACAACAACAGCAGCAGCCCGCGACGCGGCACAGATCAACTGCACGGCGACTGGTGAGCATGAGCTCGACGCGGGCGGACACGTCGTGCAGCTTACCCAATGGCGACGTCATGAAGCCAACAGCGGGGTCAGCGCCGATCGCAGGTCATCGGCTTTCGGGACACCCGTGGCGCGGTACTGCTGCCGGCCGTCGGCGTCGAAGATGAACGTGGTCGGCAGCGACAGCACCGAAAGACGCCGCGCCGCGCTCGGGTTGGCATCCATGTCGATCTCTACGTGCGCGACGCCGCCGAGGTCATCGCACACCTGGTTGACGACGCGGCGCACCTGAGTGCACGGCCCGCACCATGAGGCGCTGAAATGCACGACGGTAGGTCCGTCGGGGGACAGACCCAGGTCGCTGGTGTCGATGTCGTCAGCCGTGTTCGAGCCGGTCGCCCGAACGTCACCGGCCCGGCGGTTCATCAGCCACCCGATGACACCGGCCAACGCCAACGCCGCCACCGCCGCGAGAACTGCGGCAGTCACTGGCCCAACCCGTTTCCGGGCGGGCACGCCCACATCGTTGAACTCATGCCCGATTGAACCCGTCGAGGGTGATCGTTAATCCCGTCGTGATGCCCTCGATGATCACGTCCGAACCCCGCGCCCCCTGGGTCGTCGACGCGACACCGAACGGCAGTTTCTGGTCGGACAGCTTGCCTGCGAACGCGGCCAGCACCGCGTCACGCTTGTCGTCGGGCACCCGCTGGTTGGCGGTGTTAGGGCCGATGAGCACGTCGGTGGGGGTGAACACCAGCGTGGTGCTGTCCTCGCCGGCCATCGACAGGTCGACGGCGACGCTGACCCGCTTGTCGAAGTGGGCCGCGATTGGGGTCCCGCTGAACACCAGGCCGCGATTACCGGAGATGCCGGATTTGGTAGTACCGCCGGAGGCGTCGTTGGTGTCCTTGGCGGGCGCCTCGACCAGCAGGTCGCGGATCCCCAGGTAGTGGCCGAGGTGCCGCGAGTCGATGATGATGCGGGTCTCCAGTTCGCCGATCGGCAGCTTGGCATTTGGTCTGATCAGCCATGACGAGTCGGCCAGGTCGACCGAGTGCATGGTGGCCTCGAGCGTGGCTTTGCCGATCACTGGACGCTCGACCGCGGTGGCCTTGATCTCCACGTCCTCGTAGCGGTGGCGCATCGCCTGCGGGATGAGTGGGAAAGCGATGATCGCGACGAACGGGTCGAAGTCCAAGTGGGCCGTTTCGCGCACTGTGCGGGAGAGCCGATATTCGGCGTAAATGCTGGTCCCGAAGTCGGCGCCGGCGGCTCCGAGGAGCACGACCACAACGGTCAACGACACCGCCGCGGCACCGACCAGCGCTTTACGCATCCGCATATTGTGGCCCACCCGCCCGTTTCGGCGTGCATCGTCACCGCGCTGGTCTGCCACGTCACCGCGCGAAGGACCAGGCAGCACGCTATCGTTTAATGACCTGGCCGTTAAACTTCGTATCCCACGATGAATTTTGGGAGACGCCTTTCCCACGATGCTGGAGGGGCATTCTTGGACCTGCTGCTGCTAACCGCGGAGCCGAATCCGGACGTGGTTCTGCCCTCCTTATCGCTGCTCGCCCACACGCTGCGCACGGCTCCGCCCGATGTTTCTTCGTTACTGGAGGCGGGCAGCGCCGACATTTTGATTGTCGACGCGCGGCTGGACCTGCCGGCAGCGCGTGGTCTGTGCCGCTTGCTGGGCTCGACAGGCCGCTCGATCCCGGTGGTGGTCGTGGTCAACGAGGGCGGCCTGGTGGCAGTTAACGCCGACTGGGGCTTGGACGAGATCCTGCTCCCCGGCACCGGGCCTGCTGAGATCGATGCCCGGCTGCGACTGCTCATCGGCCGGCGAGGCAACCTGCAGGACCAGGATGGCGTCGGCAAGATCAGCCTCGGCGAACTCGTGATCGACGAGGGCACCTATACCGCCCGACTGCGAGGGCGCCCACTCGACCTGACCTACAAAGAGTTCGAGCTGCTGAAGTACTTGGCGCAGCATGCAGGTCGGGTGTTCACCCGCGCGCAGCTGCTGCACGAAGTATGGGGATACGACTTCTTCGGTGGCACCCGCACGGTCGATGTGCACGTTCGACGGCTGCGCGCCAAACTCGGACCGGAGTACGAATCGCTGATCGGTACGGTGCGCAACGTGGGCTACAAAGCGGTCCGCCCCACCCGCGGCCGGCCACCGACCAGCGAGCCCGCCGACGGCGACGATGAGTCCGACTCGGGCAATTACCAAGAGCCGCTGGCCGATCCGCTGCACAGCCAGTGACGGCGCCTCGGTGGCGCGCTACGTTAGACACCGACGAGCAGCAGCAGATACACGAACTCATCACTGCGGCAACTGAATTCGATCTGGTGGCACCCGTCGGTGAACAAGTTCTGCGGGAGTTGGCGACTCACCGCACCGGACATCTCCTGAGCGCTGACGGCGAAAAAGTGCTCGGCTATCTGAATCTGGCCGCAGGGAACGACGATGGGCCCGGGATGGCGGAATTGGTGGTGCATCCGCAAGCCCGCCGGCACGGTATCGGCGCTGCGATGATCCGTGCCGCCTTATCCAGAACCCATGGGGCTAACCATTTTTGGGCACACGGGACGCGTGAACCGGCGCAGGCGACCGCGTCGGCGCTGGGTCTGGTACCGGTTCGGGAACTCGTGCAGATGCGCCGCTCGTTGCGCGACGTCGACGAGCCCGCGCCGCCCGACGGCGTGCGCATCCGCACCTACGCAGGCAGCGCCGACGACGCCGAACTGTTGCGGGTCAACAACGCCGCATTCGTGACACATCCAGAACAGGGCGGCTGGACCGCTGCCGACCTCGCCGAGCGGCGGGTCGAACCATGGTTCGACCCCGACGGATTGTTCCTGGCCTTCGACGATCAGACGAACACCCTGCTGGGCTTCCACTGGACGAAAGTGCACCCCGAGAAAGCCGGCCTCGGCGAGGTCTACATTGTCGGCGTCGATCCCTCGGCGCAGGGCAGCGGTCTGGGCGGCCTGCTGACGGCGGTGGGCATTGCGCATCTGGCGCGACGCCTGGCCGGGGCAGACAAACCCACGGTGATGCTCTACGTCGAGGCGGAGAACACAGCGGCGCTGCGGACTTATCGGCGCCTGGGGTTGAGTCAGTACAGCGTCGACACCGCGTACGCACGCAGCAGCGACACCGTCTGACGTGTTCACCCCGCGTTTACGCCTCCGGCGGGCTCCGTCTACGCCTGAGGCATAGTTTCCACCGGAGCCCGACATCCCGGCCGGGAGGGTCGGTCGCGGAAAAATAAGTGGCGAAAGCGAGATCAGTGAAGCTCGACGCGGTGCGCAGAGCACTGGCAGCCTCGGCGTCGACGGCGGTGATCGTGGCGATGACGTCGACCGGCTGCGGTAGCGACAACAACCTGCACGGCCTCAAGGCGCCGAGGGGTCCGGTGAATTGCGGCGGCAAGACCGCGCTGACCGCTGAGGGATCCACGGCTCAGCAGAACGCCATCGCGTTGTTCAACCGGGACTGGGCGCTGCTCTGCCCCGGAAAACAGTTGGCGTACAACCCAACCGGCTCAGGCGCCGGACGTGAGCAGTTCATCGCGCGCCATGTGGATTTCGCCGGCTCGGACTCACCACTGAGCCACGACCAGATCGAGCCGGCGGCCGAGCGCTGCAACGGAAATCCCGCCTGGAACCTGCCGATGGTTTTCGGTCCGGTCGCGGTTGCCTACCACCTGGACGGCGTCAAGCAGTTAGTAGTCAACGCGGACGTGCTGGCCAAGATCTTCAGCGGCTGGATCACCGACTGGAACGATCCGGCCATCGTCGAACTCAATCCCGACGCGAAGCTGCCCGACACCAGGATCTCGCCGGTCTACCGATCGGACTCCTCGGGCACCACCGACAACTTTCAGAAGTACCTGGCCGCAGCCGCCCCGAACAGCTGGACCCGGGGGACCGGCAGCGAGTTCCAGGGCGGCGTAGGTGAAGGCGCGCAGAAGTCCGCCGGTGTGATCCAGGCCGTCCAGTCTGCGTCCGGGTCGATCGGCTATGTCGAGAAAGGCTTCGCCGATCAAAGCGGGGTGCCGTACGCGCAGATCAACGACGGCAGCGGCCCGGTCGCGCTGACCGACGACGCGGCCCGCACGGCCATCGACGGCGCCACCTTCGCCGGTCCGGGAAACGACCTGGAACTGAATCTGAAGTCGATTTACCGCACCAGAGCCGCCGGTGCTTACCCGCTGGTGCTGGCCACCTACGAAATCGTCTGCTCCAAGGGTTACGACCCGGCCACCAGTGCCGCGGTCAGGTCCATGTTGACGGTGGCCGCCGACAACGCTCAAGACGGTCTGTCGGCCGCAGGTTATGTTCCGTTGCCGGATAAGTTCAAGAAGCGGTTGATCGCCGCGATCAACGCGATCCGGTGACCGAACGGATTAACCTATGGCCGAAGCTTTTCACTGATGGGAATACCGTGACGACGCCGAATCCAGCCGATACCGGTTCGGGTGAGGACGTCGGCGCGCCGCTGCGTTGGCCGGCTCCTGCCCCGCTGCTGTGGGGCAGCGCCAAACCCAGTCGTGGCGACCGAATGTTCCGGGGTCTGTCCGGAGGGTCGGGCGTCCTGATCGTCGTTCTCGTCGCGGCGATCGGGTTGTTCCTGCTGATGCGCGCGGTCCCGGCGCTGGCCCGCAATCAGGTGAACTTCTTCACCTACGGCGGCAACTGGGACACCGCCAACACCGCGGCGATGCGGTTCGGCATTTTCGACCTGGTCCAGGTGACCGTCATGGTGGCGCTGTTCGCGCTGGTCCTGGCGATGCCGGTGGCCCTGGGGATCGCGATCTTCCTCTCCCAGTACTCGCCGCGCCGCGTCACCGGACCACTGGCTTACGTGGTCGACCTGCTTGCTGCGGTCCCGTCGATCATCTACGGCGTCTGGGGTCTGTACGTGCTGGCGCCGCATCTGCGACCGATCGCGAGCTGGCTGAATGCGCATCTGGGCGGGGTGTTCCTGTTCGCGACTGGCAACGTCTCGGTGTCTGGCGGCGGCACCATCTTCACCGCTGGGATCGTGCTGGCGGTGATGATCCTGCCGATCATCACCGCGGTCACCCGCGAGGTCTTCATGAAGACGCCGGAAGGCCACATCGAGGCCGCGCTGGCGCTCGGCGCGACCCGCTGGGAGGTCGTCAAGACCGCGGTGTTGCCGTTCGGGCGTTCGGGCTACATCAGCGGCGCGATGCTGGGCCTGGGCCGCGCGCTCGGTGAGACCATCGCGCTGCTGGTCATCGTGCGCGGCACCCAGGCGGCGTTCGGCTGGTCGCTGTTCGACGGCGGCTACACCTTCGCGACCAAGATCGCGGCCACCGCATACGAGTTCAACGACCAGTACAAGGCCGGCGCCTACATCGCCGCCGGTTTGGTGCTCTTCGTGCTCACGCTTCTGGTGAATGCGATGGCGCGTGCGACTGTCGCGGGCAAGGGCACGCGATGACCTCGATCCTGGACCGGCCACTCAAGGCGCGGACGTTCACCGGGGTGAGTGTGCGTCGTCGGCTCGCCAATGTCGTTGCGACACTGTTGGTTACGTTGTCGCTCGGGGTGGCGCTGGTGCCGCTGATCTGGGTGCTGTACTCGGTAGTGGCCAAAGGATTGGGTGCGGTCAGATCCAGTGAGTGGTGGACGCACTCCCAAGCCGATATGACGGCGTTCATGTCCGGCGGCGGTGCCTACCACGCCATCGTCGGCACTGTCCTGCAAGGCCTGGTGTGCGCTGCCATCTCCATACCCATCGGTGTTCTCGTCGCCGTCTATCTGGTCGAGTACGGCGGCGCCAGCGCGTTGGGCAAGCTGACCACGTTCATGGTCGACATCCTGACCGGGGTGCCCTCGATCGTTGCCGCCTTGTTCGTCTACGCGCTGTGCATCGCCACACTTGGTTTCCCGCGCTCCGGTTTCGCGGTAGCGCTGGCTCTGGTGTTGCTGATGATCCCGGTGATCGTGCGGTCGACCGAGGAGATGCTGCGGATCGTCCCGGTAGAGCTGCGCGAGGCCAGCTATGCGCTGGGCGTGCCGAACTGGAGAACGATCACCAAGATCGTGCTGCCGGCCGGGATGTCCGGCATCATCACCGGCATCCTGCTGGCGCTGGCCAGGGTAACGGGTGAGACGGCGCCGCTGTTGATCCTGGTCGGCTATTCGCAGGCGATGAACTTCGACATGTTCGGCGGCTTCATGGGCTCGCTGCCGGGCATGATGTACGACCAGACGTCGGCGGGCGCGGGTACCGCGCCGATTCCTACCAGTCGGCTGTGGGGCGCTGCCCTGACGCTGATCGTGCTGATCGCAGTCATTAACCTGGTGGCCAGGGTCGTCTCGCAGTTCTTTGGGCCGGAAAGGGTAGGCAGGAGTTCCAGTGGCTAAGCGGTTGGATCTCAAGGAAGTCAACATCTTTTACGGCGCGTTCCAGGCGGTCGCCGACGTGTCGCTGTCGGTTCTGCCGCGCAGCGTGACGGCATTCATCGGGCCGTCGGGCTGCGGCAAAACGACCGTGCTGCGCACCCTCAACCGGATGCACGAAGTCACGCCCGGTGCCCGGATGCAAGGCAGCGTGCTGCTCGACGACGACGACATCTACGGCTCGGGCATCGACCCGGTTGGTGTGCGGCGTGCGATCGGCATGGTGTTCCAGCGTCCAAACCCGTTCCCCACCATGTCAATTCGCGACAACGTGGTGGCCGGCTTGAAGCTGCAGGGCGTGCGCAACCGAAAGCTGCTCGACGACACCGCCGAATACGCGCTGCGGGGCGCCAACCTGTGGGACGAGGTCAAGGACCGATTGGACCGGCCCGGCGGCGGGTTGTCCGGCGGTCAGCAACAGCGACTCTGCATCGCGCGGGCCATCGCCGTGCAACCCGACGTGCTGCTGATGGATGAGCCGTGTTCGTCGCTGGATCCGATTTCGACGATGGCAATCGAGGACCTCATCGCCGAGTTGAAGCAGGAATACACCATCGTCATCGTCACGCATAACATGCAGCAGGCAGCGCGGGTCAGCGATCACACCGCGTTCTTCAACCTGGAGGCAGTCGGCAAGCCGGGCCGGTTGGTCGAGATCGACGACACCGAGAAGATTTTCTCCAACCCGACCCAGAAAGCCACCGAGGATTACATCTCCGGCCGCTTCGGCTAGCTGGATTTGGCGATGGCTTCGTCCTCGGGAAGGCGACCCGTCGCCTGGAAGATGACTCGTCGCGCCACCTCGACGGCGTGGTCGGCGAACCTCTCGTAAAAGCGGCCAAGCAAGGTCACGTCGACGGCTGCGGCCACGCCGTGCTTCCACTCGCGGTCCATCAGCACGGTGAACAGGTGGCTGTGCAGGTCGTCCATCGCGTCGTCTTCTTCGCTGATGCGGGAGGCCTTCTCCGGGTCTCGCGACCACAGAACTTCCTGCGCGCTGTTGCCCAATTCCACTGCGAGTCTTCCCATTTCGGCGAAGTAGCCGTTGACTTCCTCGGGCAGCGCGTGCTGGGGATGACGTCGGCGAGCGATCTTGGCGACGTGCAGCGCCAAGGCCCCCATCCGGTCGATGTCGGCGACCATCTGGATGGCGCTCACAATCGACCGAAGGTCGCCGGCGACGGGCGCCTGCAGGGCAAGCAAGACGAAAGCGGACTCTTCGGCTTGGGTGCTCATCTCGGCGATCTTCTCGTGGTCGGTGATGACCTGCTCGGCGAGCACCAGATCGGCCTGCAGAAGTGCCTGTGTTGCGCGTTCCATGGCAACACCGGCTAGCCCGCACATCTCGCCGAGCTGTTCGGAGAGCTCAGAGAGCTGCTCGTGGTACGCGGTTCGCATCTCGCAAGCGTACGTTCTCAATTCCGCGAGCGGCATGAACCGGCATGAAGTGCGGTGTGAACTCGCGGTGAATGCCGGTTTACCTGCCGATTCTCGGCGGCTGTGCTACTCGCAGGTGGTATCGGCGGCGTTGGTGACCGTCAGGTCGTCGGGAAGCTTGGTCGGCGGGCTGCTGGCGCTGCGACCAATCTGCAGGCTGACCGATGATCCGGCCGGCGGGGGAGTGCCGACTGAGGTGAAGTCCGAGCCGAGCACCACCTGCACGACGTGTCCGGTCCCGGTGATCCGCTCGACCTTGGAGTTCGCGAACGAGGCCGCGACCGTGGCGGCGGCTTGCTCGTTGCCGGGCGAGAAGAGCACCTTGGTGGTCTTGAGCGGGTTCGGGTAGTCGTCGGGCGACTTGACCCGGAACCCGTGCCGCTTCAGCTGGCTGCTGGCGGTGGCGGCCAGACCGGACTTGGCGGTCGAGTTCGACACCTGCACGGTGACGTTCTGGGGCGCGGTCGTCATTTCCTGGACATTCTCAGGGTGCGGGTCGGCGGCCTGACTGGGCTGGCTGGTTTGACTGGACTGGGCGGCCTTGCTGCTCAGCGACTTGGTCGGCGGAGCCGACGTCGCGTTCATGTTGTTCTCGCCCGGCAGCCCTTCGTCGTCGATGATGGCGCTGAACAGCGCCCGCATATCGGCGGTGCGCGGCGGCTCGTCACCGTTTTCGTCGGTGATGCCGGTCGGCACGGTCACAAAGGAGACGTGGCCGGCATTCATGCCCTGCACCGACTGGCCCAGCTGGACAAGGTCCTTGGTCCTGACGTTGTCGACGTAGCTGTTGCTGACGAACATGTTCACCACGCTGTTGAGCTTGTTCAACGAGAAGAAGGTTTCCTTGGAAATCAGCGAGCGCAGCAGCGAGGACAAAAACAGCTGCTGGCGCTTGATCCGCCCGTAGTCGCCGTTGTTCTCGGTCGTGACGTTGCGGGCTCGCACGTAATTCAGTGCGGTCTTCGAGTCGATCAGCTGACGTCCGGAGTGGGCCAGCACGGTGCCCAGTTCGTAGTCCTTGAGCGGGGTGGTGCTGCATACCTCCACGCCGCCGAGCGCGTCGACCATCTTCGCGAAGCCGGCGAAGTCGACGGCGATGAAGCGGTTGATGCTCAGACCGGAGAGCTTCTGGATTTCCTTCACCAGACACTTCGGTCCGCCGAAGGCGAACGTCGAATTCAGTTTCGTCTCGGTGTAGACGTTTCTGGGACCCCACTTCTTGGTGTCCGAGTCGTAGAGCGGGCCGTACTCGCCGGTGTCTGGATTCCACGCTTCGCACTGGATCGGTGTAATGGCCACGTCGCGCGGAAACGACACTGCGACAACGCGTTTACGGTTCGCCGGGATGTTGACCAGCATGATGGTGTCCGATCGGGCGCCGCCCGCGTCATCGGTGTCACCGGCGCCCATCGCGCTGTTGGCTCCGGCGCGAGAGTCCATGCCGACGACCAGGAAGTCTTCGTCGCCGAATTGCGCGTTCGGGTCGACGATGTCGCGCGACCCCAGGTCCAGTGCGCTGACTGTGTTCATTCGGTGGTTCTTCGACGTGCTCCACTGCCACGCCCCGCCGGTCATGGCCAGGGCCACCGCGGCGATCGTGGCGACCACCAGACGGCCGGCCACCAGCATCGCGCCGTGCCGGCGGCGACGCTTTGGCGCGGGCTCGTCGTCATCCAGCTCGACATAGGGTTTTTCGACGAGGCGCGCGGGTCGCGGCCGGACCGATGTCTTCGGCAGCACGATGTCGGCATCGGCGATCGACGGCTCGCGATGGATGGCATCGAGGTCGGGCAGGTCGTAGTTGTATTCCGCGGGGCTCAACGACGCGTAGGCGTCGTAGTCGTCGTCCTGCTCATCGCTGGGCAGTGGTGGTTCGGGCTGCGCTGTTTCGGTGTCGGGAGCCGCATGATGGCGCCGCGGCCGTTGGGCGACGGGGCCACCGACCTTGGCGATCAGATCAGCGACCGTGAGCCCACCGTCGGCATGGGATCCACCGTTGCCGTGGTTTTCGACGGCGACGGGCTCAGCCGGCTCGACCGGCTTCCGTATCGCCGATGGCCCCGTCCATCCATTCACGACAGCGAGCGTCTGCGTGGTGGTCCCGAACCGCTCCCACGGCGCGGCCCCTCGCGATCCAGGCGGCATCCCGGTAAGCCCTATGTCATCGGCATCAGGGCCGTGAGTGGCTGCATCGGCGCCAGCGTCGCCGTCACTCATGTCCTACCGGCCTCCGAATCTGGTGAGGTCTCACGTGTTCGAGGGGGTGCCTCGGGGGGCGCTGGCGATGCAGCGCAACGTGTCCGCGCGACCGGTTCGGTCGCGTCGTGGTAATAGCAGCCGTGCCGCGCTGGTGGCAACTGGGCTCAGCCACCGGCGCGTGATGCAACAAGATCCACATGGTACTGAGGCAGTGCCGGAAACGCGATCTGGGGACGGCGTCAGATGGCCCGGCTTCAGCCGCCTGAGTGCATGACGTCGGCCCCGGACGGGACCGTGCAATCGTCGCGATCCGTCAGCCAGCCATCCGGCAACGCCACCCGCGCCGGTGATCCCTGACGTCCGCGCGGCCCGCCGGCGACGGTCGGGAACGGCGTATCGCCGTCGAGTTTGTCCAGCAGACGGTCGAGTTCGTCGCTTGTCCTGACCAGCGCGAGAGCTCGCCGCAAGTCGGAGCCGGCCGGGAAACCATGCAGGTACCAGGCGATGTGTTTGCGCATGTCACGCATGCCTTTGTCCTCGCCGAAGTGGTCGCTCAGCAGCTCGCCGTGCCGGCGGATGATGTCGGCGACCTCGCCCAGATTGGGCGGCGTCGGCGTAGGGCGGCCGGTGAACGCGGCCGAGAGTTCGGCGAACAGCCACGGCCGGCCCAGGCAGCCGCGACCGATCACGACGCCGTCGCAGCCGGTCACGGCCATCATGGTCAGTGCGTCGTTGGCTTCGAAGATGTCGCCGTTGCCCAGCACCGGGATGGTCTGGACGTGCTGCTTGAGCCGGGCGATCTGTTCCCAATCGGCGGTTCCCGAATAGCGCTGTGCTGCGGTGCGGGCATGCAATGCGACCGCAGCCGCGCCTTCGGATTCCGCGATGCGGCCGGCCTCGAGGTGGGTGTGGTGGTCGTCGTCGATGCCGATCCGGTATTTGACGGTCACCGGGATGTCGGTGCCTTCGGTGCCGCGCACCGCCGCCGCGACGATCTGGCCGAACAGCTGCCTCTTGTAGGGCAGCGCCGCGCCCCCGCCGCGACGCGTGACCTTGGGCACCGGGCAGCCGAAGTTCATGTCGACGTGGTCGGCGAGCCCCTCGTCGGCGATCATCTTCACCGCCGCATACGTGGTGGCCGGGTCAACGGTGTAGAGCTGCAGCGAGCGTGGCGTCTCGTCGGCGGCGAACGTCGTCATGTGCATGGTGACCGGATGCCGCTCGACGAGGGCACGGGCGGTCACCATTTCGCAGACGTAGAGCCCACTGACGGTGCCGACACGAGCCTGCTCGAGTTCGCGGCACAAGGTGCGGAAGGCGACGTTGGTTACGCCGGCCATCGGAGCCAGCACCACCGGGCTGGCCAGCGTGATAGGACCGATGCGCAAGACCGGCTACCGCCTGCTCAGGGTCAGCTTGCCCTCGGTGTTGTGCAGCTGCCTGGCGGTCATCTTCAGATCGCCCCTGCGGGCTTCCCGCTCGAGCTGGCGCTGCTTGGAGATCTCGAATTTGTCGCAGGCCTGCTCGAGCTCCTTGATCAACACGGCAAGGTCGTCGCGTAACCGGGCGGCCTCGCCAGTGAAATCGTCGCGCTCGAAGATGCGCCATTTCTTCAACACCGGCATCACGACCTCATCGAGGTGGATACGCGGGTCGTAGACGCCCCCGACGGCGATCATCACTGCTTTGCGGCGAAACTCCGGCACCGAGAATCCGGGCATCTTGAAGTTGCGCAGCACCCGGTGCAGGGCATGCATCGCCCTGTTCGGCTGAATCTCCAGGCCGGCCTCGGTGACATCGCGGTAGAAGATCATGTGCAGGTTCTCGTCCTGCGAGATCTTGGCCAGCAGCTGATCGGCGATCGGCTCGTTGCAGGCCTTTCCGGTGTTGCGGTGTGAGACGCGGGTGGCAAGTTCCTGGAACGTGACGTACACGATCGAGTCGAACAGGTTCTCCGACAACAGGTCGCCTTGCTGGTTCTGGCCGGGGCTGAAGCCGCGGTTGACCACCTCCAGGCGCAACTTCTCCAGCTCGACCGGGTCGATCGCGCGGGTCACCACCAGGTAATCGCGCAGCGCGATGCCATGCCGGTTCTCCTCGGCGGTCCAGCGGTTGACCCATTGGCCCCACGCGCCGTCCATGCCGAAGCTCATCGCGATCTCGCGGTGATACGACGGCAGGTTGTCCTCGGTCATCAGGTTCTGCACCATCGCCACCTGCGCGACGTCGGTCAGCTTGGACTGCCCGGGTTCCCAGTCCTGACCGCCCAGCGCGTAGAAGTTCTTGCCGTCCGACCACGGGATGTAGTCGTGCGGGTTCCAGGGCTTATGCACGCTCAGATGCCGGTTCATGTTCTTCTCGACAACGGGCTCGAGTTCACGCAAGAGGTCCAAGTCTTGAGGATCCGGCACAACGCCTCCCAGTTATCTGTGTCGGTCGGTTTCAGTAAATATATCTGTTCATGCCGGTGACATTCAAGTTCCGCCTCGCCGGGATTTTCCGCGTCGTCGTAGTGGCCGCTGTCCTAGTGTGCGGTAGCCCTGCTCAGCAGCATTTCCACGCAGTAGTCGATGAATTGTTCGCGGCTGGCGGCCAGTCGCCCATCCAGGTAGGCGGTGAACAGCGCGGTGAGGCCGCCGATCAAGCTGGTGGCGATCATCTTCTGTCGCACCGGATCGCCGATCTGCGTCAGCTTGCGCTGTAGCAGGTCGATGAAGTTGGGCATCCATTGCGCGCCCGAGTGCACCAGGACCGGTTCCACCGCCGGGGCGAGCAAGAGCACGCGCCCGCGCACTGGGTCGTCGACCATCAGCGCGACGAATTGCTCGACGGCCTCGCGTGGCGTCGCGGCCGAGGTCAACGCCGACATCGCCCTGGTGCACACGTCGTCGTAGACCGCGCGCACGAACTCGTCGCGGTCAGTGAAGCTTTCATAGAAGTAACGTTCGGTCAGTTCGGCCTGCCGGCACACCGCCCGCACGGTCACCGCCGGACCGCTTGGCCCACCGAGCAGTTGCACGCCGGCCGCGACGAGTTCGTCTCGCCGCATGGCCTGGCGATCCTCGAGGGGGATACCGGACCAGCGACGCGAGCGTTGACCGGACGGCACTTCACTCCTAGACTCTTGTTGACAACGCATGTAGTCAGTTTGCCTGACTCGGACAGGAAATTGCACCAGTGACTCAAGATACGTCTGCGGCAGCCCCGGTTGCGTCGGGTTGCCCGGTTTCGCCGCTCGGATATGAGGCCCCGCCCCAACCGTTTGGCCCCGACTCGCTGACCTGGCGGTATTTTGGTGACTGGCGCGGCATGCTGCAGGGCCCGTGGGCCGGTTCCATGCAGAACATGCATCCGCAGTTGGGTGCGGCCGTCGAAGACCACTCGACGTTCTTTCGGGAGCGCTGGCCTCGGTTGCTGCGATCGTTGTACCCGATCGGTGGTGTGGTCTTCGACGGTGATCGCGCGCCGGCCACCGGGGCCGAGGTGCGCGACTACCACGTGGAAATCAAGGGCACCGATACTCAGGGCCGGCGATATCACGCGCTGAACCCCGACGTCTTCTACTGGGCACACTCGACGTTCTTCGTCGGCACGATCCACGTGGCCGAACGGTTCTGCGGCGGACTCAGCGAAGCACAGAAGCATCAGCTGTTCGACGAGCACATCGAGTGGTACCGGATGTACGGCATGAGCATGCGCCCGGTGCCGAAGAGCTGGGAAGACTTCCAGGCCTACTGGGACCACATGTGCAACGAGGTACTGGAGAACAACTTCGCCGCACGCGAGGTACTCAACCTCACTGAGCTGCCGAAACCGCCTTTTGCGCAATGGATTCCGGATCGCCTGTGGGCCCTGCAGCGCAAACTGCTTTCGCCGTTCTTCGTTTGGGTGACGGTTGGTCTGTACGACCCGTCGGTGCGCAGGCTGATGGGCTACAGCTGGTCACGTCGCGACGAGTGGCTGCACCGCCGCTTCGGCGACGTCGTCCGCCTGATTTTCGCCGTCGTGCCGTCGCGTTACCGCAAGCATCCACGAGCCCGGGCCGGCTTCGACCGGGCCAACGGCCGGATTCCGGCCGATAGCCCGTTGGTGCAGACACCGGCCCGCAACCTGCCGCCGCTCGACGAGCGAGGCGACCCAAAGCATTACTGCCCCAACGTCGTCTGAAGGTCAGGCGCCGACGACCCGCCGCTGGCCGCCATTGCGCTCGCGCCAGAAGCGATACACCTCGACCGCCTCGTCTCGCGGGTCGTAGTGCATCGGCAGTCGCCGTTGCTGCCAGTCCTTGCTGAATTCGTCATAGAACGTGGGCAGCTCGAAGTATTTGCGGTCGTCGACGTAGTACGGCTCGTACTGGTCGCGAGAGCTCAGAAAGACGACCTGGTCAGGCGAGCAGTAGTACAGCGAGCCCAGGCACATCGGACACGGATGGGCCAGCACGTAGATGGTGGCGCCGGTCAGGTGCTCGGTGCCCAGCTTCATGCACGCCTCGCGGATGGCCAGGATTTCGGCGTGTGCGGTCGGATCATGGCTCTGGGCAACCTTATTGGCGCTTTCGGCCAGAATCTGGCCGTCCTTGACGATCACCGTCGCGAACGGCCGGCCACCCTCGATGACGTTCTGTCGAGCCAGATCGATGGTCCGCTGCGCGAAGTCCATGGCGGATCCTCGTTCAGGTGTGCGTGTGGCCGTGAGCGTCCTCGAGACCGGCTTGGTGCACGTGTGCGTGGGTGTGCTGGCTCCCGTCATGATGGGTGTGGGTGTGCTCATGCTCGATGTGCTGATGGTCGTGATCGGTGTGCGGGTGCGAGTGCGCGACCTCGCCGTGGTCGTGATCGTGCGAATGCGGGCCCTGATGGGTGTGCTGTGCGGTCATGTTCGATCATCTCCTTTGTTACGAAAAGTGTTGTCTAGCTTGGTTTTTTCTGCGCGCAACCCGTCGTTGCCACGGTGATGCCGCGGGACTCCGGGGCCGGCGCGCTCGGCGTTGTGAACGGCGTCGACGACGAGCTGTCGAATGTGGTTGTTCTCCAGTCTGTAGAAGATCGTCGTGCCTTTCCTGACGGGTTAGCACCACGCGTGCTATCCGCAACTTGCCCAGATGCCGGGATACCGACGGTGCTGGTTTGCCCACATGCTCGGCGAGTTCGGTGACCGACATTTCGCGGTCGGCCAGCGATCACAGCACTTGCACGCGGGTGGCGTCGGCCAGCATCCGGAACACCTCGACGACCAAGCCGACCTGCTCGTCTGGGCAATCGGAGTTCCTCATTACCTGCATGTATACGCAGATAATAGGTCATCGAGGCCGCAGGCGCAATAACTAGATGATCTATATTGTTTGGAAAACGCCTTTTTAGGAGCCGTAATGTCGATACGCAGCGAAAGTGACAGCTGGGATTTGGCGACGAGCGTCGGCGCGACCGCGACCATGGTTGCCGCTCAGCGGGCACTGGCGTCGGACGCCGGGCTGATCAATGACCCGTTCGCGGCATCGCTGGTGCGCGCGGTCGGCATCGACGTCTACACCCGGCTGGTGAACGCCGAGATCCCGGTTGACGACCAGACTGAATTCGATCCGTCCCGGATGGGCCGGGGGATGGCGGTCCGGACCCGGTTCTACGACAACTTCTTCCTCGACGCGACGGGCAGTGGCATCCGGCAGGCGGTCATCGTCGCGGCCGGCCTGGACTCGCGGGCTTACCGGCTGCCGTGGCCGGAGGGCACTGTTGTTTACGAGGTCGACATGCCGAATGTGATCGAGTTCAAAACCTCGACGCTGAACAAGCTCGGTGCCGAGCCGACGGCCGAGCGCCGAACCGTCCCGGTCGATTTGCGCAACGACTGGCCAGCGGCACTGCGGGCCGCTGGCTTCGATCCGCAGGCCCCGTCGGTATGGAGCGCCGAAGGTCTGGTGGTCTACCTGCCGACCGAAGCCCAGGATGCGCTGTTCGGCAACGTCACCGCGCTGAGTGCGCCGCAGAGTCAGCTGGCCTGTGAGTTCGTCCCGGACACAACGGTTTTCAATGATCCGCACTGGCGCAGCCACCACGACCGGATGAGCGAGCTGGGTTTCGAGATCGACTTCAACGACTTGGTGTACCACTACGAGCGCAGCCACATCATTGAAGATCTCACCGCGCGCGGCTGGCAGGTGGCGCATCGCCCTGTCGCCGAAATGCATGCCGCCAACGGCTTCCAGTACGCCGACGACGAGGTCGCGCAAGCGTTCGCCGACATCACTTATCTCAACGCCGTGCGGAGCTGACCAGAGGCCCGAACTCAGTCGGTGAAGTCGATCCTGACCGACACCGGAGTCGTCTCCAACGCCTTGGCGACCTTGGATCCCACCAGCCCGAACTTGCGACCGCGCGCCGCGACGTCGTCATCAGGTCTGAATTCCGCTACTCCGGCACGCCACTGATTTCCTTGTCGCACACGAACATTAGGGTTGTCGATAATGTTTCGGCCCCACCCGGAGCGGGTGCCGTGCTGACAGATGACCCACGCCCCGTCGTGGTCGAATTGCACCGAAACGGGAACGCGCCGCAGCTGGCCGGTCTTGCGGCCGACGGTCTCCAACTCGGTGGCCATCGCGGTGCGCAGCCCCAGTTTGCTCAGCCCCTTGACTGCAGGATTGAGCAAGCGACCGACGGCGCGCTCTCGACGGAATTTCCGCAACGTCTTGTCATGGTCGGTGTTCGTCACGGCAATCTCCGATGTCAAGGTGTCCACCGGACGCTAGTACACCGATCGGTATTGCTCAACCGCGACCAGCTGACATGTCGCGCGGAGCCCGCATGTGCGCCTCGGCGCGTAGCCATGCCTGCGCTGGGACAAATCGGTCATCATCCCAGCTTGCGCCGCAGTGGAGTCCGCAGGCTTCGCGGTCGAGCACTGGAACGATCTCACCGAGCAGGCGGCCTCGACGATGCAGATGTTCCTGGCGCTACCACCCAACCCGCTCGGATTGCACGCCTTTGTTCCCGACTTTGCTGAAAAAGCCCGGAACCTCACCCTCGCTCTGAGCGACGGACTACTCCGGGCTATCCAAGCCGTCGCACGCGCAGTCGACCGCCGTGCGTGACGGATTAATCGAGCGCAATCTCCGCATGATCGAAGGGGCGAGGAACCCGAAAATGGAGCGCCCGACCCGCCATCTAGTGGAGCGTTTCTTCATGGGGCAGCGAGACTGGCAATAACCGCAAGACTTCCTGGCAACAAACTGTGCGGGCTTGACGGCCGCTGGCTACACTAATGCCCTGCGTAGCTGGGCCGTCGGGGCCGTGCCGGTTGCCAAGCTTTCGCGGAGGAGTGTGTTTGCTGGACAACTCATTGAGGGACAAAACTAGTGGTAGAAAACGCCCCCACTATCGTCGAAGTGTTGTACGCCAGGTCTTCGTCGCAAGATTCCGCGTACATCTTCCTCGCCGACGGCACGACGGCGTCCGAATCACGGTGGACCTATGCCGACACCGCGACCCGCGCATCGGCATTCGCGGCCTGGCTTTCGTCTCGGGGTTTACGCCGAGGATCACGCGTCGTGCTGGCGGTGAACCCGAGCCTGGACTACATCGCCGCACTGTTCGGCATCATGACGATTGGCGCCGTCCCAGTTCCTTGCTTTCCTCCGTTGCGAGCCAAGGAACTGGATCGCTTCCAATCGATCGTGCTCGACTGCGACCCGCACGCAATCGTCATCGACGCGATGTACGACACCCAAGTCGAGACACTGCGGCGCAGGCTGGCGTGCGTCGACATCGATCCGCTGATCGGCTACGTCGATGAACTGGACACCCACGTCGACGCGGTGGCGCCCGCGGCGTGCTCGCCCGATGACCTCGCCCTGATCCAGTACACGTCTGGGTCGACGGGATCACCGAAGGGCGTCTGTATAACCCACGACAACCTCGTGAGCAATTGCGAAGTCCTGTCCCGCAGTATGGGGCCGGACCCGAATCGAGTCGGGCTCTCATGGTTGCCGCCCTACCACGACATGGGGTTGATGGGCACGATCATCCTGTCGCTCTACCACGGCTGGCCACTGGTGCTGATGTCGCCGATGCATTTCATGCAGCAACCCCGCCGCTGGCTGGAGGCCATCACCGAATATCGCGTGTCGATCACCGTCGGCCCGAACTTCTCACTCGACGCTTCCATCGCGGCACTCGACGATGATGTCGACGACCTGGATCTCTCGACGGTCAAGGAGTTCTACTGCGGAGCCGAACCCATCAGCGCGGATACCTTCGCGCGTTTCGAAGAGTGCGCGGCACCACTTGGGTTCGACGTCACGGCGCTGATTCCGTGCTATGGGATGGCGGAGGCGACGCTGTTCGTCGCCGGAAAACGGAAGGGACTCCGCTACAACACTGTTCATGGTGGTGACGGGATCGTGGTCAGCTGCGGCGAAGTCGATTCCGAACATGTCGTGCGGATCGTCGACCCCGACTCGGATTGTCTGGTTCCACTCGGCGAGATCGGCGAGATCTGGGTCCGCGGTCGCAGTGTCGCCGCCGGTTACTTCAACCAGGATAGGTTGACAAGCAAAGTATTTCACGCACGCCTCGATGGTGAGAACGGTACTTACCTTCGCACGGGTGACCTCGGTTTCATGCGCGACGACGAACTGTTCGTCACGGGACGTATCAAGGATCTGATTATTGTCAACGGCCGCAACATCTATCCGCAAGACGTTGAGGCCAATGTGATGCGTGCAGACCCGTCGTTACGGCGGGCCGTGGCGTTCTCGGTAGCCGGTGAAGGAACCGAACGTCTCATCGTCGTCGCCGAAGCAGTCTTCGCCGAGATCTCGACCGCTTTCCACACGAACCTCGCCGAGGCCGTCCGCTCCAGTGTGACTTCGGAATTCGGTGTCGGGCCTGACGTCCACATCTGCCCAAGAAGAACGATTCCCACCACCACCAGTGGGAAGGTTCGTCGGCAAGAGGCCAAGCGGCTCTTCCTGGCGGATGCCACACAGTGGGCGCCGGCATGAGCGCCGAATTCTTAGCTGCCCCTCCGGTTCACGACCGCGACGTGCTCGCCTCACGACTGGCGTATCTGACCGTCGGTCTGCCAACCGTGGGAACCGCAGGCGCGATTGTCTACGCGATCTACTTCGGGGTGACAGTGTCCGATTTCGCGTTGTTCGGTGTCATGTACCTGATCACCGCGCTCGGCGTCGAGGCAGGGTTGCATCGCTACTTCACCCACCGGTCCTTCGAGGCGTCCGAACCGGTCAGGGTGTTGCTCGCGATCGCAGGGTCGATGGCAGCGCAGGGACCGGTGGTGTTCTGGGTCGCCAACCATCGGCTGCATCACGCTTTCGCCGACACCGACCGTGATCCGCATTCGCCTCAACCGCAAGGCCCGGGGTGGTGGGGTCACGCAAAGGGGTTGTGGCACGGCCACGTCGGTTGGCTGTTCGATGTCAAGAAGATCAACTGGAGCAGGCATACCCGGGACTGGCTCGCCGATCGCACGGTGATGAAGATCAACGCCTGGTACTTCACCCTGGTGGTACTGGGCATCGTGATCCCCGGTGCCGTCGGTGGGCTCATCACACAATCGGTGCACGGCGTAGTCGGCGGGATTCTCTGGGGCGGCTTCGCGCGGATCTTCGCCCTGGATCAGGCCACCTGGGCGGTGAACTCGTTGGGCCACACGATCGGTGCCCGCGCATTCCCGGTACGGGACGGAAGCCGCAATATCGGCGCTCTGGCACCCCCCACGATGGGCGGGTCGTGGCACAACAACCACCACGCCCGGCCCGCACTGGCCCAGACTCGGCGGCACTGGTGGCAGCTCGATCTGGCCGGCGACTTCATCCGGCTCCTCGACCGGCTGGGCCTTGTGCACCACGTGCGGTACGTCAATTCGCAGTCCGACCATGCAGGAGAAGCGCCATGACAGCCGAAACGCGCAGTGCCACGGTGCCTTCTTCCGACGTGCCTCACCAACCGTTGCCCGGTGAGCGGGAATCGCTTGCCAAGGCCATCCTGCAACTGAACCCGGCCAGCGCACGGGCCAAACGGCTGGTCGCGCTGATCACCATCGGCATTCCGGCACTCGGCTTCGGTTTCGGGGTGTACCTGATTCTCGCGGGACGGGCCACCGTACTGGACTATGTCCTGTTCGGGTTGTTCTACGCGATACAGATGTTCGGCATCACCATTGGATTCCACCGCTACGTCGCTCACAAATCCTTCAAGACGTCCCGGTTCTTCGAGGGTGTCCTGATGATTTCGGGTTCAATGGCCCTGGAAGGTCCGCTGCTCTTCTGGGTCAGCACGCACCGCCGTCATCACCGCTATGCCGACGAGCAGGGCGATCCCCACTCGCCGAATCTGAGTGGTGAAAGTGTCGCCGGCAAGCTGAAAGGGCTTTGGTACGCCCATATTCCGTGGATGTTCAGTGACCAGGAATCCAGATCGATGGTGTTCGCCCCCGATGTGCTGCGCGACCGGCGACTGTACAGCTACAACCGGACCTACCCCATTTGGGGATTGGCCGGGCTACTGTTACCCGCCGTCATCGGCTGGGCCGTCGGTGGCAGCATCGCTGCGGCGTTGTCCGGCTTTATCTTTGGCGGCCTGGCGCGCGTGTTCGTGGCTAATCAGGCGGCCTGGTGCGTCGGCTCGGTCAGCCACATGATCGGCTCGCGGCCGTTTGCCAACCGGGATGACAGCGCCAACAACTGGCCGGTGGCCTTCTTCACTTTCGGCGAGGGCCTGCAGAACAATCACCATGCGTTTCCCGGCGCCTATCGACACGGAATGCGTTGGTGGGAACCAGATCTCAGCGGCTCGGCGATCGCGATATTGGCCAAGCTGCACATCGTGTGGGACCTGCACATGCCCAGCCGTACGGCGATCGACAACCGGCTGCGCCGCAACCGCACCGCCCCTGCCGTGTCCGCCCCAGGAGAAAGGTGACGATGTTCAGGAGAACGAAGACGCCCGCGATCGATGGACCGCTGACCCAGGAGTCGCTGCGTTCATGGCTGGTCGCCGATCTGGCACGCCGGGTGAAGTGCACCGAATCGGATGTGGATACCGCCAAACCCTTCGATGCCTATGGCCTCGACTCACGGACGGCAGTCCAGGTATCTGGCGCGTTGGAGAAGGTCGTCGAGCGAAGGCTGTCTCCGGCGATCCTGTTCGATCACGGCACGATCGATGACCTCGCCGCTTACCTCACCCGCGAACTCCGCCTTCCGGGCTGAGCGCCTCCGAAGGAGCCAGCCATGATTCAAAAGCAATCCCGGCCCGACATTCCGACCGACCCCGACCAGAGATTCCTCGAGTTCATCCGGAAGAGCGATGCGATCGCAGGGCAGAAGCTGGCCGCGGCCATCCCTCGGGAATACATGCAGCCCTCGGTGATTCGCGGCCTGGCCGGCTTGGCTGTGAGCCTGGCAATGTATGTCGGCGCGGTGGCCGGCATCGCCTTCGTTGACACCTGGTACCTGACGGTTCCGTTGGTTGTGCTCGCCGGGCTCGGCGGGTGGGGTTTGCACTGCATCGGACACGATTGCGGTCACGGCTCCTTCTCCCGCAACCGCCGAATGAACTTCACCATCGGTCATTTCGCGCTGCTGCCGTTGATGTACCCGTTCCATGGGTGGCGGCACGAGCACAACTTCCATCACGCCCACACCAACAACTTAGAACTGGACCCAGACTGGCGTCCGGTCTCCGAGGACCTCTACCGACGGATGCCACGTCGGTACCGGTTGGTGTACTTCAGCACCCGCACATGGGCGATCTGGGCCGGCACCATCAACTACTGGCTCAAGTCCGGTTTTCGCCCTTCGTACTTCCCCAAAAGAGAGATGCAGCGTGACGTGCGCCGGTCGATCTGGTTTGTCGCGGTCGTAGGCGGCGGGTACCTGGGAGCGCTCACGTACTTCACCGGGTGGCAGGGT
>DATAZN010000556.1:0-2001 GCA_036272035.1 Mycobacterium sp. | reverse complement strand
CCGGTACCTGCCCGTAGCAGGAGACCTCGGATCTCTGGCGGGAGTTCGGGAACTCGTCGACGCTGTTCACGAGGCAGCGCCGAAGGGACTCAACGGACTGGTCAACAACGCGGGCGCCGCGTTTTCCAGCAAGGCACTGTCACCCGACGGGTACGAGCGGACCATCGCCATCAATCACGTCGCGCTGGCGGCACTGACCGACGGGCTGCTCGACCTGCTCCGGAAGGGCGCTGATGATGTCGCCGCGCCCTCGCGGGTGGTCAACATGACCGCCCTGATCGAGTCGTGGGGCAAGCCGATCACCGACTGGAGCTACCCGGGTAAGTACAAGCAGATCCAGGCCTACTCCGATGCCAAACTGCTGGCCCTGATGTACACCTACGCCCAAGCTCGCCACCATGAGGGCGACGGCCTGACGTTCAACGCAGTCAGCCCGGGCGCGGTCAAAACCAGTCTCGGCAGCAAGGCCGGCGGGCCGTTCAAAACGATTCAGGCGTTGACCAATCCGTTCGTCGGGCCGCCGGAGAAGGGCTCGCGCGGCTGTGTCCGGCTGATGGCCGATCCCAGCCTCGCCACCGCCACCGGCGGCTACTACAGCTCGGCCAAGCTCAAGACGTCATCCAAGAAGTCTCGTGACCATGACGCTCAGGACCGGGTGTACGAGCAGACCGAACGCGAACTGCGCAGCCACAACTGAAGCGGCCCCAGCCGGCTATCGCCAGCACAGCCGGTGCGGCAACGCTCGCGCCCTCATCAACTCGAAAGGACCAAACCCATGGCAGATTTCCCTGCACCCACCGAGGGCATAGTCCTCACCCAATTCATCGTCGCAAACGATGTCGCCCGCTCACGAGCCTTCTACACCGACGTGCTCGGTGGCGAGGCAATTATGGACGGTGAGCCCTCAATCGTCGCACTCGCTAACAGCTGGATCATCATCAACACCGGCGGTGGCCCGACTGACGACAAGCCGTCCGTCGTGCTCCAGGCCCCGACTGATCCAGACCGGGTGAGTGCGTTCCTCAACATCCGAGTGGCCGACATCGCTGCCGTCTACGCCGACTGGTCGGCGAAAGGCGGGCACTTCCTCACCGAGCCCATCGACCGCGGCGCAGAGATTCGCTGCTACCTGCGCGACCCCGACGGCCACCTGATCGAGGTCGGCCAGAGCCAACGCTGACCGGGCGGCGGCCTCTCCTGCACCTCCCGGCCGCCCACTTTGGGGGCCTTTCAAACGACCACCTGTCAACCTTCTGGAGGAGCGCGTGAGCGAACGGGACTGACCCCGTCTTAGTTGATTCGGGGGTTGAGTGGTCCAGGCGGCGTGTGCGGCCTAGTTAGATTGTCTCGTATTCGATGGGTGTCAGGCGGCGAGCCGGCGCTCGACCCCGACGGTGCCCGGGTACTCCTTCCACGCTGCGCAGCCTACCGTAATAGAGAGCCGGTCAGAGTTGGATCTTCTGTTCGATTACTAGCTGACGAGCTGGGAATCCTTTTCCCATTCAGCCTCCTCCCCTCTAGGGTAGGTAAACCTCCATCGATCATGAAAGGCCGCTCAGCGAGTCAGGCGCGATGATCAGGCCCAGGCACCGCGTTCCGGCTGGGCGATCGGGGTGTGTCCAGCCATTCGGAACTGCTCGAGCTCGCTGATTGCCTTAGCGGTGGGCAGCTTGGCAAAATACCCAGCGCCGAAGGCGATGCACTGAAGGACGTACCAGAAGGCCTCAGCTCCGGTTAGTTCGGCCATGCCGAAGTCTGAGAGCGCCTTCTTGGCCGGGATCTTCGCAAAATAGGCCGCGCCGAAGCCGATGCAACCCAGCACATACCAGAATTTCTCGGCCGCGGTGAGCGAGACCTTATTCACCGCCCTGATCAACTGCTGTGGGGGCGGGGGTGGCTCGTAAGGGAACTGCAGCGGCCGGGAGGCGCGCTGGGTAGAGGCCTGCGTATTTGCGTACCGGATAGATGTCGGCGGGCCCGGGTCCTCGGGCGGGGCAGGGA
>DATAZN010000555.1:0-19959 GCA_036272035.1 Mycobacterium sp. | reverse complement strand
GTCGATGAGGCGAACCGGCTGACAACGCCGATCCAGTTCGCGTTTCGTGAGGCGACCGAAGACACCGTGGTTGCCGATACGACGATCCCGAAGGGAGCCATCGTCGCGCTGCACATGGCCGCCGCAAACCGCGATCCGCGCCGCTTCGATGAGCCCGACCGATTCTTGATCACCCGGGTCCCTGGCAAAAACCTGGCCTTCGGACATGGCATCCACTTTTGTCTCGGTGCGCACCTTGCAGGTCAGGAAGTGCGGGCCGCGATCGGCGGGCTACTGCACCACCTGGACCGCCTCAAGCTGACCGATGCTCGGCTGCAACGCAATCCGACGGCACTGCTCAACGGGTGGCAACGGATCGAACTAGCGTGGGTGTCGTAGTGCGCGGGGGAAATTGCAATTGAATGCAGACGCGGTTCCATTCTCGACGCTTTGGTGTCCCCATGCCGCGGGCAAGTTGAACCCAGAACGGAGCGTGGGCATCGGTGCGATGCCAACAAATGTTCACGGGTGCGGGCAAGGGGGAACTCTGGCCCGTTCGAGGTCAGCTTGCGAGGAGGGCGACCCAACGAGACGCCGGCTGCCGCGGCTAGGCGCCGATCACGCTAGCTTGTCCAACCGGAACGGCATGTTGATCACGAGCCACTTGTTCACTCGGCAGGCGCCGCTTGGGCCGACGGTTTTATCCTGACCCGCCAATGTCGCTGACCCGGGCTGTTGCTGGCCATCTGGGCCCGCAGGAAAGAAAGTGAACGTCTGTTGTCCGGTAAACGCGGTGCCGTCGGGGCAACGTTCCCAGTTGGGCACATCGTGTTTGACGTACCACATTGTCCCGTCATGCATGTAAAGCGGTGCACTCCATCCTTGGTCGGATCTCACCTGGCCGGTGCACTCCTGCGCGTTCGAGCAGGAGGACGTGATGGTCCAGGTGCTTGTCACCGTCGCCTGGTTATGGAAAGCATCGTTGGTCTTGGCCCATTCACCGACTGACGTGGCGCGGTAGGTCCCGTTGATCGGATCGCCGTCGGCCCGGACTGATGGCGCCCACCCCAAGTCGCCAATCATCATGGAAGCCAGCAGTATTGCGCCTGCGATTGTGCTCACTGGATAGCGTCTCGAACGCATCACATGCGCCTCACAGGCTGTCGAATTTGGCAATGAGCCAGGAGCCGTTCGCCTTGGTAAGTGCCACCCGAACAGCACTCGAGGTTTTCACCGGCTCGGGTTTTTCCTTGCTTGCGGTTTTCTGACTGATAAACACCAGCACAACGGCTGAATTCGGATGTAGCTCTACGACAGCGGCCCGAACCACGCGGGCGGTCGACGTAACCTGCGCCCCCTGGGCCGTCGGCGCCAGGATTCGTTCGGTGAACCGCTCGTAGTAGGCCTGAAAATCGACTGTGAGGCGCGACTTCGCATTGTCGACATCGCGGCTCAGGCTGTCGGGCGAATACGACAGCAGCACGACAGCGCCATCCGATGCCGCTCGGATCACCTCGTCTGCCGCCGCGCTATTGGTTTCCCGATCCGGGCGGTACTCAAAGTAATACAACCCGGCGGCGATCCCGGTGGCGGCGATGAGCAATGCTGTCAACATCATTGGACGCCATCTGGCCAGGCACCTGAGCAGCCACGGCCGGATCGCGCGTGTTCGCCGGTGTTGCGCCGGCTTCACCTCCGAATGCGCCACCTCGTCGGCGATCGTGGAATCGTCGTCGACTATCACGGCAACGACTCGGCCTTCGCAATCTTCAACTTCCCGCCGTCCCGCTCGATAGTCATCACGACCCGCCACGACCGCGGCGACGGTTTGCTCTTATCGGGATTCGCGACCTCTGCCCTGGTCGCGACCAGGACCACTGCCGAATCATCGGTCATCGACTCAACAGCAACGGCTTTCACGGCGACCCTTGTGCTGACCTTCGAATCCTCGACCGCTTTGACCAGATCGTCCTCACCGAGCAGGACCCCAGTCTTGAAGGGACCCGTGCTGTCGTCGATGATGCGCTGCACGCCGTCCCTTGCCTTATTGGCATCGATCGACATCAGCGCGGTAACGCCCTGCCGGGCCGCTGTGACGAACTCCTCAGCGCGGTGCCGTTCATCCGCGGCGCGGTGATGGTATTGCAGCACATAACCGCTCACTGCCAGAAAGGTACAAATGAGCACGAACGCCGCGCCGACAACCAATGCTTTACGATCCGGGCGACGCAGCATGGCGACGATACGTACCGATCTTGCTGAAAGAGGGTGGACCGCAAGCCCGTTATCGTCGACGGTCGCGCGGTCAACGTCCTCCGCGTCCGCCTTTTCAACCTTGTCGAGCTGACCGCTCGACGCCGATTCGGCTTCCCGACCCAGCCGTATCGCACGAGCGCGGGCACTCTGTGCTCGTGCTTCCGCCTGTGCGACTTCTTGCATTGCTTCCGAAAGCGAGGGGTCATCACAACGGTCGGTGCCGATCGCCGTGGTTAAACGCTTCTCCCTGCTTAGACCGAATACCGAAGACCAGCGGTCCGGTCCTCTACTCGCCACGGGTGAATCCTCTCC
Organism: Mycobacterium sp.; assembly: GCA_036272035.1. Taxonomy (GTDB): domain Bacteria; phylum Actinomycetota; class Actinomycetes; order Mycobacteriales; family Mycobacteriaceae; genus Mycobacterium. Next base: position 17,412 of record DATAZN010000555.1, on the reverse strand, counting down.
CGATCGCAACAGCATGTCCTCGTTGTTACTCACCGCGTGCTACACCGGACTGAACGACGAAATGAGCCACTTATCGCTAGCTTTCGTCACAGTGACCAGAACGCTGCTCGAGGTCAACGCCGGTTCCGGCCGATCGGCGCTCACGGTGCTTTGATTGATGAAGACCAGCACGACGGCCGAGTCCGGATGCATTTCCGACGCGGCGGCACGAACCACCACCGCGCTCGACTTGACGGACTTCTGCTTGGCTGCCGGTCCGACAATCTCCTGGGTGAATTGGCTGTAATACGACAAGAAGTCGCCAGTCAAACGTGACTTAGCAGAAGAAAAGTCGCGCTCGAAAGTGTCCGGAGAATACGACAGGATGGCAACCGTGCCCTCAGAAGCCGCGGTGATTGCGGCCTTTGCTGCTGCGGCATCGGTGGCCCGATCCGGTCGATATTGAAAGTACAGCAATCCGGCCGCCAACGCCGTCGAAGCCACGACCAGCAATGCCAGAAGCGCAGGGAGGAGCTCGACTCGCGGCAGCTGCCTCACGCGGACAGCGAACCGCTTCAGCTGCCTGGGCTTTGCGTCTTCGCCCTCGATGTGCGCCGTCGGATCAACGGCTGCGCACTCCTCGGCCGACGACGTTTCCCCTGTTGTCACGACACGAACTCGACTTTCGACATCTTGAGCTGATCACCGTCGCGGGTGAGCGTGACGATCAACTTAAAATTACGCGGGTCCTGCTTTGCTCCAGCAGCATTGGTAACTTCCGAGGTGGATGCGATCAGCACTACGGCCGAGTCGTTTGTCATCGAATCCAAGTCCATAGCGACGGCCTGAACGGTGCCGCGCTCGACCACTTTCGATTGTTCTACCACCTTTGTGAAATCGCCTGCCATCTTTGCGAAGTCGTCTCGAAACGAGCCGGTGGAGTTATCGATGATGCGCTGCACTCCCGCCTTGGCGTCGTTGAAGTCCAAAGATGTCAGCGTTACAACGCCTTCACGCGCCGCGGCAGCGAACTCGGCCGCACGCTGATGCTGGTGGGATGCATTGCGATGCTGTAAGACGATATCTGCGCTGGCCGCCAGCGAGGCGACGATGATGATGACGGCAAGGCTTGCGGCAAGCGTGGCCAGTCTGGGCCGACGACGCCAGCGTCGATACCATCTCGGCTTCTCCGCCGCGACGTCGGAAGCGACGCGAGACCGAACATCGGCACCTCCCTCCGCGACACGGTCGTCGATAGTGTCTTCGGCCGGCCCCGTTTCGGTCGGGATGTCTTGCTGCTCGCTCTCGGGCTGGGTGCCGTTGACCTCGCTCTTAGCAGACCCTTTCGTTTGCGCCGCGTCGGCCTCGGTGGCTTCAACGAGCTCCGCCTGCCGACGCAATTGGAGCGCCCGAGCGCGGGCACGGGCGGCGGCGGCGAGAGCTTCAGCCTCGGCGGCTTCGGCGTCCGCCTGCTCAGCCATAGCCCGCATTTGTGCCGCGGTGCTCGCTGTTCCTTTTTCGTTCACCGGACCCGGTTTCTCGTCTCACTGTTCTCCCACGTGCGCATCAGCATCACCTCAGCCACTACGAGGGAAACACCGACCTACCGGCGCAGCAGCATATGCTCTACTCTAGCTCGTGCGAGACTATCTAAATACAAGACCGTTACTCTACTCTGTCTCACGTCACAATATCTGTGGACAAAACCAGAGAGTGCTACACGCGTCGCCCCACCCCTATCGCTGTACAAGGATTAGTGGCTCGCAGTGAGGGGGTCACAAATTCACGAGCAAGGAGCGCCGATGCCCCTGAAACAACCGGTTACGTCGACTGCAGCCGGTGGGCGCGTTGTTCGGGATGTCCGCCGGCGCCGTGCAGTTTCGGCGGCTGTCTGTATTTACGGCTCCAACGGAAACTTCAACCCGTCGGGGTAGGGACGAAGAGCCGATGTCACACAGGGGGATACGCGCACTGGTGGGTTTGGCGACCGTCGCCGTCATTGCCGGGATTGTGGCCGTGGCTGTGGGCTTGTTCCGGGGCAGTTTCACCGAAGCCGTTCCAGTCACGATAGTGTCGCCGCGGGCCGGCCTGGTGATGAACCCCGACGCCAAAGTCAAGATGCGCGGCGTGCAGGTGGGTAAGGTCGCCTCGATCGAGTCGCGGCCGAATGGCCAAGCGGCCCTGCACCTCGCGATGGACCCCTCCGAGCTACGCCTCATTCCCGCCAATGTGCTCGTCGACATCACGTCGACAACGGTGTTCGGCGCCAAATTCGTCGAGCTGGTACCACCCGCCGATCCCTCGCCACAGCGATTGCGGGCCGGCCAGGTTCTCGACAGCAAACACGTCACCGTGGAAATCAACACGGTGTTCCAGGAATTGACCTCGGTGTTGTCGAAGGTCGATCCCGTCAAGCTCAACGAGACCTTCGGTGCGATCGCGTCGGCGGTCAACGGCCGTGGCCACAAGATCGGGCAAATGCTCAGCGACCTGGATTCGTTTCTGGCAACCCAGGATCGGAGTCTTCCGGCGCTGAGCCACGACCTCGCGGTCTTTCCCGTCGTGGCCAACGCCTACGCCGACGCCGCGCCGGATCTCCTCGCGACGGCCGCTAATGCGACCCGGATCAGTCAGACGATCGTCGACGAGCAACGCAATCTAGATGCGTTCTTGATCAGCTCGATCGGTTTGGCCGACATCGGCAACGAGGTGGTGGGCGGCAACCGGCAAGCGCTGACCAAGGTCCTGCATTTGCTGTTGCCGACCACCGATCTGACCGATCAGTACCATGAAGCACTGACCTGTGGCCTTGGCGGGGCCGCTCAGAATACGCACGCCGCGCCGCTGCTAAAGCCCGGTGTGGACGTATTGATCGGTTTCGAGTTCGGCGCCGAACGGTATCGGTACCCAGCGAATCTGCCCAAGGTCGGCGCGACCGGCGGCCCGCAATGCCACGACCTTCCCGTCGTGCCCTTCGATGTGGCGCCGCCGTACGTGGTCGCCGATGTCGGCGCCAACCCGTGGCAGTACGGAAACCCGCACCTGCTGATCAACTCCGATGCCCTCAAACAGCTGCTGTACGGGCCGCTCGACGGGCCGCCGCGCAACACTATGCAGATTGGGCAGCCGGGATGAGCGGTTTACGCCCGACCATCGTCAAGTTCGGGGCCTTCGCGTTCGTGATGGTGCTACTGACCGTGTCCTTGTTCTTTATTTTCGGTCAGTACCGCACCGGTTCGACAACGGGCTATTCCGCGCTCTTCGCTGACGTGTCGCGCCTGAAGACCGGACAGACGGTGCGCGTCGCCGGTATCCGGGTGGGCACCGTCAAGGGCATCAAGTTGCGACCCGACAAGAAGGTGTTGGTGACGTTCGACGCCGACCGTGGCGTCGTGCTCAGCAACGGCACGCGGGCCGTCGTTCGCTACCTCAACCTGGTGGGGGACCGCTATCTCGAGCTCGTCGACGGGCCCGGATCGACGAAGGTGCTGCCTGGGGGTGCACAGATCCCAGTCGATCGGACCGCACCGGCGCTCGACCTCGACCTGCTGCTCGGTGGCCTGAAACCCGTCATCACGGGTCTGAACCCGCACGATGTCAACGCGCTCACCGCGTCACTGGTGCAGATCTTCCAGGGCGAAGGCGCAACCCTGCAGTCCTTGCTGTCGAAGACGTCGTCGTTTTCGAATACGTTGGCCGACAACAACCAAACGGTGCAGCAACTGATCGACAACCTCAACACCGTGGTCGGCACGCTGACCAAAGACGGCGACAAGTTCTCCGCCGCGGTGGATCGTCTGCAGCGGCTGATCTCGGGACTGTCCGACGACCGCGCCACGATCGGTGCGGCGATCGACTCCCTGGACAAGGGAACCGCCTCGGTGACCGATCTGCTGACCAAGGCGCGGCGGCCGCTGGCCGGCACCGTGGACCAGCTGAGCCGGTTGGCCCCACTGCTCGATCAGAACAAGGGCAAGATCGACGTTTCGCTGCAGAAGCTGCCGGAGAACTATCGAAAGCTCGTGCGGCTGGGCTCATACGGGAGCTGGCTCCCGTACTACCTCTGCCAACTATCGCTGCGGGTCTCGGATCTGCAGTACCGGACCGTGGAATCGCCCATCTTCAAGCAAGAAGGCGGGAGGTGCGCGGAGCCCGATGCTTAAGTATCGCGGAGCCGGCCTCATCCGGAAGGGATTTATCGGCGTTGTCCTGCTTGTGCTGGTCATCGCCGTAGGGCTGTCGCCCGACCAGCTGCTGCAGCGTGCCACAGCCGTGAGATATCAGGCGCTGCTTACAGATTCGGGCGGCCTGGACGAAGGCAACGACGTGCTGGTGTCGGGAATGAAACTCGGCACCGTGTCCAACCTCGCGCTGCATCACGGCGATGTATTGGCGACGTTCACCCTCGCCGGCACGGTCCAGCTCGGGTCGGACACTACTGCGCACGTCCGAACCGGTTCGCTGCTGGGCCAACGGGTGCTCACTCTGGAATCGGCGGGCAGCGGCAGGCTGCATCCGATGGCGGTCATCCCGGTTTCGCGGACATCCTCGCCCTATTCACTGAGCGAGGCCCTCGGTGACCTCACGACGGACATCGCCGGCACGAACACCGAAACGCTCAATCAATCGCTCGACACCCTGTCCGCGACACTCAACCAGATCGACCCGCAACTAGGACCGGCCTTCGACGGTGTGACCCGACTGTCGCAGACCCTCAACGGCCGAAACCAGACCCTGGGCGAGCTTCTCCACAGCGCCGGTGACGTGACCAAAATCTTGTCGCAACGCAGCCAGCAGCTCAACACGCTGATCCTCAACGCCAACGATCTGCTCGACGTCCTGGTGACGCGCCGGCAAGCGATCGTGCGGCTGCTCGCCAACACGTCCGCGGTGGCCACGCAGCTCTCAGGATTGGTCCATGACAACGAACAAAAGCTGGCACCGACGCTGGAGAAGCTGAATTCGGTCACCGCGATGCTGGAGAAGAACCGCGACAACATCGCCAAGGCGTTGCCGGGTTTGGCGAAATATCAGCTCACGCAGGGCGAGTCCGTGTCCTCGGGCTACTACTACACCGCGTACGTCCCGAACCTCCTGATAAGCCAAATCTTCCAGCCGTTCTACGACTATTTCTTCGGCTTCCGCGCCAACGGAGCCCCCGGTGCACCACCGGACAATGCCGGACCCCGGGCGCTTTTGCCCTTCCCCTACAACGGCATCCCGGGAGGCTCGCGGTGATATCGCGTAGCAGGCTTACGGCAACACTCGCGGTTGTCCTGGCAGCACTCATCGTTGCCGGTGCGGCACTGGTGATCCGTAATACGTATCTGGGGCCGAAGACGATCACCGCCTACTTCACCACCGCCATCGCGATCTACCCCGGCGATACTGTGCGGGTCTCGGGTCTCAAAGTCGGCAGCATTTTGGCCATCCAACCGGATGGAACCCAGACCAAGTTGACCCTGCACGTGGAGCGCGACGTGCCCATTCCCGCGGATGCCAAAGCGGTGATCGTCGCCCAGAACCTGGTGGCTGCCCGCTATGTCCAGCTCACCCCGGCCTACCGCACGAGCGGGCCCGTCATGGGTGACGGCGCGGTGATACCGGTCGAACGGACCGCGATACCCGTCGAGTGGGATGAGGTGAAAACCCAGTTAGCTCGGCTGACAACGGATTTGGGACCTAACAGCAAGGTGTCGACACCGTCGGTAGCACGGTTCATCGACAGCGCCGCCGACGCGCTGGGCGGTAACGGCGACAAGCTTCGGCAGACGCTGGCTCAACTGTCCGGAGTAGGGCGAATCCTGGCCAGTGGCAGCGGCAACATCCTCGACATCATCAAGAACCTGCAGACCGTCGTCACCGCGCTGCGCGGCAGCAACCAACAAATCGTGCAGTTCAACAACCGGCTCGCCACGCTGTCCAGCGTGCTAAACGACAGCAGGTCCGATTTGGACGCGGCGCTGACAAATCTGTCGACAGCGGTCGGCGAGGTGCAGCGATTCATCGCGGGAAGTCGTGACCAGAGCTCCGAGCAGATCCAGCGGTTGGCCGACCTCACCCAGGTGCTGGTCGATAACCACATGGCGCTGGAAAACGTCCTGCACGTCACGCCGAACGCGCTCGCCAACGGCTACAACGACTACAACCCCGACACAGGAGCCATCAAGGGAGCGTTTGCGGTCCCCAACTTCACCAACCCGGTTAACACGTACTGCTCGCAGCTCGGGGCCATCGAGAACGTCACCGCAACGGAATCGGGCAAGCTGTGCAGCCTCTATCTGAGCCCGGCGCTGCGGGTGTTCAACCCCTTGTCGCTGTTCAACTTCAACGAACTCCCTATTCCGATCAACCCCTTTTTGGCGCCCTCGGCGGACAAGCACAACATCGTCTACACCGAGCCGCGGCTGGCACCGGGCGGCGAGGGCCCCAAGGCCGGTCCGCCCGAGCTGCCGCCCGCGGTGTCCGCCTATACCGGGCTGCTGGGCGAAATTCCCGAGATACCGCCACCACCGCCGCCGGGACGGATACCGGGAGCGGCGATGCCCGAACCCCCAGCGCCGACCAAGCCCGGCCAATCGCCGCCCCCGCCGCCGCCGGCAAACATCCCGGGACTGCTGCCGGCCGAAGGGACGCAGCCGTGACCCCCCCGGTGCTGGCGCAACGGGTGCTGGCCATCGTCTGCTGCGTCATGCTCGCGGCGACCGGATGCAAGTTCAACGGGGTGAACTCGCTACCGCTGCCCGGGGCGGTCGGACGCGGACCGGGCGCTGACATCTTCCACGTCGAGATCACGAATGTCGGTACGATGGAACCGAATTCGCCGGTGCTGATCAACGACGTCGTGGTGGGCAGCGTCGGCAAAATGGCGGTGAAAGCCTGGCACGCCGACGTTGAGATCTCGGTGAAGCGTGATGTCGTCGTGCCCGCCAACGTGGTGGCCAGTGTCGGCCAGACCAGCCTGCTGGGATCGATGCATCTGGAACTCACTCCGCCGCCCGGCCAGCCGGGCAGCGGACGACTCAAACCGGGCGCGATCATCCCGCTCAACAAATCGTCGACCTATCCATCGACCGAGCAGACACTGTCGTCGCTGTCCGTCGTCCTCAACGCCGGAGGACTGGGACAGATCGGCGACATCGTCCACAACTTCAACTCCGCGTTGTCCGGGCATCAAAGCGCTGTGCGCGACCTGCTTGAGCGCCTCGACAAGTTCGTGGGCACCCTCGACGAACAACGTGGCAGCCTCGTCGCCTCGATACAGGGACTGAACCGGCTGGCCGGCGCGTTGGCCGGACAACGCGACGTCATCACCGAAGCGCTGCGCAAGATACCGCCCGCGCTGGATGTGCTGATCAGCGAGCGGCCCCGCATCATCACCGCCCTGGACAAACTGCGCGTGTTCAGCGACACCGCCACCAGGCTGGTCAACGACGCGGGCGCCGATCTGGTCAAGAACCTGAAAAACCTCGAGCCGACGATCCGTGCGCTCGCCGACGTCGGGCCGGATCTCGACGCGGTCCTCGCGTACGCGCCGACATACCCGTTCAACCAAAATGTCGTCGACCGAGCCATCAGAGGCGACTACGTCAACGGGTTTTTCACCCTCGACTTGACGAACGCCCGGCTCAGGAAGAGCGTGCTGCTGGGCACCCACTGGGCACGGTTGGGCGCCGAACTGGTGCCGGCACCCGGGGACCCCGGATACCTGCAGTACCAATACACGCCCGATCCGCTTCATCCGTCAGCTCCCGGGCCGGTGGCGCCACCCGTCGGTGCCCCGCTGACGCCCACCGCGGCGCCCGCCCCGGTACCGGCCGTACCGCTGCCGCTACCACCACCGGGCGCACCGCCACCGGTGCCACCGCCACCGCGGCCGCTACTGGGCCCACCGGACCCGGATGAGCGGGGACCCGCGCAACCGCCGATGCCGCCGTACGCGATCCCGCCGACGGATGGGGGTAGCTGATGCTCACCCGTTTCGTCCGTATCCAACTGGCGATTTTCACGATCGCGGGGATCATCGGGGTGGTCGTGCTGGCCTACTTCTACATTCAGGCCCCGATTCTGCTGGGTATCGGGCGGATGACGGTCACGCTGGAGTTACCCGACGGCGGCGCCCTCTACCGGTTCGGCAACGTGACCTACCGCGGCGCGCAGGTGGGCAAGGTCACCGCGGTCACGTTGACCTCCAGCGGCGCCAAAGCCACACTCTCTCTTGGCTCGTCGCCGAAGATCCCGGCGGACCTGCAGGCGGAGGTGCGCAGCATCTCGGCGGTCGGCGAACAGTACGTGGAGTTACGGCCGCGAACCAGCTCGCCGCCCTACCTGCACGACGGCTCAGTCATCGCCGCGGGCGACGCCACGATCCCGCAGCCGGTCGGCCCGCTGCTCGATCAGACCAGAGCGTTGCTCAACAGCATCCCCAAGGGCAAGCTCAGCGGACTGCTCGACGAGTCCTTCAAGGCATTCAACGGGGCCGGTTACGATTTCGGTTCGCTGCTCGACTCGTCAGCGCAGCTCTCCGGTGATCTCAACGGCGTCGCCGACCGCACCCGAACCCTTACCGAGGACACCGCGCCGTTTCTCGACGCGCAAGCCCGGACCACCGACGCGATCCGGCTATGGGCACGCAGCCTTTCCGGAGTCACCGGGCAGGTGGTGACCGACGACCCACAGGTGCGCAGCCTGCTGGACACGGGACCCGAAGCGCTAAACGAGGTGTCCCGGCTGCTCGACCAAATCAAACCGACACTGCCGGTGCTGCTGGCCAATCTGACCACTGTCGGCCAGATCGCCGTCACCTACCACGCTTCGCTGGAACAAGTACTGGTGTTGCTACCGCCGTTCACCGCCGTTATCCAATCGCTTGTTGGTAATAAAAACCCGACCGGGATGGCCGAGAGCGACTTCTCCATCACCGTCAACGATCCGCCGGCCTGCACGGTCGGTTTCCTCCCGCCCAGCCAATGGCGTTCCCCAGCCGACACCACCACGCTCGATACCCCCGACGGGCTGTACTGCAAACTGCCGCAGGACTCGCCGATCGCGGTTCGCGGCGCCCGCAACTACCCATGTATGGGACACCCGGGAAAGCGCGCGCCGACAGTCGAGATCTGCAACAGCGACAAGCCATTCGAACCGCTGGCGATGCGCCAGCATATCTTCGGCACCTACCCGCTGGATCCCAACCTGCTCGCGCAGGGCATCCCGCCCGACGACCGGGTCGGCTTCTACCGCGACAGGATCTTCGGACCGGTGGAGGGAACGGCCCGGCCTCCGGGACCGCTTCCGCCCGCAGGACCGCTTCCGCCGCCGGGAGCACCAGCCAGCGCCCCGAACCCGGCCCCGCCGCCGGCGGCCAACGCACCCCAAGCGGAGCCGCCGGGGCTACCGCCCCTCGCACCGATTGACGTTCCCGACGCTCCATCGCAGCCCGCCGGGCCAGCAGGCGGGGGGACTCATGCGGCTCCGAGTTCGTTCGGCGGCAACGATTCTAGGCCTGGTCCATCATTGGCCGTCGTTCATTACGACCCGCGCACCGGTGGGTATGTCGGTCCGGATCGGCAGCTGTATCGGCAATCCAACCTCGTCAGCTCGTCAGCGCCCAAAACCTGGCAGGATATGCTTCCCACCTAGTGGCTGAGGCGGTTTGGAATGTCACGGCACCTGTCCGCCTACGGCATCTCGTCAGCTCACGCCCGCGATGCGAGGGCCGATATCGCCTGTTTTGCTTTAGCGTTGGCTGCTATGGCCGGACTGGTCAATTACGTGAAGCGCTGGCGCACAGCACTTCACGTAACCGTGTCGGCATTGATAGTTGCCATCCTCGGACTCGCCATCACCCCCGCAGCTCATGCGGCTGCGGCCACGGCGACATTGTCGGTGACATCGACGTGGCAGACCGGTTTCATCGCCCAGTTCACCATCACCAACTCGAGCACGGTGCCGCTAACCGATTGGAGGCTTGAATTCGACTTGCCGATTGGAGAATCCGTCTCGCACACGTGGAATAGCAACCTCGCACAATCTGGCACGCACTATGTTCTCACCCCCGCGAATTGGGCCAGCAACCTATGACCGCGGCAATAACCGCAGCGAAGTAACCGTGATGCGGTACCCAGGCCGAAGCGACCACCGAACAACTCGCACCCTCGCCGGTGGTCGCGGCGGGCCCGGCGAGGCGGTCTTTGTGTGTGACGGCTCCGGCGTTGAAGGCTGGAACAACCGCACACTGGGCAGCGTTGGTTTCGGGATGCAGGGAAATGAAGGGGGTTGGTTGTGAACGTTGTCTCCGATGGGCACGGCCAAGTCGCGTCGACCGGCAAAGGCGACCTGTGCCTGTCGCAATCTATCTCAGTTCAGCTGACAGGCTGATAACGGAATGCGGCACCTCAAGGTGGCTGACATCAACGCACGACCCTTGGTGTTGAGCGAAACGGTATCGGTTTGGAATGTGGTGTGTCGAGGCGCTTGTAGGCATCAATCCGACGAGGAGTGCGCTGTCTCCACGCACATGGTGTTCCCCTACCGTGGGATGTACCTGCATCACATTGGTCGCGCAGAGACCGTTGCGGAAGCTAACCAAGTGGTCTTTATCAATGAAGACGAGCCCTACCGCGTCAGCCATCCGATCGAAGGTGGAGATTCCACTGTCTCGATAGGGCTAAGTGCGCCAACGCTTTTAGAGCTAATGCCAGCCGAGTACCGTGATCCCAAAGGGCGGGCGGCATTCAATAGGACTCGTCTGCGCATTGATTCGCACGCCCAAGCCGGAGCGGCCGCGCTGCGCCATAGGCTGCATCGAGGGAAGATCGAGAAGCTCGAAGCCGAGGTTCTGACGTTGACGTTGTTACGTCACGTTTTGGGCGAGCGCACTTCGGTTGGCGCAGTAGATAGTGTCCGGCGCCAAAAACTGGTGGATAACGCAAAGCTTGTGATGTCGTCTGATCTGGGACGCCGGTGGGCTTTGGCCGATGTCGCCAGCGAGGTCGGGGTCTCGCCGGTTTACCTGACACAAGTATTCCAGCGCGTCGAAGGGTTACCGCTTTATCGCTACCAACTGCAGCTGCGATTGGCACGAGCGCTCGATCTGCTCGGTGAGTATGACGACCTCACCACGCTCGCCTTCGACCTCGGGTTTTCTAGTCATAGCCACTTCAGTGCTGCGTTCAAACAGGCCTACGGCCAAACGCCGTTGGGGTTTCAGCGTTCTGCTCGGATCCGCTGACTACGAGAGCCAGGTCGCTAAGGATTCTGACAGGGCTACCCTCCCTTGGCGTCTTGGAATAGTCTGTGCGCGAGCTGTTTACACAGCAAAACGACTCCACGTCATTCGGCACCGCTCGGGATGACATCGAACTGTTCGATGGTTCGGCCTTCGAGTCTGGGCACGATGTAGCCCAGCGCGATCTCCTGGTAGTGCGGGGCCGCTAGGTGGTCGTTGAACGCCGCACGTGAGGCGTAACGCTCTACAAGGAGGCATTGGCTCGGATTGTCTAAGCTGCGGTATCCCGCGAAGGCGATATTGCCGGGTTCGGTTCGGGCCGCGGCGATCAACTTCGGCACGGCAGTCAACACCGCCTCTTCTTGGCCGGCTGCGATGTGAAGGCTTGCGATTACGAGTAGTTCAGGCATGGGTGGAGTTCCTTGGGTTAGCGTTGCGGGACGCCGTGGCGTCATAGCTTCCGGTCAATTTCTGAATTGCGGAAAATCGTCCTGCCGGCACAGCATTGGTTCAGGCGTGGGCTGCTTTCTCTACGTCGTAGAAGGGGTAGTCGGTGTAGCCGTGCGCATCGAAGGCGTAGAAGGTGCTGCGGTCATAGGGACTCAGCGGGAGGTTGAGCCGGATACGTTCGGGTAAATCGGGGTTGGAGATGAAATAGCGGGCGAATGCGATCAGATCGGCATCGCCGTCTGCGACGGTGCGCTCGGCGGTGTCGGGCTCAAAGGCGCCGGCGGCGATGACCGTGCCGCCGAACAGCTTTCGCAGTTGTTGAGTCGCTACCGCTCCCTGACCCTCGACGGCGAGGTCGATGCCCTGCATTCGGGGCTCGATGACGTGCAGATAGGCGGGTCCGTAGTCGTTGAGCCTCGTCGCGACATGTCCGAAGAGCCCCTGGGGGTCGCCGTCGCCCATGCCGTTGTAGTGGCCGCTCGGCGCGATGCGCACGCCAACGCGATCGGCGCCCCATACCGAGCTCACCGCCTCGAACAGTTCGAAGAGCAGTCGCGTTCGATTCTCGATCGATCCGCCGTAGCGGTCGGTGCGCTTATTAGTGCCGTCTTGAAGAAATTGATCGATCAGATAACCGTAGGCTGCGTGAAGTTCGACTCCGTCGAATCCGGCCGTCTGGGCGTTGTCGGCGGCGGCGCGGAATTCTTCGATGATTACCGCGATTTCGTCGGTCTCTAGCGCCCGGTGTGGTGAAGGCGGGATGAACCCTTCGGCGGTCGACACCGGGTTGGCGTTGGCCCAGTATTCTGGGTCCACCGAGGGCGACACCGGCGTTTGACCAGTGGTGGAGATGTGGGCGCCGCGGCCGGCGTGCCAGAGTTGTGCGAACATGTAGCCGCGGCGCGCGTGGATGGCATCGACAATGCGCTTCCAGCCCGCAATTTGCACATCGGTCCACAATCCCGGCGACCCGTAGATTCCCAGCCCACCGTGGGAGACGGCGGTGCCTTCGGTGAAGATCAGCCCACCCTCGGCGGCGCGTTGGGTGTAGTACTCCAGTTGCAGGGCCCCGGGGATTGCGCCGGGTTGTTGTGACCGCTGGCGGGTCATCGGGGCCATTACGACGCGATGCGCGAGCGTGATGGGTCCGATCCGCACAGGTGTGAAAAGGGCGTTGTCCGCGTTGGTCATCGCTGGGAGTCCTTTCTCGAGGAATCAGGGGCCGGGATGCGGGCGCCGCCCTTGCTCGATGCGGTGGATGGGTTCGCGTCGCCGAGATCGCCGTGATCGGTCACAGGCGACCGTGGACCTGGGCCAGCTCGACCGCTTTCTTGATGGCCTCGTCGAGGCTTCTCGCAGGATCCGGCGTGAGCAGCGACGGTTGGAACCGCAGCTCGTCGATTTCTGTGACGCCGGCCTGGTTGAGCCACGCCCGCAAATACGTCGAGTGATGATCGACGCCGAATTCCGGTGTTTGCACCCCTTGCGCATACACCCCGGAGGTCAGCGCGAGGGTCGCGTGTTTGTCTTTCAGCAGACCGTGATAGCCGGTCGCTGGGTCCAGAGTCCACAGCAACCCCGGCTGGTGGATCAGGTCGATGTACTGCTTGAGCCGGTAGGGGATGCCGGAGTTCCACATCGGCGCCGCGATGAGATAGCGATCCGCGGAGATGAATCGATTGGCGATCTCGACGACCTGATCCCAGGCCGTCTGCAACACCGCATCTTGGCCCCCCAGCGATGACATTCATCTTGGCGGCGGCCTTATTCCCATCGAAGGCAGGAAGGTCGGCATCCCACAGTTCGATCACGTCGACCTCTAGGCCGGGGTTCTCGACCTGAAGGGCATCAAGGTAGGCCTGAGCGAGGCGGATCGTTTGCGACGCGGTTTTGCGGGGCGAAGCCTGAAGAAACAGCAACGTGGTGATGGTGCACACTCCCTCGACGTCGTGTGATGGGCGAACATCGCCGACCAACAGGCCCACGACCGTTGATGTGTCGTTCGACCCGCGCAGCGAATGAACCGAATGCGGCGAGAGTAGGGCGGCTATGGCCTGCGGCACTATCAAAATCTTTAGCAACGTGAAGTCGGTTGAATGCAAACGACTTCCACCCTGGCGGGTCACTAGCCAAGACAAGCCAATCTGGCACGCGATCGTGATCCCGGTTCTAAAGATTCTGACAGTGCGGCGCCGCGCGTATCCCGTAGCGTCGGCGCCGGTTCCACCGAATCGACGCACCTGAGAGGACGACCATGGGCACGGAATCACGTGCAAGCAGCCCGCAAACTCCGGCCCCGTGCCCAGCCATACCGGTCTCTCAAAACACACCGTTAACCGTGGACACACCCTCGGGACGCATCGCCTACGTCGAGGCCGGATCGGGTCCGGTCACGCTGTTCGTACACGGCGTACTGGTCAACAAACATCTGTGGCGCCACCAGTTAAACGCCCTGTCCGACATCCGACGCTGCATCGCCGTGGATCTGCTCGCCCACGGCGACACCGAAATCACCCCGGAACAAGACGTGTCGGTCACTACCAACGCCGACATGCTCGCCGAAGTCCTCGACGCGCTGCAAATCGACCAAGTCGACCTCGTCGGCAACGACAGCGGCGGCGGGATCTGCCAGATCTTCGCCGCACGCCACCCCGACCGCATCCGGACCCTGACATTGACCAACTGCGACACCCACGACAACTGGCCACCCGAGGCGTTCAAGCCGTTCGTCGATATGGTCAACGCCGGCGGATTACCCAACACCCTCAACGCCATGCTGGCCGACAAGGCGGTCTTCCGTTCACCTGCGGCGCTCGGGGGATGCTACGAAAACCCCGACACGGCCACCGACGCCGACATCGACACCTACCTGCAGCCGTTCGTCCGCAACGACCAACGCACACGCGACCTCCAACGCTTCGTCGCGGCATTTGATAACAAACACACCCGGGCGATCGAGTCCGGACTGCGCCAACTCCACCAACCCACGTTAATCGTCTGGGGCACAGACGATATCTACTTCCCGGTTAAGTGGGCGCACTGGCTGGCCGACACGATTCCGGGAGCCAAACCACCAGTCGAATTAGAGGGAGCGCGACTGTTCTTCATTGAAGAGCGATCGCAGGCGTTTAGCCAACTGCTGCGCGACCACTTGCTCACCGCTAGTTGACCGGAAGGATGTCACGCTCACGCGCATGTCCTCGTTGAGGCAAAACGATTCCGCCAGGGACAGCGCGATGTCATGTAACGCCAACGATCACTCTGAGAGGAAATCCTATGAGCCAAAAGGATAAAGCTACCCGGTTGGCCGATCTTCACACCAAAGGCACACCGCTGGTCCTCTACAACGCGTGGGATGCCGGGAGCGCTAAAGCAATTGGCGACGCGGGGGCCCCGGCCATCGCCACCAGCAGCTGGTCGGTCGCAGAAGCCCAGGGATACCGAGACGGTGAGGAAATCCCGGTCGACTTCGCCGACCAGATCATCGCGCGGATCGCTGCCTCCGTGGACCTGCCCGTCAGCGTGGACGTCGAAGGTGGATATACCGAAGACGACGCCCAGTTGGCCGAGAACATCTGCCACCTGCTGGGTCTGGGCATCGTTGGAATCAATTTCGAAGACCGCGTCGTCAAGGGCTCCGGACTGTACGGCATCGATCGGCAAGCCAGTCGCGTCGCCGCGATCCGACAAGCCGCCGAGAAGAAGATCCCGCTGTTCATCAACGCACGCACGGATCTGTTTCTCGGACAAGGCAATGATCCACAGTCCACGGTCCAGGCTGCGCTGGACAGAGCCAGCGCCTACGAGGCCGCCGGGGCATCGGGCTTTTTCATCCCGGGGCTGCAAGACGAGTCGTTGATCGCCCGGATCTGTGAGGGCACCACGCTGCCGGTCAATGTGATGGTGATGGACGGGGTACCAGACAACGAGCGCCTCGCTGAAATCGGGGTGTCGCGCATCAGCTACGGACCCATTCCCTACATCAACACGATGGATATGCTCGGGCAAGAAACGGCGAAACTGTATTGAGTCCAGGGCTGAGGCTAAAGCCATATCGCATACCGAAAGCCGACCTCGACTATCCAGAACCAGGGGCCCCGCGCCGTGGCCTTAACCTGTTGTCGCACAGCGGCACCAGCGGCTGAGCCGGCCTTGTCGTGGACCGCGCACTGGACTATTCCGGCTGCGATTCGCGTTGAAAGCCACGACTTTTCAATGGAGAGCGACGAACGAGCAGTATGAGCCAGATTTACGAGTCGAGCTTGTTTGACGATGAGCAACAGCTCGAGCAACCGACGATCAACGTTGGCGCATTCGACACTGCCACCGACCACTGGCTCGACAATGATTCATGGATCACGCACATCCACGGGTTGGTGATCGGCGATGACGAGCTGATGCGACAGCTGAGCACGCTGCACGGCTGGGAACAACGACGCCGCTGGATGTATGACCGTGTGGTCGATGAACCCCGCTTGACGCACGAATACCGCGACCTCACCACCGCGCCCGCGTTCCTCGTCGCTCTCGCAAATACCTTCAGCGATTACTACAGCGTGCAATATGGCGGGATCTGGATGAACTGGTATCGCGACAACCGGGATAGCACAAGCTGGCACGCCGACCGGCCGGCGAATACCCCTGCCACAGCGATCGTTCCCGTGCTGAGCCTAGGAGCAACGCGCCGCTTCTTGATCCGCCCCTACGGAGGTGGACCAAGCACGGCCTTCACCCCTGCCGGTGGCGACGTTCTCATCATGGGAGGCCGCTGCCAACGCGACTGGCAACACAGCGCGCCGAAACAGCAGAAGCCCGCCAAGTCACGAATGAGTCTCAATTTCAGCAGCACCGAACAACTCGGCTCCCAGACAGCAACCGGCACAGCCCCGCACATCCAAACGAGGGACGCCAAGAACAGGTAAGGGCAGTGGGCCCCTCGTCATTTGTTGGCCGACCGTTCACCGCGGGAGCTGGCGGCCAGGATCCCGCCACGCGTCCCGTGACGAATAACGAACCAGCGATTTCATCAACCGCGACGCCGGTGGCCCAGCCAAGAATTCGCAGCGCTCAATGGGTGGCCATGCAAGGCGCCAAAGAAATGACACGAGTTTGAGACAAAACGCAGATGACATACCGTGAGACAACGTGCATCACCGCAGTTCAAAGGACCGCGATATGACACCGGAGTTGAGAATCGACCACCACCCAGTGCCATCCTTGACGGTTGGAGCCCGACGGCGCTTGCAACGCGATGCTGATGCAGTCCTTCACAACCTCTAACTCGACGGGCCGATTCATGTCGAGTCGCCGCCGCGCCGCTCGCGTCGTGGTCAGCAGTTCGTCTGGAGACAAGTCGAGTGAGTAAGCCATGCGATCATCGTCCCCGCCCACTAGGCTTGACGTCGTAAGACAGGGAGCGATCGGCCTCTTTCCCACATCCCAGCCACAGGCCTGATGGCATCTAGTATCCGATGGCGTGAACCGGCGAACCGATGTGCTGCGCAGCCTGGCCAACTCTTTGATCGAATTACAAGACCAACATCCACTTCGCGTAGCCATCGACGGCATCACCGCCTCGGGCAAGACCACACTGGGAAACGAGCTGACCGCCGCAATAACTGAGCGGGGCCCAGTGATCCGGATCCCAATGGACGACTTCCACCACCGACGTGCGCACCGCTACCGCCAGGGCAAAGATTCCGCACGGGGCTACTACGAGGATGCCTACGACTTCGACACACTCAGCCGACGCGTAC
>DATAZN010000554.1:0-6294 GCA_036272035.1 Mycobacterium sp. | reverse complement strand
CGTCGCAGCGTCCCTATCTAGTGGTCCTTGCCCTGGTCGCGGCCGTGTCGTTCGCGCTGTCGTTTGGGGCCACATACGTGGCTCCCGCAGCGGCGTTCTTTTCGCTGCCCACCCGGGCCTGGCAGTTGGCCATTGGCGGGCTGGTGGCCCTCACGGTCGTCCAGTGGCAACGGCTCTCGCCACGAGCCGGCGCGATCATCGGGTGGGCCGGGCTGGCCTTGATTCTGTTGGCCTGCACCCGATTGAGCGCGACCACGCTGTACCCGGGTGTTGCCGCGCTGTTGCCTACGCTGGGTGCGGCGTTGGTGATCGGTGCGGGCTGCGCGAGACCGGTGCAGGGGTGCGGCCGCGTGTTGGGGTTGTCGCCGATGCGCGCGATCGGCCGGATCTCTTACTCGTGGTATTTGTGGCACTGGCCGGTGCTGGTGCTGGCACCGGCATTGATGAGTCACCCACTGGGGCTGGCGGCCAGGGTGTTCGCCGCCCTGATTTCCGGCGGGTTGGCGATGCTCACCTTGCGTTTCATCGAGAACCCGTTGCGCTTCGCAGCTCCGCTGCGGCGGTCTGCCGGAGGCAGCCTTGCAGTGGGCGGTGCTGCGACCGCGGTGGCGGTGTGTGTCGGCCTGGCGCTATTGCTCGTGGTGCCTACCCCGGTCGGGCGCGGCGCGCCGGCGGCGACGTCGACTTTCGCCGCGGCGCCGGTGCCCGCGGGCTCTGACGCGGCTGCCTATGACGCGGCGGTGCAGCACGCCTTTGCTCAAGTACAGGCCGCGGTCGCGGCCTCGGCCGACTTGAAAGCCGTCCCGTCCAACTTGAACCCGCCGCTTGCTGACGCCGGAGCCGAAAAAAAGGCTCTCGAATTCAACGGCTGCCTGCGTACCCCCTTTCAAAGCGGCCAGCCGGAGTGCGTGACGGGCGATACCGCGTCGCCGACGACCGTCGCGCTGGTCGGCGATTCGCATGCCGCGATGTGGAATCCCGCGTTGCAGTCGGTCGCCTCGCAGCGGCACTGGCGACTGGAATTGCTGAGCAAGGGGGCTTGCCCACTGCTGGACTTGCCCGTCAACAACCCCCTTCGTCGGCTGCTTGAAGACTTTGAACACTGCGAGGAGTGGCGCGGTCAGATCATGGCCCGGCTGCGTGCTGAGCACCCGCGGCTGGTCGTGGTGAGCATGTGGCGTGGCTATGGCGCCGACGAATCGCTGACAGGTTTCAATGCCTACGACACGGCGTGGATCGATGGCTTGACCCGCTTCGTGCAGCAGCTGCGTGGCATCGGTGCCAAAGTGCTGGTGCTCGGGCCGGTGCCGGACCCGCACTTTGTGGTGCCGATCTGCCTGTCTGGCTACCTCGATGACGTGGCGGCCTGCACGCCGTCCAGGTCGACAGCAGTTAATCAATCCGGCATCGCGGCTGAGTCCGCCGCCATCACATCCGGTGGCGGACAATACGCCGACGTCACCGGGCTGTTCTGTACCACCGACCGTTGCCCGGTCATCGTCGGCAACACCCTGGTCTACCTCGACGAGAATCACCTAACGCTTGAATACTCCCAGATGTTAGGACCGGTCGTCGGAGCTCTGGCTGACCGCGAGCTCGCCGACGGTTGACATAGTCAAATTCTCAAAGAGTCTGTTGAACGCGTGTGTGATAATGCCTCGACTCGAAGATCCTTGTCCTGTTACTGAGTAGGTGAGTGTGCACCAGACCGTCCGCGGCAGCACCACCGAGGGCCAGCAGGGTCGGGACTCGGCGCAGGCGCGATTTCGCCCGGACATCGAGGGCTTGCGGGCTGTCGCGGTGCTGGCCGTTGTGCTGTTTCACGCCGACGTACCCGGGGTCGGTGGCGGGTACGTCGGCGTGGACGTGTTCTTCGTCATCTCGGGATTCCTGATTACCGGGCTGCTGTGGCGCGAAGCGAACACCACCGGCAACGTCCGGATGCGCCGCTTCTACGGGGCGCGGGCCCGCCGACTGCTGCCGGCCTCGGCCGCCGTCGGCGTCATCACCATGATCGCCTCGGTGTTCCTATTGCCCCTGTTGCAGGTCAAGAGTGTCATCGTTGACGGCATCACCAGCGCGCTGTATGTCGGCAACTACTGGTTCATCATGCGAGGCGTCGACTACTTCGCCAGCCATAAGCCGCCTTCGCCGTTCCAGCACTACTGGTCGTTGGGTGTCGAGGAGCAGTTCTACCTGGTGTGGCCGGCGCTGATCATCGCGACGGCGTGGCTGATCCGGCGTGTGCGCCGGCGCACCAAGGCCGAAGCCACCTCGTCGCGGCATCCGTATCTAGTGGTCCTTGCCCTGGTCGCGGCCCTGTCATTCGCGCTGTCGTTGGCAGCCACTCCATTGGCGCCTGCCGTGGCATTCTTTTCGCTGCCAACTCGGGCCTGGCAGTTGGCCCTGGGCGGGCTGGTGGCCCTCACGGTCGTCTATTGGCGACGGCTTTCATCGCGAGCCGGTGCGATCATCGGATGGGCCGGCCTGGCTCTAATCCTGCTGGCCTGCACCGAATTAAGCAGCACCTCGCCCTATCCGGGTGTGGCGGCGCTGTTGCCCACGCTGGGCGCGGCGCTGGTAATCGGCGCGGGCTGTGTCACCCCGACTCAAGGATGCGGCCGAATCCTGGGGCTCTCTCCGATGCGTGCGATCGGCCGGATCTCTTACTCGTGGTACCTGTGGCACTGGCCAGTATTACTGCTCGCACCAGCATTGCTGGGCCACCCGCTGGGGCTGGCCAGCAGGCTGGCAGCGGCGCTGGTTTCCGGCGGGCTGGCCGTGCTCACCCTGCGCTTCATCGAGAACCCGTTACGGTTCGCCCCTGCGGTGCGCCGCTCTCCCGGACGCAGCCTTGCGCTGGGTGGTGCCGCCACCGCGGTCGCGGTGGGGGTGGGCCTGGCGCTGTTGGTAGTGGTTCCCACGCCGGTCGGCCGCGGCGCGCCGGCACCGGCGCCGGCTTTCACTACGGCGCCGGTGCCCGCAGGCTCTGACATGGCGGCCTACGACGCGGCGGTGCAGCACGCATTCGCTCAAGTGCAGGTCGCTGTCGCCGCCTCGACCAGCATCAAAGCTGTCCCGTCGAACCTGGACCCGACGTTTGCCAATGTGGAAGCCGAGCAGAACGCCTACATGGGCAGCGGCTGTCTACGGGCACCAATGCAGGGCGGGCAGCCGGAGTGCGCGACGGGGGATACCGGCTCGACGACGACGGTGGCCCTGGTCGGCGACTCGCATGCCGCGATCTGGAACCCGGCATTCCAGCAAGCCGCCACCGAACGACACTGGCGGCTGGAGACCCTGGCCAAGGCGGCCTGCCCGCTGATGGACTTACCCGTCCACAACGCCTTCCGTCGCGTGGTTGAACTCTTTGAACACTGCGAGCAGTGGCGGGGACAGATCATGACCCGGCTACGCTCCGAGCATCCGAGGCTAGTCGTGGTGAGCGTGTGGCGCGGGTACGGTGCCGACGAATCGCTGACAGGCTTCAATGGCTACGACCCCGCGTGGGTCAACAGCCTGACCCGCCTCGTCGAGCAGCTACGCGGCATGGCCGCCAGGGTGCTGGTGCTCGGGCCGGTGCCGGACCCGCACACGACGGTGCCGATCTGCCTGTCCGGACAACTCGATGACGCGACGGCCTGCTCGCCGCGACGGTCGACGGCGGTGAACCAGCCCGGCATCGCGGCTGAGTCGGCCGCCACAACATCCGGCGGCGGCCAATACGCCGACCTCACCGACCTGTTTTGCACCACCGACCGCTGCCCAATCATCGTCGGCAACACCCTGGTCTACGTCGATTCGAGTCACCTGACGTTCGAATACTCCCGGCTGTTGGCACCGGTAGTCGGGGCGTTGGCCGACCGCGCGCTCGCCCACGGTTGATGTTTGTCGCAGAACGGCCTGGCGTGCAATCAGTGATGGGATTCGCGAAGAGTCTGTTGAACGCGTGTGTGATAATGCCTCGACCCGAAGAGGGCGTCCTGTTACTAGGTAGGTGACTGTGCACCAGGCCGTGAGCGGCAGCATCGCCGAGGAACGTCGGGCGCGGGGCTCGGCAGAGGCGGGATTTCGCCCGGACATCGAGGGTTTGCGCGCTGTCGCGGTGTTGGCCGTGGTGCTGTTTCACGCCGAGGTGCCGGGTGTGGGTGGTGGGTACGTCGGTGTGGACGTGTTCTTCGTCATCTCGGGCTTTTTGATCACCGGGCTGCTGTGGCGCGAGGTCAACTCCACTGGAACCGTTCGGCTGTGCCGCTTCTACGGCGCGCGGGCCCGCCGACTGCTGCCCGCATCGGCCGCTGTCGGAGTCATCACCTTGATCGGGTCGGCTGCCCTGCTACCCCCACTGCAGGCTCGGACTGCCATCGGTGACGGCATCGCCAGCGCGCTGTATGTCAGCAACTACCGGTTCCTCCTACAGGGTGTCGACTACTCCGCCCCCTCGACGCCACTGTCGCCGTTTCAGCACTACTGGTCGTTGGGGGTCGAGGAGCAGTTCTACTTGGTATGGCCGGCGTTGATCATTGGAACGACGTGGCTGATCCGGCGTGCGCGCCAGCGCACCAGGGCCGATGCGCCGCTCGCAGAACGCCCCTATCTGGCGGTCCTGGCGCTGGTCGCGGCGGTGTCGTTGGCGCTGTCGCTGGTGGGCTGTCACTGGGCGCCTTTTGTTGCGTTCTTTTCGCTGCCCACCCGGGCCTGGCAGTTGGCACTCGGTGGACTGGTGGTCCTCACGGCGGGCCATTGGCGCCGACTCACGCCACTCCCTGCCGCAGTCGCGGGATGGACTGGGCTGGCCCTGATCCTGCTGGCCTGCACCCGCTTGCGCACGGGGACGCTATATCCAGGAATCGCCGCGTTGTTGCCCACGCTGGGTGCGGCGCTGGTGATCGGCGCTGGCTGTGGCGCACCTGCCCAGGGATGTGGCCGCGTGCTGGGGTTGTCGCCGATGCGCGCGGTCGGCCGGATCTCCTACTCGTGGTATCTGTGGCACTGGCCGGTGCTGGTACTCGCACCGCTATTAATCGGCCATCCGCTGGGGCTGACCGCCAGGTTGGTGGCGGCGCTGGTGTCCGGTGGCCTGGCGGTGCTCACCCTGTGTTTCATCGAGAATCCGTTGCGATTCGCCGCTCCGGTTCGCCGGTCTGCACGTACGAGTCTGGCGCTAGGTGGTGTCGCCACCGCGGTCGCCGTCGGGGTGGGCCTGGCGCTGCTCGTCGTGGTGCCCATCCCGGTCGGCCGCGGCGCACCTGCGGCAACTATGACCGTGACGGCGCCGCCTGTCCCTGCCGGTTCCACGGTGGCCGCCTACGACACGGCGATACGGCACGCGTTCGCTCAGGTGCAGGCCGCGGTCGCGGCATCGGCCGACGTCAAAGCCGTCCCGTCGAACCTGAACCCGCCGCTTGCCGACGCGGCAGCCGAACTTAACGACGTGTTCCGCTACGGCTGCTTGCGCAGTGCCTGGCAAGTCAGACAGCCTGAGTGCGCGACCGGCGACACTGCCTCGTCGACGACGGTGGCCGTGGTCGGCGACTCGGATGCCGCGATGTGGAATCCGGCGCTTCACACGGTCGCCCAGCAACGGCGTTGGCGGCTGGAGATGCTGACCAAAGCCGGCTGCCCACTGATGGACTTGCCTACCACCAGCCTCCTACTTCATCGGGAGTACACCGAGTGCGAGCAGTGGCGCGGTCAGATCATCGCCCGGCTAAGTGCCGAGCACCCGCGGCTGGTGGTGGTGAGCATGTGGCGGCGATACGGTGCCGGCTACGGATACCCGGCAGGCTTCACGTCATACGACCCGGCGTGGATCGACAGCCTGGCTCGCCTGGTGCAGCAGCTGCGCGGCGTCGGTGCCAAGGTGCTGATACTCGGGCCCATTCCGGACCCCCGCACGGTGGTGCCGATCTGCCTGTCCGGACAACTCGATGACGCAGCGGCCTGCTCGCCGCCGCGGGCAGCTGCGGTGGACGAACACGGCATCGCAGCTGAATCCGCCGCCACCACAACCAACGGCGGACGCTATTCCGACCTCACCGAGCTGTTCTGCACCACCGACCGCTGCCCGAGCATCGTCGGCAACACCCTGGTCTACCTCGACAGGAATCACCTGACGGTCGAATACTCCCGGCTGCTGGCACCGGTAATCGGGGCGTTGGCCGACCGCGCTCTCGCCCACGGTTGATGTTTGTCGCAGAACGGCCTGGCGTGCAATCAGTGATGGGATTCGCGAAGAGTCTGTTGAACGCGTGTGTGATAATGCCTCGACCCGAAGAGGGCGTCCTGTTACTA
>DATAZN010000553.1:0-11809 GCA_036272035.1 Mycobacterium sp. | reverse complement strand
GTCGGCTGGAAAGACATCCAGTTCGGCTTCGGTGGCAGCCACGAGGTGTCCAACCCCGATGCGGTGACCCGGCTGGTCGGGCTGACGGGCATCACGTTCACCAACGTGTTCAATGCGTGCGCCACCGCGGCCAGTGCCATCCAGCAGACCGCCGACACCATCCGGTTGGGCAAGTACGACATCGGCATCGCGATCGGGCTGGACAAGCATCCGCGCGGCGCGTTCACCGACGACCCGGCCAAGCTGGCACTGCCGCAGTGGTATGCCAACAACGGGCAATTCGTCACCACCAAGTTCTTCGGCATGAAGGCGAACAAGTATCTGCACGACCACAACATCTCTCAGGCCACGCTGGCCAAGGTCGCCGCCAAGAACTTCCGCAACGGGGCACTGAACCCGAATGCCTTTCGCCGCAAGCCGATTCCCGAGGACCAGATCCTCAACTCGGCCGTGCTGAACTACCCGCTGACGCAATACATGTTCTGCGCACCCGACGAGGGCGCCGCGGCCGTGGTCATGTGCCGCGCCGACATCGCACACAAGTACACCGACAAACCTGTCTACGTGCGCGCGACCGAGATCCGCACCCGTACCTACGGCGCGTACGAGGTGCACGCCACGTTCGCCCCGCTGGACGAGGACGCGTCGCCCACCGTCTACGCGGCCAAGGCCGCCTATGAGGCCGCGGGCATCGGGCCCGAGGATGTCGATGTCGCCCAGCTGCAGGACACCGACGCCGGCAACGAGGTCATCCACATGGCCGAGACCGGCCTATGCGCCGACGGCGAGCAGGAGAAGCTGGTCGCCGACGGTGCCACCGAGATCCACGGCTCGATTCCGGTCAACACCGACGGCGGGCTGATCGCCAACGGCGAGCCGATCGGTGCGTCGGGCCTGCGTCAGGTGCATGAGCTGGTCCGCCAGCTGCGTGGCGAGGCGGGCGAGCGCCAGGTGCCCGGCAACCCGCGCGTCGGACTGGCGCAGGTGTACGGCGCACCCGGGACCGCCTCGGCGACCATCCTGTCGCTCTAACTGCGCTCGCTAAATCGCCGGTCCCAGTAGGTCGTCGGCGTCGCGGATGACATAGCCGTAGCCCTGCTCGGCGAGAAAGCGCTGTCGGTGCGCGGCGTACTCGGCGTCCTGGCTGTCGCGGGCCACCACCGAATAGAAGATCGCGCCGCCGCCGTCGGCCTTGGGCCGCAGCAGCCGGCCGAGTCGCTGCGCCTCCTCCTGGCGTGAGCCGAATGTGCCCGAAACCTGCACTGCAACAGAAGCTTCCGGCAGATCGATGGAGAAGTTCGCCACCTTGGACACCACCAGGGTGCTCACCTCGCCGCGGCGGAACGAGTCATACAACGCCTCGCGCTCGGCGTTCTTGGTCGATCCCTGGATCACCGGGGCGCCCAGCACGCTGCCCAGTTCCTCGAGCTGATCGAGGTAGGCGCCGATCACCAGGGTCGGCTCGTTAGGGTGGCGGCTGAGGATCGATTCGACCACCGCGATCTTGGAATGCGCAGTCGAGCACAGCTTGTAGCGATCTTCGGGCTCGGCAGTGGCGTACATCATCCGCTCGCTATCGGTCATCGTGACCCGCACCTCGACGCATTCCGCCGGGGCGATCCAGCCCTGGGCTTCGATGTCTTTCCACGGTGCGTCATAGCGCTTCGGGCCGATCAACGAGAACACGTCGCCCTCGCGGCCGTCCTCGCGGATCAGCGTCGCGGTCAACCCAAGCCGTCGCCGAGACTGCAGATCGGCCGTCATCCGGAACACCGGCGCCGGCAGCAAGTGCACCTCGTCGTAGATGATCAGCCCCCAGTCGCGGCTGTCGAACAGCTCCAGATGGCGGTATTCGCCCTTCGTGCGACGAGTGATCACCTGATAGGTCGCGATCGTGACCGGCCGAATTTCCTTGCGTTCGCCCGAGTATTCGCCGATCTCTTCCTCGGTCAACGACGTTCGGGCGATCAGTTCGCGTTTCCACTGACGTCCCGCGACGGTGTTGGTCACCAGAATCAGTGTCGTCGCGCTGGCCTTCGCCATCGCGGCCGCGCCGACGAGCGTCTTGCCGGCACCGCACGGCAGGACCACCACGCCCGAGCCGCCAGCCCAGAACGAGTCGGCCGCCATCTCCTGGTAGTCGCGCAGGTGCCAGCCGTCCTGCGCCAAGCTGATCGGATGCGCCTCGCCGTCGACATAGCCGGCCAGATCCTCAGCAGGCCAGCCGATTTTGAGCAACATTTGTTTGACCCGGCCGCGTTCGCTGGGATGCACGACAACGGTGTCATCGTCGATGCGGGCACCCATCATCGGTGCAATCTTCTTGTGGCGCAGGACTTCTTCGAGCACCGCCCTGTCCAGGCTCACCAGGGTCAGTCCGTGGACCGGGCTTTTCACCAGTTGCAGCCGCCCGTAGCGGGCCATCGTGTCGACGATGTCGACCAGCAGCGGCTGCGGAACCGCGTAGCGGGAAAAGCTGACCAGGGCGTCGACGACCTGCTCGGCGTCGTGGCCCGCGGCGCGCGCATTCCACAGCGCCAGTGGCGTGATCCGGTAGGTGTGCACGTGTTCGGGGGCACGTTCCAGCTCCGCGAACGGTGCGATCGCGGCCCGCGCCGCACCGGCGAGCTCGTGGTCGATTTCGAGCAGCACCGTTTTGTCGGACTGCACGATCAACGGTCCGTCAGTCATGTCTCCATTATCCGTAAGCCGCCGACAGCTAGCGTCGGTCCTCGTCATCGGCCGGTAAGACCGAGGTGATGCGGTGGATGGCGAACTCCCGGGCCCGGCTGGACGCCGAATCGAACGCCACCAGCTGACCGCCGGCCACCGTGATCGGCGATACCACCCGCTGCGTGGCCACCCCGGCGGCGTCGACGTAGTTGATCAGCACGGTCTCGTCCTGCCGAGCGGCTCGCTGCAGCAGCGACATGGCGACAGCCGGGTCGATCCGGACACTGCCGAACGGCGCCGTGGTCACTTTGCGCAGCACCGCGACGACCGCGCTCAGGGATTCGTTGCTCGGGTGCGGCATCGGCCGGTGCGGGCGGTGGCGCTGCGGCGTGGGAACCCGCGCTCCGCGGGCCCGGATGTCGACGATGGTGCCGGTGGAGTCCTCGGCGGCTGGAGCGAATCCGGCATCGTGCAGGGCCGCGAGCACTTCGCTGATCGGCGCCTGCGAGATCGCCACGGTCGGTGCCAGCACCCGCAGGCCGAGATGTTCGGCGCCTGCCACGGCCTGGGCCAGCAGCGTGGGATCTTCGCAGCGCACGAACGATGCGGCCATCCCGATCCGCAGCTGTCCGTGCCGCCGCGCGACATCGTCGATCAGGTATGTTAAGCCTTGCGGCACAGGCGTTTTAGAGTTCTTCTGGAACAGGTTGTGCAATTCGTTGGCGGTCTTGCCGATATCGAGCGCGTGCCGGATCGAGTGTTCACTGACGCGGTACACCATTGCTGTGCCCGCGGACTCGACAGTGGCCACCGCTGAGAGTTCCTCGGCCAGATGGCGCTGCAGCGGACCGGGCACGACGACGGTCAAGTCGGCCTGCACCAGAAAGTGATCGATCGGCGGGGGCAGTACGCGGGCCATGGCGGCGATCGCGTCCCCGTCGATCGCGCCGTCGATGCAGGCCCGGCCCGGCGTGCTGATCGCGCCGCGGCCCACGAGTCCGAGCGTTTGCGCTTCCTCCAGTAGGTCAGCGACCGGCCCGGGCTGTAGGCGCTTGGACCACCGCGGCCGCCGCCAGATCAACGCGGCCGACGCGGTGTTCTTGTCCACCCCGGCGCCGGGCGGCAGCTTGGCCAGCATGTCGAGCAAAAGACGGCGGTCCAGCGGGGCGGCCGTCGAGTAGAGCGAATCCGACAGCGCTGCATAGGGTTTGCTGTCGGGGCCGCGACTCCCGATCAGCGCTGGCCTGGCCGCCAGGTCGAGCCAGGTGGTGGCCAGCAGATGCCAGCGTTCGGCGGTGCTCGCCTCGGTGAACCGGTCCGCGGTCACCGTCGGCGCCCAGTAGGGCGGCTCGCCGCCGACTGGTTGCGGATCGGGGATGCCGCTGGCGATCAGGCCCGCGGCGGCGGCCAGTTCGAGGATCAGCCCGAGCCGGGCCTCGTCGACGCCGGTGATTTTGGCCAGCCGCCGAACCTCACGAACCCCCAGGCCGCCGCTGCGCAGCTCGGAAATCGGTGCAGCGCTGAGCGTTTCGAGGAGCACATCGAGTTCGCGCAGCAGGTCGATGATGGCGCCACCGGCCGCGGCGTCTGCGTCGGTGGTCGTCGTGCTGGACACCACCGGATCTGGTGCGGCCAAGCGCACCGGCCCGGGTTCCTCGCCGCGCAGCACCTGCCCGACGTGGCGTGGCAGGATCACCGTGTCTGCATCGACACGCCGCAACAGGCCAATCGAGAGTAGTTGCGGCACTGGGCGATCCGCCGGAGCTCCGGGTGCGGCGTCGCGGGTGCGGCCGAGTGGCGAGCCTTCCAGCAATCGGTCCAGCAGCTCGCGCTGTGGCTCGTCAAGGCCGTCGATCAGTTCGGCGATCCGCTCTGCACTCTGGGCGCCATCTTCCAGGGTCACCTGGCCGACATGCCACGGCAGGCCGGCTCCGGCGTCGGGAGCCAACCGCAACTCGACGTCACCCCAGACCAGGGCGCGTTGCTTCAAGTCGTCGAGCGCGTCGAGGACCTCGGCTTCGGGTGCTCGTTCGCCGATCAGTGTGATCAACTTGGCGACGGGCACCGACGCGGTGTCGGCCTGCAGTACCAGTAGCGCGTCGATCACCGACAACCGCAGGAAGTCCAGCTCATCGCTGGCAGCCTTCAGCGACTGGCGAGCCTGAGCGCGGGCGGCCAGCGCGGCGATGCTGCCCGGTGGCGGCTGGGCGAGGTCGGGCCGTAACTCCAGCAGACGGATCAGTCGGTCGTCGGGCAGCTCGGCCAGCCAGGATCCCAGCGGGATGCCCAGGGTGGTTTCGGTCATTGCTGACCAGCGTAAAGCAGCCGGCCGGGTGGTCCTTCCCCAGCCGACGGTGGCTAAACCGGGCCGACGCCAATCGGAGAGCCCACCCATCGCGGTTGCACGAGACCTGTCAGAATGGACCCCGTGGCTGACAAGAAGGCGCAGAAGACTCCGTACGTCGACAACGGCTGGCCGACGACCAACCCCGACGACCACGCCGTGAGCGAACTGGCAACCGATCGGGTCGGCGCCCTGTCGCCGTTCGGCGACGTGATCTTCCCGTTGCCTGCCGACGAGCTGCCCTACGTGCATCCGGTCACCGACGTCAGCCGCTAGGCGGATCAGCCGCCGTACGCGACGTCCTGCCAGCGCCTGCTAGGCGAGGGAGGACAGCGCCGGGTTGCCGCTCACGCTCTGCGACTGAATGGCTTTCAGCAGATCATTGACGTAGTTCGGGTCCAAGTTCTGTGGCACGACCGTCCACTGCGCCACGGCATCGGCCTGATGAACTTCCTGCGGCCCGTCCGCGGGTGCCTCGACTGCGACGGACTCGGCCTGGATCGGCTCGGCCGGCGGCGCGGGTGGCTCCGGGGGCGGTGGCGGAGCGTCCGCGGGAGCGGGTGCCTCGACTGCGACGGACTCGGCCTGGATCGGCTCCGGCGGGGGCGGCGGTGCGTCGACCGCGGCAGGCTCGGCCTGGATCGGCTCGATCGGCTCGGCCGGCGGCGCGGGTGGCTCCGGGGGCGGTGGCGGAGCGTCCGCGGGAGCGGGCGCGTCGACGGCCACGTCTTGGACAGGAGGGGCCGGGGGAGCAGGCTCCGGCGGGGGCGGCGGCGCGTCGACCGCCGCAGGCTCGGCGGGGGGCGGCGGACCGGGTGGCTCCGGTGCCGGCGGCGGGGGGTCAGCCGGGGGTGGGGGCAGCGGAGGCTGGAATGCGGCCGGCTCAGCGGGCGGCGCGGGGCCCGGCGCCGGCGCGTCAGCAACGACGTTGCGCGGGGAGGCAGCCGACAGGCCCCGTCCGCAAACCGGCCAGGCGCCACGGCCCTGAGTGGACAGCACCCGCTCGGCGACGGCGATCTGCTGGTCGCGGGTGGCCTGGTTGGCCGACGAGGCGAACTCGCCGCCACCGTGGGCGGCCCAGGTGCCCTGCGAGAACTGCAGCCCGCCGCGATACCCGTTGCCGGTGTTGATGCCCCAGTTACCGCCCGACTCGCAGGCGGCGACGTGATCCCATTCGCTGTCGGGAGCCGCGGCTGCGTGACCGGCGAGGGCGATGCCACCGCCGCCGATTACTGCGCCGGTGAAGGCCAGTTTGGCGACGCCGACGGTTGACGTGGTGGGTTTACGGTGACGGCCGCTCATAGCGCAGTGATTCCTCTCGGGAAGCGCCTACGAGGTCAGCTGTCGGGTTCGGGCGGAAGAGGTCGCCCGGCCGTCGTCGTTCTTTATGCGAAACGCGTCGGCTTCACCCCAAGGAGCCGCGGACGGCCCCAGGTTCGATTTCGGCGGACCGTTGGGTCCCCCGCCTCCATCCATGGGTTTGGTTTCTCGCCTATTGGATGGAGCTCGGCGCTATAGGCGAGAAGGCTTACCGTGCAGGGAGACTCGGTAAGCCCGCGCACGACGCTAGCGGGTGTTAGCAGCAGAGTCATGTTGTGACGAAACCGGCGTTTCGCTTTTTTGGAGCACGAGAAACGCCAGGAGAGCCCGCTGTTTTCGCTGGTTGAGCGCTTCGAGATCAGGCCGTTGCCGTGCTGTGATCATTTCGTTATGTGACTGAATTCACACTACGATTGTGGGTTAATCCCTGGTCACAGACTCCGGCTCGCCGCGCCGAAAATCAGCGTCGTACCGCCGCGGGGTCGGCCCATGGCGTCGGGTGATCTACCGGAACGATCTCCTTGCCGAGGGGCACCAGCGACACCGGGATCAGCTTGAGATTGGCCAGCGCCAACGGAAGGCCGATGATCGTCAATGCCATTGCCACCGCGCTCAGCAGGTGCCCGATCGCGAGCCAAATGCCGCACAACAGCATCCAGATGACGTTTCCGATCAGGGAGCCGGTGCCGGCCCCGGGCCGCTCGACGATCGTCCGGCCGAACGGCCAGAGGGCATACGACGCGATCCGCAGGGCGGCGAAGCCGAACGGGATGGTGACGATCAACAGGAAGCAGATGAGTGCGGCCAGCAAATAACCGAGGGCCAACCACAGGCCGCCGAAGACCAACCAGACGACGTTCAAAATCAGGCGCATTGTCTCCTCCAATGGTGCCGCCAGCCTACCGAGAAACTCTGGTGCTCAGCCGGCAGCGTTCCGAGTAGGATCGGTCGTCATTGCGTCCTGCGCAGGCGGGGCGCTTTCGTTGTGTGGGCCTATCTAGTTATCCGTTAGACAAGCAGGTGAGACCGGTGCCGACTGGCAAGGTGAAGTGGTACGACGCTGAGAAGGGATTCGGCTTCTTATCGCAGGAGGACGGCGAGGACGTGTACGTGCGCTCCTCGGCGTTGCCCGCGGGCGTCGAAGGCCTGAAGGCGGGCCAGAAGGTGGAATTCGGCGTTGCTTCCGGACGGCGCGGGCCGCAGGCGTTGAGCCTGAAGTTGATCGACCCGCCGCCCACCCTGACCCGGCCCCGTCGCGAAATTCCTGCCGAACACAAGCACAGCCCCGATGAACTGCACGGCATGGTCGAGGACATGATCACCCTGCTGGAGAGCGCCGTGCAGCCCGAGCTGCGTAAGGGCCGCTATCCAGACAAAAAGGTCGCACGCAGGGTTTCCGAGGTCGTCAAGGCTGTCGCTCGCGAATTGGATGCCTGAGCGCGTGTACCCTGCGGCGTCGCGGGGAACCCTCACACTCGAATTGTCGTAGGAGTCGATTCGAGCGAGGGAAATCCGATGGCAGAGCAGGCGCAGGTCAGCGAGGAACAAGCACGAGCGGTAGCGGAGGAGTCCCGCGAAAGCGGTTGGGACAAGCCTTCGCTAGCCAAAGAATTATTTCTAGGTCGCTTTCCGCTCGACCTCATCCACCCTTTCCCGGAGCCGTCGGACGACGAGGCCGCTAAGACTCGGGATTTCCTGTCCAAGCTGCGGGAATTTCTGGACACCGTCGACGGAAGCGTCATCGAACGCGACGCCCAGATTCCTGACGAGTGTGTGAAAGGCCTTGCCGAACTGGGTTGCTTCGGCATGAAGATCCCGTCGGAATACGGCGGGCTCGGCTTGACGCAGGTCGCCTACAACAGGGCGTTGATGTTGGCGTCGACTGTGCATGCCAGCCTCGGGGCGTTGCTGTCCGCTCACCAGTCGATCGGAGTGCCCGAACCGCTCAAGCTCGCCGGCACTGAAGAGCAGAAGCAAAAGTTCTTGCCGCGCTGCGCCGCGGGGGCGATATCGGCGTTTCTGCTCACCGAGCCGGATGTGGGCTCCGACCCGGCGCGGTTGGCCTCCACAGCGACGCCGGTCGACGGCGGAGCGGCCTACGAACTGGACGGCGTGAAGCTGTGGACGACCAATGGCGTCGTCGCGGAATTGTTGGTTGTGATGGCCCGGGTGCCGAAGAGCGACGGGCACCGCGGCGGCATCAGTGCGTTCGTCGTCGAAGCCGACTCGCCCGGTATCACCGTCGAGCGGCGCAACAAGTTCATGGGATTGCGCGGCATCGAGAACGGTCTCACCAGATTGCACAGCGTACGAGTGCCTGCCGACAACCTCATCGGCAAGGAAGGGGACGGCCTGAAGATCGCGTTGACGACGCTGAACGCCGGACGGCTCTCGATCCCCGCGATAGCGGCCGGCGGCTCGAAATGGTCGCTGAAGATTGCCCGGGAGTGGGCCGGTGAGCGCGTGCAGTGGGGCAAGCCGGTCGGCGAACACGGGGCGGTCGTCGAGAAGATTTCGTTCATGGCCGCGACGAGCTACGCGCTCGAATCGGTCTTGGAGCTGTCCGGTCAGATGGCCGACGAGGGCCGCAACGACATCCGGATCGAGGCGGCGCTGGCAAAACTGTGGTCGAGCGAAATGTCTTGCAAGATCGCCGACGAGCTGCTGCAGATCCGCGGGGGGCGTGGCTACGAAACCGCCGAGTCGCTGGCCGCGCGTGGCGAGCGGGCAGTGCCGGTGGAGCAGGTGGTCCGTGACTTGAGGATCAACCGCATCTTCGAAGGCTCCAGCGAGATCATGCGGCTGCTGATCGCCCGCGAGGCCGTCGACGCCCATCTCAGTGCCGCGGGCGACCTCGCGAATCCGAAAGCCGATATTCGCCAGAAAGCGAAGGCGGCCGCCGGCGCGAGCGGATTCTACGCAAAGTGGTTGCCGCAGTTGGTGTTCGGTGAAGGACAACGGCCGACGGCGTATCGCGAGTTCGGCAACTTGGCGACGCATCTGCGTTTCGTCGAGCGCTCCGCACGCAAGCTGGCTCGCAACACCTTCTACGGAATGGCGCGTTGGCAAGCGGCGATGGAGCAAAAGCAGGGATTCCTCGGCCGGGTGGTGGATATCGGCGCCGAGCTGTTCGCGATGGCAGCGGCGTGCGTGCGGGCCGAAGCGCAGCGCGTCGACGATAGGGTCCGCGGCGAGCAGTCCTACGAGCTGGCCGACGCGTTTTGCCAGCAAGCCACCCTGCGGGTGGAAGCACTGTTCGATGCCTTGTGGGCCAACACCGACGGCACCGACACGCAACTGGCCGCCAACGTTTTGAAAGGCCGCTACACCTGGCTCGAAGAGGGGATAATCGACCAGTCCGAAGGCACCGGACCGTGGATCGCGCACTGGGAAGCCGGTGCGTCCACCGAATCCGACCTTGCCCGCCGATTCCTGACCGTGGCGCAGACCTGACGGAGGTCGACATAGCTTCCTACATCGCTGAGGCCGGCGACTTCACCCGCGACACCAAGTACATCGAAACCCGGATCACCGCCGACGGCCGCGACGGCTATCCGGTGCAACCGGACCGCTACCGGCTGGTGGTCGCCCGCGCCTGCCCGTGGGCCAACCGCGCGATCATCGTTCGCCGGCTACTTGGGCTGGAAAGCGTGCTTTCCGTTGGGTTTTGCGGGCCAACCCATGACAAGCGCAGCTGGACTTTCGATCTCGATCCCGGCGGCGTCGACCCGGTGCTGAAGATTCCTCGTTTGCAGGACGCGTATTTCGCGCGCTTTCCGGACTATCCGAAAGGCATCACCGTCCCCGCGATCGTCGACGTGCCGTCCGGAGCGGTGGTCACCAACGACTTCCCGCAGATGACGTTGGATCTGTCGACTGAGTGGACGGCCTACCACCGTGACGGTGCTCCTCAGCTGTATCCCGAGGCGCTGCGCGACGAGATCGACGACGTCGGCAATCGGGTCTACACCGAAATCAACAACGGCGTCTACCGGTGCGGGTTCGCCGGCTCGCAACAGGCCTATGACGCGGCCTACGACCGGTTGTTCACCGCGCTGGACTGGGTTAGCGAACGACTGGAAAAGCAGCGGTACCTTGTCGGCGACACGATCACCGAAGCCGATGTCCGGTTGTTCACCACGCTGGCCCGCTTCGATCCCGTCTACCACGGACACTTCAAGTGCAACCGAAGCAAGCTCTCCGAGATGCCGGTGTTGTGGGCCTACGCGCGAGACCTGTTCCAGACGCCGGGTTTTGGCGACACCATCGACTTCGTCCAGATCAAGCAGCACTACTACATCGTGCATGCCGACATCAACCCGACCCGCATCGTGCCGAAGGGTCCGGAGCTGGCGAACTGGTTGACACCGCATGGTCGGGAAGAGTTGGGCGGCAGGCCTTTCGGCGATGGCACACCACCTGGTCCGACGCTCGACCGTGAACGGGTGCCAGCCGGCCACGGCCCCGTCAGGGCGCGCTAGACGTCGCCGTAGTTCTGGTCCACCCAACGCTTGGCATCGGAGTGGCCAACCTGGTGGTCCTAACCCGACAGTCCTATTGCCGTTCCTTATGTTCTGGCTGAACGAATGAACGAAGATGACGGCGAGTCAGGTGATCCGGTGCCCCCGCCTCGCCGTCGGTGTGATTGCCTCGCGTGTAGTCGCCTTGCCACTCCACTCGCTCTCCCGCGGCGACCCTCGCTAACTGCTCGATTTGTTTCGCCGCGTCACGCGAGCCAAGAAAGAACTCGTGCTTGCGCTGCAGATCTTCATCAGACTCGATGTGCCTGAGTTCAGGGGCGAACTCTTCGAGCTCGGCTCGACGCTGCGGGACGATCATGCAGATCGGCTCGTCGACCTCGAATCGTACCGGCATCAGTTTGCGGGTGAGTTTCCAGCTCATACTGAAACTCGCACTTGCCCAGTCAGTTTCGACTATGCCCTCTAACGGGCAGACGGCATCCTTCGGATAGTTTGCGGGTCCGCGGACCAACAGGTTGTAGCCCGGCGGAGTGCGAAACAGCAGCGGCAATTTCCAGGTCAGAATGCCGTTACCGAAATGGCTGAGGGGCAGGTACTGACCGGTATCACGCTTATCGGGTGTGATCTTCACGTCCAGGTCATTTGCCTGACCGATCCACATAGCGGTGAATGCCGATGGATTTCGCAGCTCCCAGCCGCTTTGGTTAGCGATGAGCATCGGCAAACACCGAGTAGGCCACCCCTCACGCGTCTCTGACATCCACGTCCGGCTAACCCCTGCAGGGGTAATCTGTGGCGCGTCATCACGGGTGATGAACCCGATCAATGGACGGGCCGGCCCGTTCGACTTGTCACTCATCCGATCCTCGATTGGCTGGGGATACAGGGTTGCCACAGATGTTGGAATCGCTTCTCCCAAAACATGGTGCAAGTCATGGTTCGGCAGCTTCGGCCCGTCGGTAACTCAACGAAGACTAGTACTTACCGCTCG
>DATAZN010000552.1:0-3979 GCA_036272035.1 Mycobacterium sp. | reverse complement strand
GCGGATTCGAGATCGAGACCGAGCTGGCGCAATACCTGACCCCCAACGGCGCCAGGATTTTTCACCAAATGCAGACCGCGTCGATCATCAACGTGCTGGGTCAGTACCCCGGTCTGAAGTGGAGGGATCTGGTCAGCTCCGGCTACCCGACTCCGGAGGACCTGCCGCTCTACGTCGGCTGCGCTAACAAGCTGATCATGGGTACTGGCGGTACGCCGACAATCCCACTATTCATCGGTCAGGGTGCCAACGGTGAGCTCGAGGGCACCCCGGGAAATAAGAAGGGCATCGGTGCCGGCGACGGCGTAATGATTGCCGGGGATGTGCGCACGCTCGCTCGCGACTACTGCGCGAAGGGCGCAACCGTCTACTACGAGGAGTACGCCGCGCTCAGCCACATCTGGAGCGTCCCCATCTGGTTGCACAGCTCGACCGCTTGGATCAAACAGCGTTTCGCCGGCCTGCCGGCTCCGCAGAACTGTTCGTCAATCCGGGAAGGCAACTCACTAGCGCCGATTCCGGTTCCGCCTACACCGAGCTCTCCTGCCTGAAGCCGTTCGCCGATCCGGCTACGCTGGCACAGGTACGCATCGACAATGGCTCTCATCTACGCCGGTCCGGTCTACGAGGCCTGGCCAGTAAGGCATCTGCGCGGACAGCCATCGCTGTTGGAATCG
Organism: Mycobacterium sp.; assembly: GCA_036272035.1. Taxonomy (GTDB): domain Bacteria; phylum Actinomycetota; class Actinomycetes; order Mycobacteriales; family Mycobacteriaceae; genus Mycobacterium. The sequence goes on along the minus strand of DATAZN010000552.1, from coordinate 3,302 downwards.
CCGTGCTGATACTCGTGGCGGCGGCCTCGGCCAGGTATGCAGTGAGCCGCAAGGGAATACAGGCTGCCACAACCGAATTCGCACCGATCTCCACGCTGATGAACGATGCGATCGCGGCCCAGAAGCTGCCAGGCGGTGTGGTTGTGATCGGACATGGCGGCACGGCCGTCTTCCACGAGGCGTATGGCTCGCGCACGCTTGCCGGCGAACCGGGGCTGGACGGATCGCCCACACCTGCCGAGCCGATGACCGAAGACACGATCTTCGACATCGCGTCGCTGACGAAGCCTCTGGCAACAGCGACTGCCGTCATGCAGCTCTACGAACAAGGCAAGGTTGCCTTCGACGATCCTGTGCAGACGTATCTGCCGGACTTCAATACGGCCAACGATCCACAGCGTGAAAAAGTCACCGTTCGCATGCTGCTTACCCACACGTCAGGCGAAGGGATAGACGTAAGTCTCGGGGATCCGTGGGGCTTGGCCGGAGCCGACAAAACCGAGGGCGTCCATCGTGCGCTCAGCACGCCGTTGCAGTCGGGTCCCGGTGAGGCTTTCCGCTATTCCGACATCAACTACATCCTGCTTGGCGCGCTGATCGAAAAGCTCACCGGCGAGGCCGAAGACGAATACGTTCAGCAGAATGTCTTTGCGCCACTGGGCATGACCGAAACACGCTACCTGCCAACGGCAAAAGCATGTGGTCCACATACGGTCAGAGGAGCTGCGATCGCCTGGGCTCCTGCGCCAAGCGAGCTGGTCGCCTGTCCTGCCGGTACCTGGAGCACCAGCCTGTTGCCGCGCGTCGCACCAACGCCAATTGATGAGGAAAGCAGAGCCGACCCGAGCAAGAATCCCGATTTTGGTTACCTTCTTCGAGGCACCGTGCATGACCCGACGGCGCGTCGCATGGGGGGAGTAAGCGGGGACGCCGGTGTGTTCTCGACGGCGCACGATGTCAGCATCTATGTGCAGGCCCTGCTCGATCGGCTCGCGGGCCGCCCGAGCAAGTTTCCGCTAAAGCAAGCGACTTTGGAGTTGATGACGACTCCCGAGCAGCCCGGCCACACGGCTCAACAAGTCGAAGCAGCGAATAATGCTGCGCGAGAAGCCATCGCAAAGACACCAAACACAACAGATCCGCTGCTGGCTCCCAACTATCCGGCGATCGCGGAACAGCGGCTGTTCGGCTTTGGCTGGGATATCGATACGGACTATTCCAAGCCGCGAGGCTTGATCTTCCCCATCGGTAGCTTTGGCGCCACAGGCTTTACCGGCACCTCGGTTTGGCTGGACCCAGGCTCAGATACCTACGTCATTCTGCTGGCGAACTCAATCCTTGTGCGAGGCAGTCCACCGCTCTCGAAGCTGCGAGGCGACGTGGCTACGGCGGCAGCCCAGGCCCTGCGCCTCTAAATTGAAAAATCGCTACGAGGCGGGCAAATCGCCTAATGGTCAGCAGCGGGGAGGATGCCTTGTTCTGTGCTGCCGTCGCCACCGTGACTCCGCCACTTTCGGAATCCGCTACGCGCGGCGAAAGCGCCCACCACCGCGGTGACGCACCATACGCCGATCGCCGCGTACGCCAACGCCGGCGACTTGTTCCCCAGAGATGCGCCTAGCGCGGTGTATACGAATGCTCGCGGCACCGAACCGATGAACGCGCCAAGAGCCATCTGCCACAACGGAACTCCGAATGCCCCGAATGCGTACGAGGCCAACGCATCCGACAGGCCGGGGATGAAGCGTTGACCGACCACTGCCCACAGCCCGCGGCGTTGGATCAGCGCGTCAAGACGGTCGGCACGTGCAGCGCCCAGCAGCGCTCGCGCGCTGTCCCGTCCCGCTCGACGGCCAAGCAGGCTCGCGACCACCGCCGTGCCCACCGTCGCACCCAGTGTCACGAACACACCCAACAGCGGCCCGAACAACAGGCCGCTACTCGCGGCCAGGATCGGGCCCGGCACGAAGATCGCGCCGAGCACCGCCGACAGCACGACGTACGCGAAAGGTGCCAGCGGTCCCGTCGCCTTGACCCAGCGCCGGACGTCTTCAATGTTCACCACGTGCTTGACGGCCAGCAGATAGAACAGCACCACGAGAAAAACTGCGAACACAGCGAGCCGCACGATGTGGCGCCGTCGCGACGTCGGCGCAGGGTCTTCGGTCATGTTGGCCGTGATTCTTCCGTATGACCGGCTCACGTAGGGTCTTCTCGTGGCGAGAACCGATGACGACAGCTGGGAAATCACCGAGAGTGTGGGCGCGACGGCACTCGGCGTGGCGGCGGCGCGCGCGGCCGAATCCGAGAGCGACCATCCGCTGATCAGCGATCCGTTCGCGCGGGTTTTCCTCGACACCGCCGGCGAGGGTGAGTGGGATTGGTACGGCGCTCCCGAGCTGCCCGCCGAGGTCGTCGCAGCCGAACCCGCACTGCCAGTGCGGATGAAGTCGATGGTCAGCTATTTCGCATCGCGGACCAAGTTTTTCGACACCTTCTTCCTCGACGCCGCCAATGCGGGCATCCGTCAGGCGGTGATCCTGGCGGCCGGCCTGGACGCGCGGTGCTGGCGGTTGCCGTGGCCCGACGGGGTGACCGTCTACGAGCTCGACCAGCCCAGGGTGTTGGACTTCAAAGCCTCGACATTGCACGAGGACGGGTTCGATCCGACCTGTGATCGGGTCGGCGTCGCAGTGGACCTGCGTCAGGACTGGCCGAAGGCGTTGCTGGAGGCCGGTTTTGACGCGTCGAAGCCGAGTGCATGGTCCGCTGAGGGGCTACTGATGTATCTTCCGGCGACGGCCCAAGACTTGCTGTTCGACCGCGTCGAGGGCCTGACTGCCGCGGGCAGCCGCGTCGGCATCGAGGCGTTGTCACCCAACTTCGGCGACCCCGCGGCCGCCGCGCAGCGGCGTGAGCGCATGGAGAAGGTCCGGGCGTTGATGGCCAAAGCCGACCCGCAGCGCGCGGTCCCACGAACCGACCAGCTGTGGTACTTCGAAGATCGCGAAGACGTCGGCGATTGGTGGCGTCGTCACGGCTGGCAGGTGACGGTGACGCCGTCACACGACCTGATGACCGGTTACGGCCGCAAACCTCCGCAGGAGATCCAGGACAACACCCCGCCGTATCTGTTCGTGTCCGCGCACCGCGCGGACGGTTAGCTGATTACCCGACTGAGCGTCCCCCGCTCTTGGGCCCTCCGCCAACGGGTGGCTGGACACCCGGACTGCCCGGAACATCGATCCCCGGGCCGTTCATCGACGGTCCTTTCATCGACGGACCTGACGGCCCGCCACCCG
>DATAZN010000551.1:0-1709 GCA_036272035.1 Mycobacterium sp. | reverse complement strand
ATCTGCTCAAGCAGATCGTGGCCGAGGCCGAAACACTGGCCAGGACAATGGAACACGAGCAGCATGCGGTTGCCGCTCAGATCGCGGCCAGAGTCGAGGGCGTCCAGCAACGCGCCGCGGCCATCGACTGGAGCTGACGCGCGCGGCGGCCGCCGCATACTGAACCCATGGCCGCCCTCCCACTTCGGCTCCTCGTTGCTCTTGCTCTGCTCTCTGCGATGAGCGGCGGCGTGCGCGCGACTGCCGACGTACCACCGCTGAGTCCCCAAGCGCGCGCAGCGGGATTCGTCGACGTGCACTCCGTTGTCCCCAACGCGCTGATCGACCTGCGTTACGCGACGCCGAACAACTTCACCCATACGCAGCTGTACCCGGCCAATGCTCGCTGTCTGGTGCACGAATCGATGGCTCCCGGTCTGGCGACCGCTGCGAAGGTGCTTGCCTCGCAGGGGGACGTGCTCGTCTTTTGGGACTGCTATCGACCGCACGACGTGCAGGTCAAAATGTTTGGCATCGTGCCGAATCCGGCGTGGGTCGCCAAACCCGGAAACTATGCGAAGAGCCACGAGTCTGGCCGCTCGGTCGATGTGACGGTGGCCAACATCAACGAGCAGTGCCCCCGATGCCTCGTCGACATGGGCACCGACTTCGACGACTTCTCACCCCGGGCAACGGCGTTCGCCACCGACGGCGTCGGCGCCGCCCAGCAGGCCAACCGGGGCCGATTGCGCGATGCGATGAGCGCCGGCCGCTTATCTGTGTACTCGGGTGAGTGGTGGCATTTCGACGGCTCGGGCGCCGGGGTCCAGCGTCCCATCCTCGACGTCCCAGTCAACTAATTGCCGTCTCATAGTATGAGACCGATATTTCGTATTATGGAATAGATGGCGGTAACCTTGAGGTCGAGCAGGATTCGATCGCAAGGAGGTCGCCCCATGACCGCTGAATACCAGGCCGTCTACACCCACGGGCATCACGAGTCGGTGCTGCGCGGGCATCGCGTTCGCACTGCGGAAAACTCCGCGGGCTATCTGCTGCCGCATCTGCAGCCGGGACTGTCCGTGCTCGACGTCGGCTGCGGCCCCGGGACCATCACCGTCGACCTGGCCGCCAGGGTCGCACCCGGACGGGTCACGGCCATCGAAATGACTGCGGATGCTTTGGATTTGGCACGGACCGAGGCGCAGACGCGTGGTCAGTCGAACATCGACTTCGTGACGTCGGACGTGCATGCGCTCGACCTGCCCGACGACACCTTCGACATCGTCCACGCCCATCAGGTGCTGCAGCACGTGGCCGACCCGGTGCAGGCGCTGCGCGAGATGCGACGGGTGTGTAAGCCGGGCGGCATTGTCGCCGCACGCGACGCCGACTACGCCGGGTTTACCTGGTTCCCACAGCTCCCCCCGCTGGACCGGTGGATGACGCTGTACTGCGCGGCGGCGCGGGCCAATGGCGGCGAACCCGATGCGGGCCGGCGGCTGCTGTCCTGGGCTCAGCACGCCGGGTTCGACGACATCACGCCGACCGGCGGCCTGTGGTGTTTCGCCACCCCGGAGACCCGCGCTTGGTGGGGCGGAATGTGGTCCGACCGGATCGTCGAGTCGGCACTGGCGCGACAGTTGGTCAACTCCGGGATGGCAACCCCCGCGGAGCTTGATGAAATCGCATCCGCCTGGCGGCAATGGGCCGCCGCTCCCGATGGCTGG
>DATAZN010000550.1:0-2198 GCA_036272035.1 Mycobacterium sp. | reverse complement strand
GGGTTCTCCCAGATCCGACTGGACATCAGCGATTTCCCGACCCGGCATCCTTATGGACTTGCGCTGTGGCAGAACCACATCGAGCGCATCCTGGCCGGCTGGGTCGAGGAACTGGCCGTACCGGTCTATCGCGAACACGAGGTCACAGGTGTCGATCAGGACGGCACTGGGGTCGATGTCCACCTGTCCGGCCGCCAGCGATTGCGGGCAGGGTATCTGGTCGGGTGCGACGGCGGACGCAGTGCCGTCCGCAAGTCAGTAGGCATCGACTTCCCGGGTTGGGATCCGACGATGAGCTATTTGCTCGCCGAGGTCGAGATGGCTTTCCCGGCGGGCGGTGAGCCAGACTGGGGCGTCCGACACGACGCCGCCGGTGTCCATGCGCTCAGCGAGTCGACCGACAGGGGATCGGTGCGGGTGATGGTGACCGAGCAGCACCTGGTCCCCGGCGCCGAACCAACCCTGGACGATCTACGCGAAGCGCTCGTCGCCGTCTTTGGAACAGATTACGGAATCCACAGCCCCACTTGGATTTCCAGGGCAACCGACATGACCAGGCAGGCAGCGTCCTATCGCGACGGGCGAGTCCTGCTGGCGGGGGACGCTGCGCATGTGCATCACCCGATCGGCGGTCAGGGCCTCAACACTGGCGTCCAAGATGCGGTGAATCTGGGATGGAAGCTTGCCCTGGTAACCAACGGGTCGGCGCCGGACAGCCTCCTCGACAGCTATCACGCCGAACGGCATCCGGTCGCGGCGCGGGTGCTGCAGTACACGATGGCGCAGATGGCGCTGCTGCGCCATCCAACCGACGATCGAACAAAAGCATTGCGCGACATCATGTCTGAGGTGTTGCAGATGGACGAGCCGCGTCGGCGCTTCGGTGCGACGATGTCGGGATTGGATATCCGCTACGACCTCGGGTCTGGACACCCCCTGCTCGGGCGCCGCATGCCCGATCTCGGCATCGTCACCAGTGCGGGTCCGCGTCGAGTGTTCTCGCTGTTGCACGACGGGCACGCGGTGCTGATCAACTTCGGCGAGCCGGGCGCACTCGACCTATCCGCCTGGGCAGATCGAGTTCGGCTGGTCGACGCGAAATATGTTGGCAAATGGGAGCTTCCAGCCCTCGGCGCGGTTGCCGCTCCGGATGCCGTGCTGGTCCGGCCGGACGGGTATGTCGCGTGGGTAAGCGACGGTTCCGACACCGGCTTGACCGACGCGCTGAGCAGGTGGTTTGGACCACTCAGCGCGGCTCGGCTCTAGGCGGGCCAAGCCGGAGCGCCGAGTCAGCACTCCAAGGCGTCTTGCAGCTCCCGCACGTGGTCCTGCGTTTGTTGCAGCAAAGGCCGCAGCGCCTCGGCGACGTCCTGCAACCCCAGATCGTTGGCCTCTGCCACCCGCTTCCGGTAGCGATCCAGCTGACGCTGCTCCAATTCCATATCGGCCTTCAGCGCTGCGGCTCCGTCGGATGCGTCAGGGACGTCGGGCACTTTGACGGTGGGCGTGCCACCGAGAAAGTCGATTTGCTGAGCCAGTATTTTGGCGTGCTGCAACTCCTGGGCCAGGTGGTTGTCCATTTCCTCGGTGATCGAGTGGTACTCGGGGCCTTTAATCGTTGCGGTGTGCTGGATGTACTGGACAATCGATTGGTACTCGGTGCCCAGATCTTCGTTGAGTCGTTCGATGAAAGTACTGGTGTCCATGCGGCTAGGTTTCACGCAAGGCGGCGGGCTCAAACGCGGGCGGGGGGACGTTAGCCCTGACCAGTACCGATGCGTCGCGGTGGCTAACCCATCGTTGGCTGTTCGGGCGTTGTCGGCAACCTTCGCGCTACTGCTATTGGGGATAGCTAGCGCAGGCGCAGCGCCTGATGAACCGGTTGTCCACGGAATCGGCGAAAGGGCAGTGGGCTGGGATACCTACCGCCGTTTGGATCGGTTGCCATACCTGAGCGCGGACACGGAGACCCTGCAGGTTTCGAGCTTCGATCGGACCGGCGGGGATTTCGACATCACCACCGGAAACCAAAACGGCAGCGGCGGGTGTCTGGCATCGGGTGGCGTCGGGTGTGTCATCGCCGAGGATCGCGGCGCCGGCGAGGTTGATTCGATCTGGTTCACCCGCGACAGCGGCAACGTGACCCGGATGGGAGCGATCCGCATCGATCTGGACGGACACACCGTGGTCGACGCACC
>DATAZN010000549.1:0-3334 GCA_036272035.1 Mycobacterium sp. | reverse complement strand
CTCGACCACGTAGTCGCGCACGTCGTCACGGGCCCCATCGATGTCCCAGTCGGCCCACCGCAGCAGCCGCTGCATGCCATCCGGGGACGCCTCACCAGCGCGTTCAGCCAGAGTCCAGCCGTTCTTGCGCTCCAGACCGGCCACCAATCCGGCCACATACTCCCGCATCCGAGCCCTCGGCTCAGCCCGTGAGAACCGGCCCGCTACCCGCGCATGCAGCCGATCCAACTCGACCCCCGCAACATCAACCACCACACGGAAATGATCTACCACATGTCAAGTAACTGCCGTTGCAGTATTAGGTCCGGGCGCGCCGGTGCGGCCGGGTCGGCGGTGGTGGTTGTGCGCCACCGGCGCGGGGTGCGCCCGCGTAGCCGGGCCGCGCGCATCAGCCGGGCGATCCGCTTACGACCGTGGCGGTGGCCCTGTTCGGCGAGTTCGGCGTGCGTGCGGGGGACCCCGTAGGAGCCGTCGGACTCCGCGTGGATCTCGGTGATCCTTGCGGTGAGCTCAGCATCCTGGCGTCGGCGCGTGGTCCCGCCAGCGGCGAGAGCACTGGCGTGGGCGTAGTAGGCGGAACGGGAGACCTTCAGCAGCCCACAAGCCCGCGCGACGTTCCCGCCACCGGCCTCGTAGGTCATGCTGCGCTGCTTCTCCGCCTCGATGAACGGGTAGACGTTCACCGGGTCTCCTTGATGCTCCTATGTCAAGTGCCTCGTCGTTCAGGCGGCCAGCATGGCCACCACCGGGACTCGGGCGGCGGCGGGCTGGTCGGTCCGCAGGGCGCTGAAGACGGTGTCGGAGAGCCGGCGGCGGAGCAGGCGCAGCGCCGCGGTCTTGTCCTTGCCGCGGGCGTGTTGTTTGGCGATGTAGGCCGCGCCGGCACCGACGCTACGGGCTTGGGTGACGGCGCTCATGTGCAAGGCGCGGTTCATGGTCCGGTTGCCGCCGCGGTTGAGCCGGACCTTGCCCGCCTTAGCGCCGGACCACACAGGCACGGGTGCGGTGCCGGTGAATCGGGCGAACGCGTCCTTGTCGCGGAAGCGGTGCACCCCGGCGGTCTCTCCGACAATCACCGCCGCGGACAACACACCGCAGCCGGGGATCGACAGCAAACTGGGAGCGATCCGACGGACGAGGTCGCGCAGTTCGACCTCGAGGGCGTTGATCTGCCGGTTGAGCTCGTCGCAGCGGACCAGGAGGTTACGGGCAAGGCGGGCTACCACCCCGTCGACGCGGTCCAGCTCTGCGCAGTCGCGCGACGACGCAGTGACGACGCAACCCACGCGACGGAATCAGCAGGTCGGGATCAAGTTCATGCAGGTACCAGCGGATCTGTGAGGCGATCCGAGTGCGCTGCACGACCAGGTCGCGACGATGATCGGAGATCAGTTTCACTTCCCGCGCGGGGCCTTCGAGTTCAGCGACCGGGAGATCCGGGTGCCGCAGCGCGGCCAGCGCGACCGCCTCAGCGTCGATCGGGTCGGACTTGCCCGGCTCTCTCGCCGCGCGGCGAGCCCCTGCCATCAGCTTGGTCGGAACACGAACGACTCGACACCCCGCGGCCAGCAGATCGGCCTCCAGACGACGAGTGAGATGCCGGCAGTCCTCCAACGCGAAGCTAACCTCGTCGAACTGGACCGACCAACGGACCAGCTCCAAATGGCCGTCGCTGTTGGTGCGGACGGTCTTCACCCCCAGGCGCCGACCTACGTCATCGACCGCGACAACAGTGTGAGTCTTCTTGTGGGAGTCGGTGCCGATCATGACCATGCCGTGGGAACCCCTCACGCCGAACGGGAAGCAAGCAACCCCAGAGCCGCGCGGAGCGGGCACGCCTCAATCCGGCTCAGCAGCAGGCTCCTATCAAGCCACGCTCCACGCGTTCTGGGCGCCCAGCGGGGCCGCACATCGAGGACAAGCCATCACCATCGAACCGCGAGGCAGCGAAGAAACGAGCGAACCCCACCGGGCGACCAAGATCATGACATTGACGCGAAGAAAGCCGTCGCCCGCTTCAGGATCTCCACGTCCTCACGCAGCCGACGATTGTCCCGGCGCAGAGCCGCGAGCTCCTCGCGTTCGCTGCCGGTCAAACCCCCGTCAACGCGGCTGCCCTCGTCACGTTCGGCCTGCTTGACCCACTCCCGCACTGCGGTCTCGGTCAGATCAAAGTCCCGAGCGGCCTGCCCGACCGTGCGGTCCCCGGCCCGGCACCGCGCGACAATGTCGGACTTGAACTCGGGCGTGAACGAACGACGTGGCCGCTTCTTCCTCGCCATGGACTCCATGATGGGCATCCTCTCCGGGCCGAAGCCACAGATCGCGGATGTCCGTCACGGCGGGTCAACCCCACCCTGGGTTGGGGAGGGCGAATGGTCGATCGAAGGCCGCCTCCCGCACTGCGACGAGGACGATCGCCTTACCCTAGCAATCGTGAAGGTGCTGGACGGGAGCAGCGAGGACGAGATGATCGCGTGCTTCTTGCGCGGCGAGTTATCGAGCCGGAGGTTCGGCGGGGAAATTCGGTCTCATCTGGGGGCATGGAGACAGGCCGAGCAGTTGCTCACTCAACCAGACCTCTCCGACGCCGTAGCGAACGATGCACGTCGCGCCCTGCTCGCGGCAACCAGAGGCTACGGCGAAAATCGGGCCCTTTTTGAGAACTTTCCCACTCGCGTCACCTGGGTCAAGGCGGTGCTCTCAGCTGACGAGGCAGCCGAGGTGCGTTACATCAACTATTCTTACTGGGTGGAACTGTCAGGGGGCAGCCGCCGGCCAGTCGACGCAGCCGCACGCATCAAGGCGGGAGTACGGGCATTTGACGAACCCAATGAACCGTTCATGAATGCAGCTCGCTCGATCATCGATGGCGAACGGTTCTGGCCCCTCATTCTTGTCGGGGAGCGACAAGGCAAACTGGTGTGCCTTGAGGGTCATTTGCGTTTGACCGCCCACGCACTGGCCGGCTTCCCGATCGACGTTGAGTGCCTGGTTGGCACTGCGCCGACTATGGGACATTGGGCACAATAATTATATGTGGGCAGTCGGATTAGTAGCAGCCAGTATCCACCAATATGCCTATCCAATTACAGTTGGCCAAGGCTGCCTGCTAGTGGTGTGTCGCTGAAGTAACTTGACGATAGGTGGCGGGCATGCTGCCGTATGACCTTCCCCCGGTTCGACGGACTCCGTGATGTTGCCCCCGTTCAGCGGACACGAAGGTTAGGAGTCGTAGGGTTCGACGATCTTGTGAAGGAGATCGTTGATCATGCCGAAGCCTTACCCGCCGGAGTTTCGGCGGCGCGCTCTGGATTTGCTCAACTCTGGTCGG
>DATAZN010000548.1:0-39899 GCA_036272035.1 Mycobacterium sp. | reverse complement strand
GGGCCCCACAGCAGCGGTTTCAGCCGTGAGGGGACGGTTGTCATGAACCTCCGACCAGCGGATACCGCGGTGCGCCAAGCGCAAGACATTGATGCGCGATATCACCCTTCGGCCGCACTAGGGCGCCAACTCAACAAGGTTTTCCCGACGCACTGGTCATTCCTGCTCGGCGAGATCGCGCTGTATAGCTTCGTCGTTCTGCTGATCACCGGCGTCTATCTGACGCTGTTCTTCGACCCGTCCATGATCGAGGTCCCCTATCACGGGGTGTACCAACCACTGCGCGGTGTGGAGATGTCGCGCGCCTACGAGTCGGCGCTCAACATCTCGTTCGAGGTACGGGGTGGGCTGTTCGTGCGCCAGGTACACCACTGGGCCGCACTGATGTTCGCCGCATCGATCATGGCCCATCTGGCTCGCGTCTTTTTCACCGGAGCGTTCCGCCGCCCACGCGAAGCCAATTGGGTCATCGGTGCGCTGCTGCTGATCCTGGCCATGTTCGAGGGTTATTTCGGATACTCGCTGCCCGACGACTTGTTGTCCGGCATCGGTCTGCGCTGCGCACTCTCGTCAATCATGCTGGGATTCCCCGTGATTGGCACCTGGCTGCACTGGGCCTTTTTCGGCGGCGACTTTCCGGGCAGCACGCTGATTCCCCGGCTTTACGCGCTGCACGTTCTGGTGCTGCCGGCGATCATTCTCGCGCTGATCGGCGCACACCTGGCAATGGTGTGGTTCCAGAAGCACACCCAGTTCCCCGGCCCCGGCCGCACCGAGAACAACGTCGTCGGCGTCCGGGTCATGCCGATCTTCGCAGTCAAGTCCGGCGCCTTTTTCGCACTGACCGCCGGCGTCCTCGGCCTGATGGGCGGCCTGCTGCAGATCAACCCAATCTGGAACCTGGGCCCCTACCAGCCATCTCACGTGTCGGCGGGATCGCAGCCGGACTTCTACATGATGTGGACCGAGGGCCTGCAACGATTGTGGCCGGCATGGGAGATCTACGTCGGCCGCCACACGGTGCCCGCAGCCGTTGGTGCCGCGATGATCATGGGCATCGTGTTCGTACTGTTGACCATTTATCCGTTCTTGGAGAAGCGGTTCAGCGGAGACTACGCCCACCACAATTTGCTCCAGCGCCCGCGAGATGTACCGGTGCGTACCGGGATTGGGGCGATGGCCATCGCCTTCTACTTGGTACTCACATTGGGGGCGATGAACGACATCATCGCGCTGAAGTTCCACATCTCGCTCAACGCCACCACCTGGGTTGGGCGTATCGGCATGGTCGCGCTGCCACCGATCGTCTACTTCATCACCTACCGCTGGTGTGTTGGGCTGCAGCGCAGCGACCGCGCCGTCCTCGAGAACGGCATCGAAACCGGCATCCTCAAACGGTTGCCGCACGGCGCGTACGTCGAGCTGCACCAACCACTTGGACCGTTACCTCTGGAGTATCAGGGCGCTCCGGTGCCGACGAAAATGAACAAGCTCGGCTCCGGCGGCTCCCCCGGCTCGGGCAGTTTCCTGTTCGCGGATCCCGACGCCGAGGACACCGCACTGTCCGAGGCCCATCACGCCGCCGAGCGCCGCGCCCTCACCGTGCTGCGGGATCGCTGATTCACGGGATACTCCTTCGCCAACGCAGACGCTGCGAGACATGATGTCGGTATGACCACCGAGATCCGTGTGCTCGACAGCGAAGGCGACCTGGTTGCCGCGGCGAATCTGTTCCGCACCGCGATGATCGCCTTCCCGCCCTTGGCGGGTCTGGCACCGGGGCAGATCACCACACTGCTGGAACGGGGCCGAACCGTGGGCGCATTCGTCGAGGACCAACTCGTTGGCACCGCTGATGCTGTGACGAGCGGGCTCACCCTTCCCGGCGGAACCATCGTCGGCCACGCCGCGGTCACACACGTCGGAGTTCTGCCGTCGTTCACCCGCAAAGGCATCGCCACCGATCTCATGCGCCATCAGCTGCACGACGTCGCCGCCCGTGGCGAGGCCGTCGCGACGCTGCGGGCTTCGGAAGCGACCATCTACGAGCGGTACGGCTACGGCGTCGCGAGCTCATCGCAATCCATCGAGGTCCAAACGGCGCGAGCAGAACTTCGCCCCGGCCTCGGGACAGGGGGCCCGGTGCGCCTCCTGGACGCCGAACGGGTGTGGGATGTGCTGCCCCGGATCTACACGGAGAATCGGCCGTCACGTCCGGGAACCATCGACCGCCCTGATGTGTGGTGGCAGGGCGTACGGCTTCGGTCTGAATCATCCCCGCAGCCTTGGTATGTCGCAGTGCACGGTGAGCCGGGCGCTGAAACCGGGTTCGCTCGGTACCGGCCGATCGACACCGATAAATGGTTTGTCAGCGATCAGCGCACCATCGTGGTGGAAGACTTCTTCGCGCCCGACGTCAACACCTACCTCGGGCTGTTGCGATTTCTTCTCGGGCTCGACCTCATTGATCGCGTGATGTTTTGGATGCTGCCGGTCGACGATCCGCTGCCATGGCTGCTGCTCGATCGGCGCGCTGCACGGGTGACCGCCACCTACGACGAAACGTGGTTACGCGTCGTCGATGTCGAGAAGGCACTGTCTGCGCGGCAATACGAGGGCGACGGGGATGTCATCGTCGCCGTCGACGACCCGCTGCTGCCGGAGAATTCGATCACCGTGGCTATCACCGGTGACGGCGCCGAACAGACCGACCGGCAGCCGCAACTTCGCGTTGGCGTGGCCGGTCTTGCCGCCGTGTTGCTCGGCGGCGCGACATGGCGCAGTCTGGCTGTTGCCGGGCTGGCCCACGCGGAGAATCCGGCACTGCTCGCGGCGGCCGAGCGGCTGTTCGCCGTACGTGAGGCACCACACGCCGGATTCTTCTTCTAGACCAGCATCTTTCAGGTTGATCGGCCGCGACGCAGCGGGTAAACGGCCGCACCGGCGAGAAGTACGGCGATGCCCGGAATCACCGAGTTGAGTGGCAGCGCTACGGCGATCACGATGCAGCCAATGAATCCCAGAGTTGGAACGATTCTGCCGCCGAGCGTCCACGCCGAGGCGTTGGCGATCGCGTAGTAGACCAGGACCGCAAAGGACGAGAAGCCTATGGCGCCGCGGACATCGGCGGTTCCGGCCAGGACAGCCACCACGAGCCCCACAGCGATCTCCGCACGATACGGCGTCTTAAACGTGGGGTGTACGGCTGAAAGTTGTTGCGGCAGATAGTGATCGCGCGCCATCGCGAATGTCGTCCGAGAGACGCCCAGAATCAACGACAGTAGCGACCCGAGCGCCGCCAAGACCGCGACGGCTCGCACCACTGGCTCACATCCGGCTACGCCGGCGGCACGAACCGCATCGGCAACCGGCGCAGCGGACTGCGCCAGCTGCGGGCTGCCTAACACGGCCAGCAGCGCAACCGCGACGAGCGCGTACACCATCAGCGCGATCCCCAACGCCACCGGAATCGCGCGGGGGATGGTGCGCGCCGGGTCGCGCACCTCCTCACCCAAGGTCGCGATTCGCGCGTAACCCGCGAATGCAAAGAACAGCAATCCTGCCGCCTGCAACACTCCGTGGACGCTCGCGCCGCCGCCGATGGCGATCCGGCCGAAGTCGGTGTGCGGGGACGTCATCGCGACGACCGCAACTCCTGTCAGCGCCGCCAGCACTATGGTCACGATGATCCGCGTTACCCGCAGTGACTTCTGGATCCCGGTGCAGTTGAGCGCGGTCACCGCAATGACCGCCGCAACTGCGATCGCGCGGGATCGAGCCGGCCAGGCGTAAGAGCCGACGATCAAGGCGATCGCAGCGCATGAAGCCGTCTTGCCGACAACAAAGCCCCATCCGGCTAGATACCCCCAAAACTCACTAAGTCGCTTGCGCCCGTAGACGTAAGCGCCGCCAGATTCGGGATAGCGCGCAGCACAACGCGCCGTCGATGTCGCGTTGAAGTATGCGACAACGGCCGCACCCGCCAGGCCGATCAGCAAGCCGTTGCCCGCCGCCGCTGCGGCCGGCGCCAGTGCCGCGAACACGCCGGCGCCGACCATCGAACCCAGACCCATCACGACGGCGTCCGCAGTTCCGAGTCGGCGCTCCAACTGCGAGCGGCCTTCTCGATCGGGTCTGTCAGTCATGGGGTGCCCAGTAGTTCAGAGAGTTGCGCCGCCGAAAAGTGGCTCGGCCCAAGCTGATTGCGTACCGCTTCGCGCGACGCACGTGCCAACGCGGCGTTGAGCGGCGCAGTGATGCCGTGCTGGTGGGCGATCCGGACAATCTCTCCGTTGAAGTAGTCGGTTTCGACGTTGCCGGTGTTGCGGCTCAGCGACTGCCAGGTGGAATTGCTTGCGCCGGTATCCGAGCCGGGCACGGCTCGCGGCGTTGGTCCGTCGACTCGGGCCGCGGTGGATACCTCGAATGAGGTGAACTCGATTCCCGCATGCCGCAATACGTATTCGCCTTCATGGCGCAGCGCCGCAACCACTTCGGTGATATCGGCCCCGTCGGCGGACAGCGCGCCTACCGCATTGCCGAGATTGCTCAGTAGTTTGTTGTACTTCCATGGGGCCACATCGTCGACGACGCGCACGTGGATACCCGCCGCGCGCCACGTCGTGCTCACCTCGTCTAGCAGCTCGCCGTCAGCAGGTGAATTGCAATGCGATGGCCAGCGTCCAATGTGGAACTGGCCCACCACCGGCCAGGACCGGACGATCACCTCCCCGGGTTCAAGGTGCACGGCAGGCAACCAGACACAGACACCGAACACCCGCCGGAAATAGCGCAACGCTTTCTCCTCGGCGACAACACCGTTGAGGGCGGTCAACGCCGGCAGCAGGTCGCCCGCGGTGCCGGCGACTCCATCAGAGCTGTGCACCGGTTGATCGACCCACTGCTGCAGCGCCGCGTCCAGTTGCTGGGTCTTCGTGGCGAACACCAGCACGTCGTCGGAGGTCAACCGCAGATGCTCGGCGTCTGTCACCGCGGTGACCGGCGTGTGGAAGATGCCGTCGGGTGTCCGCAGCGTCAAGCCTGTGGTCGCCAGCGTTTCGGCGTGGCGACCCCGGGCGACCAGCACGATCGCGACACCGGCCCGAGCGAGCGCTCCGCCCACCGTGCCGCCGATTGCTCCTGCCCCGACGATGACGTATCGGCGGCCATTTACTCCTGGTTCATCCGTCTCGTCCAATGCCATTGGGCGAGAATACGTCTGCGGACCACGCGCGGGTCAGACCAGGTAGTAGTAGTGCTTGGAATCACCATTGGTGGCGACTGCCTCCGCCGGAACCTGCGCGCCCGATTCGTCGAACCCACGTAGCGCGTGCGCGTAGCGGACGGCCTTCAGCGTCGCGGAGAATTCCTCGTCTTCTTCCGGGAACACCCGCTCGGATGGGAACCATTTGTCGAATCCGACATTCGTCAGCAGCGTCCACAGGTCGGCTTGCACACCCGCGAGCAGGACGTTCACGCCGCGGTCTGATTCTTCCCGCACGAACTTCTCGATCCGCTCGATCACAACAGCGTCCGGATGGCGCACCCGCTTGACCCGCAACACCAGGAACTTGATGTCTTCTTCCTTGATCCGCTCTCCCAGCGCTTCAAGATAGCGCTCGAGTTCGGGTGCGGCACCGAAGAAAAGCTCGCCCTCGAAATCGTAGATGATGATCGACCGGTCGACAGGATCACTGGGCACCCTTTCGCGGACCACCCGCTCCGGAGCCACCACCAGCTCCCTGGCCTTCAGCTTCGCCGCGCGTGGCACGAACAGCAGGATCGACAGGGCAACGCCGAGCAGCACCGCGGTGTCCAAGTCGATCAGCACGCCGGTGAACGCCGTCAGAAGGACCAGCCCCGCGTCGTAACGCGACGCCTTGATGGCGTAGCTCAATCGCTTGATGTCAATCAGTCTTGCGGCGGTGATCAGCAGCAGTCCGGCCAGCGCGGCCCGCGGCATGTAATGCAATAGCGGTGCGAACAACAGCACGACTACGGCGACGCCGATCGATGCGATAACACCGGAGAACCGGGTCACCGCGCCGGCCTGGTAGTTGATCGGCGAGCGCGTCACCGAACCCGAGCCCGGCACGGCCTGGAAGAAGCCGCCGGTAAGGTTCGCCAGTCCCTCCGCGATGATCTGCCGGTTGTAGTCGATCTTCTGCCCGCTCTGATAGGCGATGGCTTTGGCGATTGAAAGTGCCTCGAGCAGTCCGATAAAGGCGATAGCCAGAGCACCTTCGGAGAGTTGACCTACTTCGCTCAGTTGTACGGACGGGATGTGTGGAAGCGGCAGGCTCTGCGGGATTTTCGCGGTCAGGGTCACCGCGGTCTTTCCGGTGTGGTCTTCCGTCGACCATCCGGCCAGATACGCGATCAGGGCGGCGAAGATGAGCACCGCCAGCAGGTCCAGTTGCGGCAACCCGAAGCGTTTGACCAGCCGCCGCAGAACAATGGCCAGAACCACGGTCGCGGTGCTGATGATCAGCGCGCGGTAGTTGAACGCATCGCCATGGAACAGCGTGAGGTAGGTACGTTTGAGCACCGACTGCCGACCGTTGCCCTGGTCCTTCACCCCCAGCGCGTTGCCGAGCTGACCTATCGCGATCAGGATGGCTGCTGCCAGCAGGAACCCGAGGATCACTGATTCGGAGATATATCGAGTCAAATCACCGAGCTTGAACACGGCGATGAGAATCTGGAATGCGCCGACGAGTACGCCGAGTAGGAACAGCGCCTCGAACAACACTGTGCGATTCTCGGGATCCAGGAATGCCAGCGAGCTGAACACCAGCAGCGAAATCGCGCTCGTCGGTCCGTTGACCAGGTGTGAGGATGATCCAAATACCGAAGCGACAAAGGTCACCACTATGGACGAGTACACACCGAATTTCGGGTCGACGCCGGCTACCAGTGCGTAGGTGATGCCCTGTGGGAGCGACACCGCCGCAACCGTGAGCCCGGCGATCAGATCCCGGCGGGCTTTGTCTCCGGTGTAGTTCAGGTTGTGGAATCTGTCCGAAGTGCTCATGGCGTCTTCGTCTTTCGCCGAGGGTGCGCGGACGCGTTTCGCGCCGGAGCAGAGGAAACCACGTCGTAGATACCGTTATTGCCGAAGAATCTCTCGCGTGCGTCGTACCAGTCTTTGGCGATCGCGGTGATCGGGAACAGCTCGATTGCGGGCAGCCGGTCCTTGTGTTTGGCGAGGATTTCCGGCTTGATCGGCCGGTAGCCGTACTGCGCGGCCGTCTCCTGCGCGGCATCGGTGTAGAGGTATTCCAGATACGCCTTGGCGTAGGACGCGATCTTCTTGTTCTCGAGATTCGCGTCGACCCAGGCGACCGCCGGTTCGGCGCGGATACTGACTGGCGGATAGACGATTTCGAGCTCGTCCTTGTTTTCCGCGACCTCACGCAGGGCCTCGTTCTCCCACGTGAGATGCACGTCCCCGACCTTCTCGGTGGCGAAGCTTATGGCCGCGCTGCGGGCGCCCGGGTCGGCGACCACGACGTGGCTCAGAAGGGCCCTGACGAAGTCGGACGCTTGCGCATCGCTGCCACCGCGCGTCGTCACCGACCCCCAGGCGGCGAGGACGCTCAGCTTGCCGTTGCCAGACGTGCGCGCATCGGGATTCACGATCTCGATGTCATCCTTGATCAGGTCAGGCCAATCGTGAATGCCTTTTGGGTTGTCCTTGTGGACGACGAACACGATCGTCGACGTATACGGCACAGAGTTATTCGGCAGACGCTGTTGCCAATTGGCCGGGATCAGCCCGCGTTTGCGCAGCGCGTCAACGTCGCTCGGCAACGCCAGCGAAACGACGTCGGCCTTCTGCGTTCCATTGATGACTTCGGTAGTCTGGCGGCCTGAACCACCGTGAGATTGCTTGACTTCCACGAACACACCGGTTTGCCGCCGATATTGATCGACGAATGTCTTGTCGAGTGCCGCGTACAGTTCGCGGGTCGGGTCGTAGGAGACATTGAGAATCTGGTTCGGCGAATTGTCGTGGTGCAGGTTGTGGATCGCGATGAGGCTGGCGGCTATGACGATGGCAACGATGCCGACGATATTCAGCCGCGGTGCGGAGAAAAGAACGTTGCGCCAACGCGACGATGGCTGCGCGGGCTCTGTCATTGCCGCCTCCATACCCATAACCGGAATCGTGAAAGTTGCCGGCCACCGGCGACTGAATTTTTGGAGCCTATCGATCGCACCCTGAACACACAGTGGTGTAAATCAGCCTGATCGCAATGGCCCAGTCCGACAGGCTGATTACCCGCATTCGGTTCGACCACTGCCGCATTTACGCAGATCAGGAGCTAGGTGCTGCATTTCTTTTCGGAGTCGGCGCTATCGAGGGCATCGGCTACGAGCCCTTCCACGGCGAATTGCCCGCTGCTGGCGGCTAGATCTTGGTCGGGACGTATCCCGTCAGCCCACCGTCGACCACGAATTCCGATCCGGTTGCGTAGGAGGATTCGTCGCTGACCAGGAACAGCACAAAAGTGGAGATCTCGGCGGGGGAAGCACCGCGGCGCATCGGAATTGGAGCCATGAACTCCTCAGTGACACCTGCGCTCAGGGGCGTATGCACCAAGCTCGGGTGGATCGAGTTAACCCGAATGTTGTAGCGCGCCAAATCTACTGCGGCAGATTTGGCGATTCCGCGCAATCCGAACTTGGCGGCGACATGGGAGTGCAGGACGAAGGCTGGGGCGAAACGTTTTTCGTCATGCACGCA
Organism: Mycobacterium sp.; assembly: GCA_036272035.1. GTDB lineage: Bacteria > Actinomycetota > Actinomycetes > Mycobacteriales > Mycobacteriaceae > Mycobacterium. The sequence goes on along the minus strand of DATAZN010000548.1, from coordinate 31,150 downwards.
TTGATCGGTGGCCAGGTGACCGCCGGCTACGGCCGCTACATCGACTACTTCCAGCGGTTTGGCCATGCATGGAAGCTCACCTACCGAAGGGTCGTGCCCGATGTCACCATTCCCGGCGACGATGCCGCGCAGTATTGGCAGGCGCGCCGTGACCACACCGATCCCCACTACGACCGTCTGGCCGCGCCACCTACTTAGGGCGTCGCCGCGCCAGCAATTCACGCACGGGCCGTAACTGTTGGTCGTCACGCCCGGGTGCCCACAGTCCTATCAGGACCGCACTGACGGCTATCAGCACGCCGAGCACCAACAGCGACGAATGCATGGCGTCGATGAACGCCGCCTTGCTGACCTCTGACAGTCGGGCACCCGCCGGTCCCAGTCGTCGCGCGACCTCCAGCGCTTGGCCCAGCGACGTGCTCGCGGCGTCGCCCACCGATTTCGGGAATCCGATCAGGTTGGGAGTCAACGTCTTCGCATACTGCGAGGCCAGCATCGATCCGGCGAGCGCGATGCCGAGCGCGCCACCGATTTCTCGGCTGGCATCGTTGACCGCTGAGGCCACTCCCTGCTTGTCATCGGGCGCGGTGGTCATGATGACCGACGTCGTCGGTGCGGTGCACAGTCCGATACCCGTGCTCATCACCAACATCGGCCAGGCTGCGCGCCAATAAGGTGAACCCAGTTTGATGCCGAGCATGCAGATCGACCCAGTCGCGATCAACAGGAGTCCGCTGAACACGACCGCGCGCAGGCCGAGGCGGGGCAGATACCAGAAGGACAGCACGGACAGCACGAGCATCGGGCCCATGATCGGGCTCAGTGCAAGGGCCGTCTTGATTGGGCTGTAGCCAAGGATCATCTGCATGTATTGCATGAGCAGGAACATGTAGCCGAACATCGACAGGAAGAACACCGTGATGGTGGCCGCACTGGTAGCGAACGCGGGAACCGCGAACAGCCGCACGTCCAGCAGCGGATAACGTTGCCGCACTTCGACAAAGCCGAATGCCAGACTCAGCAGTAGTCCGATGCCGATGCTGATGATCACCAGGGGATGGGTCCACCCGCGCGCGGGTGCCTCGAGGATGCCGAAGACAAGTGTCGCCACGGCGCCGCCAATGACCAGCGCGCCGCGCCAGTCCAACGGCTTCACATCCGCGTCGCGCGAACTCGCGATGGTTAACGTCAAAATGAAGATCGTCAGCGCCGCGCCAGCGAAGGCCCAGAAGATGGAGTGCCACGACCAGAAATTCAGCAGACCACCCGATCCGAGCATCCCGATGACGGCACCCGATCCAGCGACACCGGCCCAGATCCCAACTGCCTTGTTGCGCTGATCTTTTGGATAGGCCGCTGTGATCAATGACAGCGTGGCGGGCATGATCAGCGCCGCACCCGCACCGGCCACTCCGCGGGAGACGATGACGATCGCCGGGTTGGACAGCACGGCCGATACCAGAGATGCCGCGCCGAAAATGGCCAGACCGACCAGCATCGCGCCGCGCCGACCGTAGCGGTCGCCGAGTGCGCCGGCCGGAAGCAGCAGACAGGCGAGCACCAGGGTGTAGCTGTCGACTATCCAGGTGAGCTGGGTCTGATCGGCCGAGGTGGCGATCGCAATGTCGGGCAGCGCGGTGTTCAGCGCCACCATCGAGGAGATCACCAGCAGCACGCCAAAGCACGCGACGGTGAGGAGCCAGACACGGGCGCGCGATGACAAACCGGCGAGAGCGAAGTCGCTGTCTTGGCCTGGGTGGGTCAATGCGTTGGCCACGCGCCACCCCCTTCAGCGATCAAGCTGCGCTGTCCGAGACCCGTCGGATCTTGCTTTCGAGACTAACAGTCTCGTTTCGGGTGGGCGCGCCGAGACTACGTCGGCGCGGGCCCGACCAGCAGCTGTTTGATCACCGGGGCGGCCCAGCGGCTGAGTTCCTCGCGACTGAGGCCGGCCACCGGCGGATTCACCAGCACGTATCGCGTGATCGCGAGCCCGATGACAAACGCACCCATCAGGCCGATCCGCTGCACGGGATGGTCGGGCGTGGCGGTGATCAGTTTGGGCGCCACCTGCTCGGCAAATACTCGTCGTAGGGTCTCGGCCGCCAGCGGGCTGGTCATCGCGGCCCGCAAAAGTGCCAAGAACGTTTCGTCCTCTTCCCAGACCGCGAAGAAGCGGGGCAGCAAGATGCCGGCGACCTCGTCGGGATCGACGTCGGACAGGTCAGGCAGGTCGATCTCGAAATCCGCCGCCGCCGCGAACAAGTCCTGCTTGCTGCCGAAATACCGGATAACCAATGCCGCGTCCACACCGACGTCGGCGGCGACTGCCCGCAGGGTCGTCCGCTCGTAGCCTTCGGATCCGAAGCGGCGGCGCGCCGCGGACAAGATGTCGGCGCGCGTCTGCGCAGCGTTACGGGGCCGACTGACGCTCATGACGGCGCCGGCCCTACCAGAAGCTGCCGGAACACCGGTGCTGCCCACTGCCGGAGCTCTTCGCGGGTGAGCTCGGCGGCCGGGACGTTGCCCAGCACCGACCGGGTGGCGGCCAGCCCGATCACGAACGCGTCCGTCAGCGCGATCCGCTGCTGGTCATAGTCGGGCGTGGCGGCCTTCAGCGTCGGTGCGACATGAACAGCGAGGGTCTCGTTGAGTTTGTCGGCGGCCACCCGGCTGGTCATCGCCGCCTGCAGCAGGGCCATGAACGAGTGGTCCTCTTCCCACACGGCGAAGTAGCGCGGCAACAGCATGTCGGCAATGTCGTCGGGATCCGCATCGGTCAGATCGGGAAGGTCGATGGTGAATTCGGTGGCGGTGGCGAACAGATCCTGCTTGCTGCCGAAGTACCGGGTGACCATCGCCGCATCTACGCCCACATCGGCGGCGATCGCGCGCAGAGTGGTCCGGTCGTAGCCGTCGGTCGCGAACCGGCGGCGCGCGGAGATCAGGATGTCCGCCCTGGTCTGGGCGGCGTTGCGCGGCCGTTTTGTCATCGTTCAGCAATTTTATGTCATCAGCCGTTGACTAGGTACATCGCCACGCGTATGGTCAAGTCACCAACTGTTGACAAAAGTCATCGGCTGTTGAGATCGAAAGAGCGGGTGGTCCAATTGAACGTCTGTCAATTGCGAGACGTAGTAACAGATAGGCCCACTCGCGGTCGGCCACAAATTTCAGCAGCGGCAATGGTGCCGGCAACCAACGTCGTCCAAGACAGGTGAGTCAGATGAGAAAACCCCTAAGTGACAATGAATTTCAGGCCCACAAGGCCGGCAGCGTCATAGCGGGTGTGCAAGGCGTCCTGCCAGAGCATCACTATCCGCAGCATGAAATCACCGACATGCTCGCCCAACTTCCTGCGTTCAAGGATCACGGGGATCTGCTCCGCAAGTTCCACGCGAGTTCCAAAGTCGAGGGTCGCTACCTGGTGCTGCCGCTCGAGGAGTACGCCTCGCTGACCGACTTCGGCAAGTCGAACGACATCTGGATCGAAAACGCGATCGAGCTCGGCTGCGCGGCAATCTCCGCAGCGCTCGACGAGGCGGGGCTCCGACCGCAGGATGTCGACGTGGTGATGTCGACGACCGTCACCGGTCTCGCAGTGCCGTCGATCGAAGCCCGCATCGCGACGCGCCTGGGACTTCGGCCCGATGTACGACGGGTGCCGATGTTCGGCCTCGGCTGCGTCGCCGGTGCCGCTGGCGTGGGCCGGCTCAACGACTACCTGCGCGGCGCGCCCGATGACGTCGCGGTGCTGCTGTCGGTGGAGCTCTGCTCCCTCACTTTTCCCGCGACAACCCCGTCGTTGGCTTCCCTTGTGGGCACATCGCTGTTCGGCGACGGCGCCGCGGCGGTCGTTGCGGTCGGCGCACGTCGCGCCGAGCAGATCGGCGCCCGTGGACCCGAAGTGCTCGGTTCGCGCAGCCACCTGTACCCGGACTCGCAGAACACGATGGGATGGAACATCGGATCAACCGGTTTCGGTCTCATCCTTTCCCCAGACGTCGCCAGCGTCGTTGAGCAGTATTTGTCCGGCGACGTAGCGGGCATGCTGGCTGCGTACGGGGTTGATATCAAGGACATTGGTGCGTGGGTCAGCCATCCAGGTGGTCCCAAGGTCATCGAGGCGATCGTCTCGTCGCTCGGATTATCGCCCGACGCACTGGAATTGACGTGGCGCTCGTTGAGTGAAGTCGGTAACCTCTCGTCGTCGTCGGTGCTGCACGTCCTCCGTGACACGATCGCCAAGCAGCCGCCCAGCGGCAGCCCGGGAATGATGCTCGCGATGGGTCCCGGCTTCTGCTCCGAGCTCGTCATGCTGCGCTGGAAGTGAGACTGCGATGACTTGGTACGTGTTGTTGGTCGTCGCGGTCGCCGTCGAGCGGCTGATCGAAGTGCGGGTGGCCGAACGTAACCGCGCCGTTAGCAAGACCCATGGCGGCGTGGAACTCGGCGCCGGACACTATCCCGCGATGGTGGCCTTGCACTTCAGTCTGCTGGTGGGCTGCCTGGTCGAGCCGATTGTGCTGCACCGCAGCTTCATTCCCGCTTTGGGCTGGTCGATGTTCGTGGTGGTGCTGGCGGCGCAAGCACTACGCTGGTGGTGCATCACGACCCTGGGCTATCAATGGAACACCCGCGTCATCGTCATTCCGGGTGCGAGCCGCGTCAACGGCGGCCCCTACCGGCTGATACCTCATCCGAACTACGTCGCGGTAATCGCCGAAGGTGCGGCGCTGCCGTTGGTGCACTCGGCATGGGTTACCGCGCTGGCTTTCTCGGTCCTCAACGCGTGGTTGCTGAGCACCCGGGTCAGGGTCGAGAACGCCGCACTGGCGGGCCTGACGTGATCGACCTTTTGGTCGTCGGCGGCGGGCCTGCCGGTCTGGCTACTGCGATCCACGGTGCCCGGGCAGGGCTGCACGTGGTTGTCGCCGAACGCCGAAGCGGACCGATCGACAAGGCGTGCGGTGAAGGCCTGATGCCCCATACCCTGCGCCATCTGCAGGGTCTCGCGGTGCATCCGCTCGGCAAGCCGATCCGGGGTATCAGCTACCAGGACGGTGCGCGGCGCGTCGACGCGAAATTCAAACGCGGCACCGGGCGCGGGGTGCGCAGGACCGTGCTGCACGGCGCACTTCTCGACGCCGCAGTCGAGGCCGGCGTCGAGATCACCCATGACGAGATCCGCGGGATCAGCCAGGACGCCGACAGCGTTCACGCCGGACGCTGGCGGGCGCGTTACCTCGCCGCGGCCGACGGATTGCATTCCCCGATCCGCCGCTCGCTGGGCCTGGAGCAAACCAGCCCCGGCCCACGCCGCTGGGGTATCCGCCGGCACGTGCAGACCGCGCCGTGGTCGGACCACGTCGAAGTGCATTGGGCCCCGGGCGCTGAGGCGTACGTGACACCTGTTGCTGACGATTGCGTGGGCATCGCGCTACTCAGCTCCGGCCGCGGCGGATTCGATTGCCACCTCGAGGAATTCCCGGCCCTGCGCGATCGGATCGAGGGCCACCCGCGCGAGCCGGACCGCGCGGCCGGACCGTTGCGGCAGAACGTTTCGAACCGCACCGCCGGACGGATCCTGCTTGTCGGTGACGCCGCTGGCTACGTCGATGCGCTCACCGGCGAAGGTCTTGGCTTGGCTTTCGGTGCCGCCGAATTACTGGTCGACTGTGTGATGAGCGGTCGCCCACAGGATTACGACCGCCAGTGGCGTCAATTGACCCGGCGCTACCGCATGCTGACTGCGGCCCTGCTTCAGGCTTCCACCTACGCCCCGGCCCGGTCGCGCATCGTGCCGGCCGCAAAGGCCATGCCCACGGTGTTCACCGGAATCGTCAATCTGCTTGCGCAGTAACGTCAGACCTGGTTGAACCCGCCGTCGGCGGTGATGGTGGATCCCGTCGTGAAGCTGGACAAATCGCTAGCCAAAAAGACTGCTGCGTCGGCGATCTCGAGGCCCTTGCCCGCCGCGTCAACCTCGGTGTAGAGCCGGCCGGTCGAGCTCCTCCGGTGTTCCGACATCACCCGGCACGGCTACCGCGCGGGATCCCAATTGGCTAGCGGCAGCACTCAGTTCGGGCTGCCGCCGACCGGTGATGAACACCCGCTCTGCCCCCTCGGCAATAAATCTTGCCGCGGTCGCCAGCCCGATGCCGGAGTTGGCGCCGGTGATCACGGCGTTTTGTGGTCGAGCAATCCCATCAATGTCTCCCGATGACGTATCGACGCCTCCCGAGTTCATCATGTAGCGCGCGCTTGGTCGCGCGCGGTCAGGCCACAAGCGGTTTGGGGCTGTCCACGATGGAGTACTCAGTAGCGTCGCCGGAGACCACTCGGCTTCGCTCGCCGTGAACACTCACCGGAATATCACCCGCGAGCGTGATCCGGTGCATGGTGCGGCGCTGCGTGCCGTAGTCGGAGACGGCGTAATGCTGGGTCGCGCGGTTGTCCCACATCGCGACGTCGCCGAGCTCCCAGTTCCACCGAATCGTGTTCTCCAGCCACGTGATCCGATCCTGGAAGATCCTGAACAACGCCTGCGACTCAGCGCCGTTGACCCCGAGAATGGCCTTGACGAAGTTGCCGAGCAACAGCGACCGTTCGCCGGTCTCCGGATGCACCCGCACCAGGGGGTGGTGTGTCTCGTAGTGAGCGGAATGAAACTGGTTGGCGTACTTCAGTATTGCTTCGGGATCCGCTTCCAGCGCTGCCAGCTTCGCCGGGTCGACCTGGGCGTAGTCGAAAGCGTTGTTGTGCATTGCCCACAGTCCGTCGGCGAGCTGCTGTAGCGGCTGAGGTAGCTGCTGATACGCGGACACCGTGGAGGCCCAGGTGGTGGTGCCGCCGTAGGCCGGCAACTCGACAGCGCGCAGGATCGAGGCCTTCGGCGGCCGGTCGACGAACGTGACATCTGTGTGCCACTGGTTGGCGCCGCCACCGCCGATGGATTCCAGGCGCATAACCCGGCTGCCCTCGAACTTCAGCGTCGGGTGCGGCGTCGTGGGAACGCCCAGGCTCTCGGCGAATGCATAGTGGGAATCGTCATCGAGATGCGTCTGCCTGCGGAAGAACACCACCTTGTGGGTGATCAGCGCCTGGTTGATCGCGGACGCGGTCTCGCCTTCGAGCTCACCGAGGCGCACCCCGTCAACACGCGCCCCGATGTTCTCGCTCAGCTTCACCACACGAAGATCACTGCTCACGACTGCTCCTTGTCGACGCTTCGGGCGTGTAGGCACCTGACTACACCACGTTGTCCGCTACTGTACACAGATGGCTACATCGGAGGCAACGGTTGCGACCACGGCGAAGCCAATTGGTAAAGACGAGGTCAGCGCGGCCGTCCTGCAAGCAGCCAGCGAACTGTTCGCCGAAAAGGGTCCAGCCGCGACATCGATCCGCGAGGTCGCCGCTCGAGCCGGCGTCAATCACGGCCTGCTGCACCGCCACTTCGGCAGCAAACGCCAGCTTCTGGCGGCCGCGCTGCAATATCTCGCCGACTCCGCGGCCACCCTGCGCGGGTCTGGAGCATCGCCGGCGGAAGTCGAGGCCGCCTACGAATTTCAGGCACGCGTCATGGTGCGCTCGACGCTCGACGGCTTTCCAGTGGAAGAACTCCAGCAACGATTTCCCGGTATGGAAGCGTTTCTGGACCAGGTGCGAGCCGGTCACACCGATGACCGCACCGCGCGACTGCTGGCTGCCCACGGGATGGCGCTGCAAGTCGGATGGGGACTTATGGGACCGACGCTGCGGGTCGCGTTCGGGCTGCAGGATCTCGACGACAACGAGATACGAACGGCGGTCGCCGAGCAGATCGCCAAAATCGTTGCCGCTGAATAGCCTGCTCGCGGACAGACCCCTCTGTCTAGGCATCTGCTAATTTGGCTCGTATGCAGACCGCGGATCACACAGCGGCCACTGCGCTTGCCGACAAGGCGAGATCGGCTCGGCCGGCTGATCGCCTGTTGGCCGCGGCCACAGATCTTTTCGGTAAATACGGGATCCGGGCCGTGGGCGTTGACCGCATCCTGCGCGAAGCCGACTGCGCGAAGGCCAGTCTGTACAGCGCCTATGGTTCCAAGGACGCGTTAGTCATCGCTTACCTGACGGAACTGGACCTCGCCGACCGGAATCGTTTCGCCCAGGCGATCGAGGGCGTCACCGATCCCATCGCCATGGCACTGACATTCTTCGATCTGGCGCACACCAAGGGTCTGCGACACGACTTCCCCGGGTGCCTTTACGCCAGCGCCGCATCGGAATTCCCTGGCGTGCGTTTCGAACCCATCGACGACCATCGACAGTGGGTCCGGTCGACACTGAGCGGACTGATCAAGGCCGCGGGCATTCGGCGGCCGGCGCCACTGGCGCGCCACATCCAACTGCTGTACGACGGCGCACTGGTGGCATCCAAGGTCGAGCAGTCCGTCGAGCCGATTCGTCTCGGCCGCGGCCTCGCCGAAGATGCGCTCGCCAGGGCACGCGCTACGCACCCCTGACACCCGGCGTTCGAATCACCGCGATTCGAACGCGGCCGCCGCATATCTCGGATCTCCGCGCACGCAGCCCCTCTGCGAACGGGATAGCGCTTTGTGGCGCTCGGCGTCCTTTTGGTGCGCGAAACCGCCGGTCAAGCGTCTTAATCGGCACGACCCGCGGTGCTTCGCCATCACCGGCCCGTCACGTAACTGATCGCTACCGTGGCATCGAGGGATGCACGACCCGGACTTCATCGCATAGACAGAGTGGTCTGTCTATGCCAGCGTGTGATCGTCACCTCGAACTCCCAGGAGCCTGCATCCATGACCACCTTCTCCGGCCAAGCCCTCACGATCGACGCCACCGGGCTGGACCGACTTTCCTGTAACGCCAAAGCCGATCCAGCCACCGGCAAGAAAACACTCAAAGCAAAGACTGTGTGCGAGTCCAACTTTCGCAACCTCACCTACGTGCGCGACCTCACGCCCATGCTGGTGGGCGAGCCGCCCGCTCTGCTGGGCGACGATGCCGCGCCCAACCCGTCGGAGACCGTTCTCGCGGCACTGGGGTCATGCATCGCGGTCGGCTTGCTGGCCAATGCCACTCACCGGGGTGTCGCGCTGACCAAGATCGAGGTCACGATGGAAGGTGACATCGACATCTCGGCGGTCTGGGGCGTCGGTGACACGCCCGACGACAAGGTCCTCGGGTTTTCGGCGGTTCGCACCCACGTGCTGCTCGCCGGGGATGCCGACGCTGCGGTGCTGCTGGAAATCCACGACAGCGCCATCCAATGGTCTCCCGTAGTGAATACGTTGCGTCGACCCGCAGCAGTCGATTCCACTTTGACCGTCGAATAACCCGACTCGAGGACTTACATGACCACCGACCTCGACGGCATTGCAGTGTCGACAGAATCCCTCGCACATGACATCATCCGCCAAATCGCCTCCAGTGCGATGTCATTAGACCAAGACGAAGGTGATACTCGCGCTAACGTCGAACTGTTGGCGCCCGGCGGCATCCTCGGGCTGGGCGCTCCCCGCAACCACAACCGCGCACTGCCCACGATGGCCGCCGTGATCGCCGAACTGGCGGGTCATTGCTTGTCGACCGCCTTTTCGGTATGGGCGCATCGGATGACCATCGAGTATTTGACCGAAGCGGCCACCCCGTGGTCGCGCGGCGCATCCGCCAACCTGATCGGCGGCGACGCACTGGGTGTGACCGGGATGGCCTCGGCGTTCAAGGACGCCGCCGGGTGCGGGGTCCTGGACTTGACTGCGACGCCTGTCGGCCCGGGCTACCGGCTCACCGGCACACTGCGCTGGGCCAGCAATCTCTATTCCGATTCCATCATGGTGACGGCCGCTCAGACCGACACCGGTGAAAAGCTGGTCCTCGCACTACCGCTCGCCACCAGCGGTGTCACGATCGGCAATCACTTCGACCTACTCGCTCTGGGTAGCACCGCCTCGTCCTTTCTCAAGCTCGACGATGTATACGTCGGCGACGACCAAATCCTCAGCCGCGACATCGACGCATTTCTTACCGGGGTCCGCCCGACGTTTCTGGTGCTGCAATCGGCCATGTGTGTTGGGCTGGCCCGCCGGTGTCTTGATGAGGTCGAACCCAGCCTTGCCGGCGTGAACTCGGCATTCGCCGTGGAATTCGACTCGCTGTCAGCTGAACTGGCCGGCATCGAGACACAGGTGACAAGCTTCGCAGCGGCAGTCGGAGGTCCGACAACGCCCGCGAAGCGCGATCTATTGACGCTGAGATTGGCTGTGGCCGACGTGGTCAGCGCTGCAGCGGCTCTTGAAATTCGCACCGCAGGCGGAAAGGGCTACGCACGCCGCACCGGCGCAAGCCGCCGATTTCGTGAGGCTGCCTTCATTCCGGTGCAATCCCCTTCAGAAGCCCAGCTCCGCTGGGAACTGCGCACCGGACGCTGAGTTCCGACGACCTCGCTTGGAGAACAACTGTGCCCGTATCAACACTCAGCACCAACGATGCCGCGCCGCTGGCCGAGGCGTCCGGGGTGTCAAGCACCCGCGATCCGTTCGAACTGTTCACGATCGGCGAGATGACCACACGCGTCGCCGAGATTGCCGTCGAAAAGGCTTCGCACCCATTGAGTTTTCTGGTTCGCTCACTGGTCGGTGGCGCCATGGTGTCGTTCGGGGTGTTGCTGTCCTTGGTTGTCAGCACAGGGGTGTCGTCACCGGGTATCGCGAGCCTACTGATGGGCTTGGCATTCGGGATGTCGTTCGCGCTGATCCTGGTGTCAGGCATGTCACTGATCACCGCCGATATGGCAGCCGGGGCCATCGCGATTCTGCAGCGTCGGATGACCGTCGTCGGCTACCTCCGCTTACTGCTGATCGGGCTGGTCGGAAACTGCATCGGCGCACTGACTTTCGTCGCCGTGTGCGCTGCGGCCGGCGGGCCCTATCTGGGCGCGTTCGCGCAACGCGCGGCCGCCGTCGCGTCCGCGAAGACGTCGCAGCCCGCGCTGACCGCAGTCCTATTGGCCGTGGTGTGCACGTGGTTTCTGCAAACATCGATGTGCCTGTTTTTCAAGGCCCGAACCGACATTGCGCGAATGGGATTCGCCTTTTACGGGCCGTTCGCCTTCGTCATCGGTGCGACCCAGCACGTGATTGCCAACATCGGCTTCCTCGGGCTACCGCTGTTGCTCTCGGCGTTTCACCCCGACGCACCGCATACGCAGCTGGCGTGGGGTTTGGGTGCCCACGGACTGCTCACCAACATCGGGATCACCACGGCGGGCAATTTAGTAGGCGGCACTGTCTTTGTCGCACTGCCTTTTCACCTCGTCACTCGACTGCAGCAGAACGGGCGCTAGGTCTAACCGCACTCAGTGACTGTCTCGCACCGCCGCGGCGACGGCTTGTGGGGCTTCCGACGAAGGGTAGTGACCGACACCGGGAAGCTCAGTCACCACGGCGCGCGGCAGGGCCTTAACCGCGAGCTCGAGAACGTGGCTGCCCGAGACGGGGTCCGCGAGTCCCCACACGAGACGCAGCGGGCCGGCCCAATCAGCCAGCGCCGACTCCCACCGCTGATGGTGAGCGGCACGCTCGGCGTTGTACTTGATCAGCAGATGCGACAGCTTGTGCCCGTTGTCGCGCGACATGCCCAGCCAGAGGTCGTCGAACTCGCTGTCACCCAACGGTGTTCCCCGAACCGCGTCGAGTGCTGAGCGGACCCGCGCGGCACTGACCTGGCCGGCCAGCAGCTTGCCGACGATCGGAAGGATGAGCAACTTCTGCAAGCGCGTCGGGCGGTAGGCGCTGTACACAATCCCGGAGTTCAACATTGTCAGGTGGTCGATCGTGAACGGAAGCTCCCCGCGATTGGCCCGGTCGACGACTTCCTGACCGACGATCCCGCCGTAGTCGTGAACCACCAGTCGCACCGACGTGAGGTTGAGATGCGCGACGAGATCTTCGACGGTGTCGGCGGATTCGGCTACCGAATACTGGTAGCCGGCGGGCTTATCCGATGCGCCGTAGCCGAGGAAGTCCATGGTGATCACGTTGTGGTCGACAGCCAGGTCGGTGGCCACCTCTGCGTAGTCGTAGGACCACGTTGGGAACCCGTGCAACAGAAGCACCGTGGGCCCGGTCCCACGCCGCCGGAACGCGATTCGATGTCCGCGGCGGCTGACTAGGGTGTCGTTCTCGGCGATCCATTCGGTCGCCCGGGGCACACGCGCCGGCCCGCTCATCGCAGTTCCTCCGTCGGTATCGCGTAGCGGTCTTGGTAGGGGCGTACCCGTTCGCGAACCTCGTCAGCGTTCAGGTTGGTGTCTGACCAGGTGTAGCGACCGTGCCCACCGTCGGAGGGATGCGCCGCCAGGAAGTCGCGCATCCGTTGCTCGGTCTCGGGCCGCAGCTCACGGCCCAATGCTTGATAGATCCCACCGATCGTGGCCCACGGGTCGTTCATGAAATCGGTGAACTTGACGTCGATGATCCGATCGTCAGGGACCACCCCGCTGTCGCGGAGGGCCATCTCCCGCTCGAGCCCGACGATGATCTCTTCGTAGCTCTGCGCGGCGCACTCGGCGACGGTGGAGTCATCGGTGCTCATCCGCCGCAGATGGTGGGTCAGCGCGGCGATCGAGGAGATGACGTTGAGCGGGTCGCGATGATTCTGCACGATCAGCGCGTCCGGATATTCGGCCAGTAGCGCGTCGAGTTGCCACAGGTGCGCGGGTGATTTCAGCAGCCATTGTCCGTGGACGCCAGATTGTAGATGCTGCAGGAACTTTCGATGGTAGCGGTAAGCGCCGGCATACTCGGCGTCATAGAGCAGCCAGCGATAGTAGCTCGGAAGCCGGTACTGCACCGAGTAGATCATGCTGGTGAATTCGCCGCCCGTGATCCGGACACACTCCTGACCCACCAACGCGCCCATCGGGTGGAACTTGAGGAAGCCAGGAATGATCTGCTCGGAAAGCTCGATGTTCGATTGGATTTGGGCGATGCGCGGATCGTCATGATAGCTCTCGGGCTGGGGCACAGGGCATGGCTCGTCGACCTCCCACGTCAGCGGAGCGCGCAACTCCGGATCTTGGGTGAGCAGGTCGTAGAGGATCGTGGTGCCGGTCCGAGGCTGACCGACGATAACGATGGGGCGGGTGATCTGCTCGGACGCTACATCGGGATTCTTTTTCCGCCAATCGATTACGCCGAGACGGTTGGACAATGCGCGAATGAGATCGGCATACGTGACTTCCACCCCGATCACCGACAGTCGCGCCTCGTTGACGAGGCCGTCGACGAGCACCTGCAAGCCTGGCTGCCACCCGTCGTCGCCGAAGTCGTCGAATCCGGTCTGGGCGCATGCGGCGGCAACCAGGTTATCGGGCGAAAAGCGTTCCTGCAGTGTCATTTCTGGCCCTGGCAAACGGACGTAGTGACCGCGGGCGGCTCGGGATTGTCGAGCCAACGCAGGACGACAAAGCCGCGGTGCCGCCCGCCGGTGTCGAGCCAATGGCCCACCCCGAGGTCGCGCGCAGAAATCGCGATACGCACATGTCCGTCAGCGTCTGGGCGCACCCCCTTGTTGGTCACCGAGCTATGCCTTCGGCGCGGCTCCACACACTCATGCCAGATGTTTTCCAATGTGACGTTCCAATAGCGGGTGGTCGGCGGCTGAATGTCGAGTACCAGGGCTTGGTCGGGCTCGAGCCGAAAGGTTCCGATCATGTACAGATTGTCCGGCGTGGTGTCGGCGGCGCCGAGGTCGGCGGCCTGGGCTGTCAGCAGGGTGTTCGGCTGTTCGATGAGCTCGGGCTTGATAGTGCGGTGCAGCGTGGCCAACTTCATCAACGTCCAGGCCATCGCGGTCAACTGCTCCGACAGTGCGTTGTCGGTGAGCGCCGCGACGGGATCGGGATCCAGCGGGACGATGTCGAGTGCGGCGAGCTGCTCGGTAGCGCGGTCGCCGATGTATTCGCGCACGACTACCGATGACGCATCCGCCGGGATCTGCAGCCACTGTGCGCCGCCGAGACCGGCGGGCTTATGCTCAGACAGCACCAGCGCGAATTGTCCTGCGGTCAAGGCTAAGTCGACATCACCGACATAACCGGCCATCCGTCGCGGAGTGAGTCCGGTGCCGGCGAGGATCTGGAGCCCGAGGTATGCGCTCGTACCGCGGTGGCCGGTGATCCGGTAGCTGCGGTCGCCGCGGATCATCGCCAGGTAGTAGTTGCCATCGGGGTTAGGTCCGCCGACCATCCGCGTGGGCGTACACATATCGAAGAACGACGGCTGGTCGGGATCGGCTTCCACCGAAAGTTGCGCGCACAGTGCGGATATCCGTGCGACGACCCTTAGTCCCTCGAGGAACTCGCGTTCGCTTTCGGCGTCCTCGGTGACCACCGTGGTCATGTCGCGCAGCATGTCTTGGAATAATTGCCAGGCACCGGATGATCGCAGCTCCTCGACGCTGTCAGGCATGGCCTTACCGTACGACGGCGTGCTGCGCGGTGTCCCGCGTCTTGCGGATTGCGTCGCGGCCGGTCACTGAAGATGTGGGTCTGTTATCGGAACGTGGCCGGTATGTGCCCGTTGTTCGGCTAGGTTACGACTCGACTGATACACAGCGAACCTGACGGCACAGGGCTGAGAATCAATGATAGGCAAGGAGTTTTATGGACTTCGAGGGAGGCCATACCCGCGACCTCATGTCGTTGGCTCACCGAGCATTGCACAGCGACACGAGCGACAAGGGAGCGCTGTGCGCGGCCGCGATCAAGGTCATCGACAACCCTCCTCGAGACGGCATCCTGCGAAACCTGGCTGACCATGTCTGCCAAGCCGTCTTCGACTGGGCGTGCTTCGACGGCTCGACCGCACGATTGGAGGGCGTCGTGAAGGGCTACGAGACGGCGTCGCACGCGTTGCACGCGCTCCAGGTTGAGGATAAGCTCAACACGCTGCAGCACTGAGCCAAACCCGTTGGCGCGCAGTCCCACTAGCGAAACATCGCGTTAGCGGTCGCGGCGCCTATGCCAGCGTCGCCGTCAGGTAACCAGACCCATCGCCGAAGAAAGCCGGCTCGTCGTCGGGTAGCTCGAATCCGTTGGCCGCGTAGATCTGCGGGGTTGTCTGGACGTCGATGTGCCAACCGTGGTCTTTGAGATAGTCGGCGGCAGGATTGCGATCGCCGCTGTAGAACAGCTCGGCCAGGTTGATGTTCGAGCCGATCCGACGTGATCGCTCGGTTAGCCGGTCGGCCCAGTCCGCTGGAATATTGCGCAGGTCCATGTGTTCGGTGGCGATGCGGCTGCCCGGTGCCGACAGGGCCACGATGTTGTCGAACAGCCGATCCTGGGCGTCCGGCGGCAGGTAGACCAGCAGTCCTTCGGCGCTCCAGGCGGTCGGCAGTTTCCGGTCGAATCCGGCTTCGACCAGTGCCGCCGGCCAGTCTTCGCGCAAATCGATTGCGACTGTGGTCCGTTCGGCTGTGGGTTCGGCACCGAGGTCGGCAAGGGTCCGCGTCTTGAATGCAATAACCTGAGGCTGGTCGATCTCGAAGACCGTCGTGTCGGCCGGCCACGGCAAGCGGTAGGCGCGAGTGTCCAAGCCTGATGCGAGGATCACGGCCTGCCGGATACCCGACTCGCCCGCCTGGACGAAGAAGTCGTCGAAGAAGCGGGTGCGCACGGCGATCTGTTCGCTCATCGCCCGACGATTCAGCAGGGGATCGTCCGTATGTCCGATCTCGCCGTCAATCAGCTTCACGAAAGTGTCGATGCCTACCGCGCGTACCAGTGGATCGGCCCACGGGTCGTCCAGCAGCGCGTCGGGATTTTGGGAGGCCATCGCGCGTGATGCGGCAACTGCGGTTGCGGTCGCTCCCACGCTGGATGCCAGATCCCAGGTGTCCTTGTCAGTACGAGCCATGTGGAAAGCCCTTTCTGCGTATGGGATTTACTTAGCCTAATTAACTATATCACGCAGGCTGAGCACGTCGCAGAAAGCTAGTCCACCTTGGCGTATTCCGCGTGCAGCGCATCGAGGTGTCGCAACGTCTCGTCGCGGGGCTGGGTCGGCAATTCGACGGTGACGTGTTCGATCCCGAGATCGCGGTAGCCCGCCAAGACCTCGGCTGTCACCTTCCCGATATGCGAGGCGATCACCGGCACGTCGGGTCCGGCCAGATCGTGCAGCGTCGCCAGGTCGCCAGCAAGCGCGTCGGCCGAAGGGCTCAGCGAGAGCCAGCCGGCACCCAGTTCGGTGATGCGGGTGAAGTTCGCCGGTCCGCCCCCGATGTACACGGGTGTATGTGGCTTGGACACCGGCTTGGGCCAACTGTAGATCGGGTCGAAGTCGACATACGTACCGTGAAACGCGGCCTCGTCTTTCGTCCAGATCTCGATCATCGCGCGGAGTCGCTCGTCCATGACGCGGCCTCGCACGCGTGGATCGACACCGTGGTTGGCGATCTCCTCCCGCAACCAGCCCACCCCCACGCCGAATAGAAAGCGTCCCTGCGACACGAGGTCCAGCGAGGCCACTCCTTTGGCCGTCTGGATCGGGTCGCGTTGCGTAACCAGCGAGATACCGGTACCCAACAGCAGCGACTCGGTGGCGACCGCGGCCGCCGTCAGCGAGACGAACGGATCGAGCGTCCGGTAGTACTGCGGCGGGATCGGACCGCCCATCGGGTACGGAGTTTTTGCGTTCACGGGTATGTGCGAATGCTCTGCCACGAACAGTGACCCGAAGCCGCGCGTCTCGAGGGCGACAGCCACGTCGACCGGTCCGACGGCCGTGTCATTGAAAAATGTGAACACCCCTAAACGCATCAGCGCATCCTTCCGCCATCAACCGGATCAGTTGGAGCAGTCCAACTGCCCAACCGTTGGGGTTATTCCGGAAGCGCTCCGATGATGGCAGTAGCCTCACGGTTGTGGTGACTCGCGATCATGGCGATGTTGGAGATGCGCCGTCGGCGCCGCAGCCGTTACAGCCGCCGACAAACTCGGCCCGGCCGTCGCCGGCCGAGCAGGCCCGCACCATCGCTGCCGCCAACAATGCGGCCACGCTTGCCACGTTGACCTCCGACGGCGATCCATGGGCGTCGCTGGTCGCGTACGGACTGCTGAATGGCGCGCCGGTGCTTTGCGTGTCGAACCTGGCCGAGCACGGCCGCAACCTGGCCGCCAACCCGCGCGCCAGCTTGTCGATTGTGACGGCGAGCAGCGATACAGACCCCTTGGCCACTGGCCGGATCACGTTGGCCGGTCGTGTCACGCCTCCTGCCGCCGACGAGGACGCAGCACGGGCGGCATACCTGCATGCGGTGCCCGCTTCCCGGTTCTACCTCGAGTTCAGCGACTTCACGCTCTGGGTGCTGCGGGTCGAGCGAGTGCGCTGGGTCGGCGGGTACGGCCGGATGGACTCGGCCACCGGTGAGCAATACCGTGCCGCGGAACCGGATCCGGTGACGCCTGCCGCGGCCGGTGCGATCGCGCACCTCAACGCCGATCACGCCGACGCCCTGGCGACGATGGCGCAGGTATTCGGCGGCTATCCGGATACCGCGAACGCGGTGTGCACCGACATAGACCGCTACGGCCTCGATCTACGGGTGCACACGCCGCGCGGGGTTGCCTACACTCGGGTCGGATTCCCGGAGGCGCTTAGTTCTGCCAGCCAATTACGTTCGATCACAGCAGAATTAGCGCACGCCGCTGCTCAAGCCTAGCGTCACATCTACTTCGCTGCGACTGAGGCAAACCGTCGGGTGGCTTCGGGCCCGCGCCGGTAGTTGACCAAGCGCCGCAGCCGCATCCCCGGCATATCAAGTCCGGCAACCTGATCCGGCTGGATGTCATGTGACCAGAACCAAAAGCGCGACGCACTACGCACGCCGATCGCCCGTCAGCCGTGCGTTGGTGTTCGCGGAGTGTTTCACCATGCTGACAGAACCGTAGTTGTGTTGCTTGAACCCTGTACGCGAAGCGGGCTCTTACTGAGCACAATCGATGGCCCGGCGGCCGCGAGCGCGGAGAAGCTCAGATTCCGGGCAGCCGTATGCTGCCAGCGTGCCCGTGGTGGATCCAGACGATGACACCATTGCCCGCTGGGTCGTTGCGCACTACCGCTACGACGCGGATCGCCACGAGCGTCGACACGTTGTGGTGGCGGCATTCGACAATCCTGACGAATTCCACGCTGATATTCACGCCAGAGCCGAGCAGCTTCGCGCTCGCAGGGAGAGCGGCGAAGACGTCGATCGGCTCGAACGCATCACTGGGCGCACCTACGCGGCGGGCTACCGTCGTCAACAACGCGACGCACACCTACTGAAACGAGCGATCGAGCACGGGGTCGCTCCCGTCGTTGAAGACCTCGACCTGCCGGCGAATATCTCAGCTGTGCGAGCCGTGCGTCGGTCGTCGAGCGAACCTCGATGAGGTTTGCGGTCGGCCCAGGTCTATGTCGAATGACAACACCATCCCGACGGAGTAGGGCGATATGGCGAAACCCCAGCACGACCACCTGTGGGCATTGGCGCACGCCGAGCGGGCGGCGCTTGCGGAGGACCTCTCCAGACTCAGCGATGAGCAGTTGCGGCACCGCACCTTGTGCGGGAAGTGGGACGTTGAGGAGGTTGTCGCGCACCTGACCGCCGCGGCGAGCCTGGGTCAGTGGAAGTGGTTGCGCAGCATGGCCGGCGCGCGTTTTCGCCCTGCGTGCACAATCAACGTCGGCTGGCGGAGCACCGTGGCAGCACACCCGCCGAGACGCTCGATCGGTTCCGTGCCATTGTCGAAAGCACCACCGTGCCCTCAGCTCATATTCCGGCCTACCTCGGCGAGGTCGTGGTGCACGCCCAAGACATTCGTCACCCGCTGGGGCTGGCGCGGACACCCAGTCTCGACGTTCTGACATCGGTTGCTGAATTCTTCGCCCACCGCAACTTCACCGTCCCGAGCCGTACCCACGTTGCCGACCTCGAGTTGCGGGCAGACGACGGGCGGTTTGTCGCCGGACGTGGCCCCCTGGTCACCGGACCGACTGTCGCACTGGTGATGGGCATGGCGGGTCGCCCGCCCTACCTGGACGACCTCAGCGGTCCCGGCGTGCAACTCATCCGGGCGCGAATACAAGGCACCACCGCCTGAATTCCAGATATCTCCAACGGATATCGCAGTTGGTGGCGCTCACGTCGACGAGCTGGGTCATGCTGATCGCAAAACCGGCACCTGTACTAGACCTATGGCCCCGGAAGGACTGAACACATGACAACCCCAGGCTCCAGTAGCGGTCGGCGAATTCCTCAACTCATTCCTCACCGATTGCTACGTAACAATCAACGCCACCATCCCGCCGTGGTTGAGGAGGCCAAGAGACGAGGCGCCAAATTCCAGCTGCGGCTGGCCGACGGCATCACTGCATTCGCCGGCTCGATGAATTTCGTCTGGATTCACGCGGTGCTTTTCGCGGTGTGGATGGTGGTCTTTGAGAAAAACCCGTGGCCGACTCTGACTCTGGTGGTTTCGTTGGAAGCGATCTTTCTGTCGACGTTCGTCATGATCGGCCAGAACCGGCAAGCCGCATTCCAACAGGCCAAAGCCGACCACGACTTTGAAGCTCAGGAACTCGAGCTGAAAACCAACACCGACCTGACCCGCCAAATCCACGTCCTCACAGAGGAATTGCATCGGCGGCTCATCGGTGGATCCGCGTAGGCACGCCAAGGCCGCTGCTCAGGTGCCCCGGTTGGGGGCGGAGCGGCACCTTGGTAAGCGGATGGGACATGCTTGACGGATGGAGCAATACCGCCGTAATGACCTGACCTTCGATGTCCGCGACGCCGGACCAGCTGACGGACCTGTCGTGGTGCTGTTGCACGGGTTCCCGCAACACAACGACAGCTGGAACGCCGTCATCGACCGGCTCACCGCCCAGGGCTACCGCTGCCTGGCGCCTAACCAGCGGGGATATTCAGCGGGTGCGCGGCCATCCCGGCGCCGCGACTACCGCATACCCGAACTCGTCGGCGACCTCGGCGCTTTGATCGACGCCAGCGGTGCGCGGCAGGTGCACCTCGTCGGACACGACTGGGGCGCCGCGGTCGCGTGGGCCGCCGCGGCGGAGATGCCCGAGCGGCTGGCAACCGTGTCGCCGATATCGGTGCCACATCCCGCCGCGTTCCTCAAATCGTTCGTCACCAGTCGCCAGGGCCTGGCGTCGTGGTACATGTACGCCTTTCAGCTGCCCCGCATCCCGGAGTGGTCGATGCTGCGTCGCGACGGCGCCATGTTGTCCAGGTCGCTGCTGCAGGCCGGACAAACGAGGGCCGCCGCCGAGCGAGATGCACGGGGCATGAGCGAACCGGGCGCCCTGACCGCAGCGCTCAACTGGTACCGCGCGATGCCGCTGTCCAATCCGCGGGCGATCAACCAAAAGGTCTCGGTGCCAACGCTGTACGTGTGGAGCGACCAGGACGTCGCCCTGATGCCGAAAGCGGCCCACAACACTGCCCGATACGTCACCGGGGAATACCGGTTCGAGATCATGCCCGGAGTCTCGCACTGGATTCCGGACGAGCAGCCCGACAAGCTGGCCGACCTGCTACTCGACTGGTTCGCTGCTCACCCGCTTCGCTGACCGAGCCGAGATCGGCTCTCGCTCAACGCAGTTTCGATCTCCGACCACGTTTGTTTGACGATCTGCGAAGCCGGCTGCAGGTCGATGATTCGCGATGACACCTGACCGGTGTTGGCGACGCTGGCCTCGAAGTCACCTTCGAAGTACAGATCGGTGATCCGGCCGAGCAGCTCCACCTCGGGATCGCCCGCTGCGACGCGGGCCGCAAGCCCGGTTCGCAGCACCCGCATCGTCGGATTGCCGGGAAGGTCCAGCATCACGGTGCCGTCATCCCCGGCGGAGATGATCTTGTTCTTGAAGTTGGCGTGCACACCGGCTTCGTGGCTGGCCAGCATCCGGGTGCCCATCTGCACACCCTCCGCGCCCAGAACGACGGCAGCCGCGGCGGACCGGGCGTCGCAGATCCCTCCCGCCGCGATGATCGGAATGTCGACGCGGTCTGCGACGAGCGGAAGCAAGACCAACGTCGACGCACCGAGGGCCGACTTGAACCCGCCGCCCTCGACACCTTCGACCACAAGCGCGTCGACGCCCGCGTCCACGGCCTTCATCGCGCCCTTCAGCGATCCGACGACGTGTACGACGGTCATGCCGGCGTCGTGCAGACGCGCCGTGAATAACGCCGGATCACCGGCGGAGGTGAAAACGTGGCGAACCTCGGCAGCGACGAGCTCGTCGACGATCGACGGATCCCGCTTCCAGCCCTGGATCATCAAGTTGGCCGCAACCGGGCGGTCGGTGAGTTCGCGCACCCTGCGCAGGTCAGCGCGACCTTCGGGGGTCAACGTCTCGATCATGCCCATGCCGCCACCCTCGGAGACGGCGGCGGCCAATTCAGCCCTGGCGATGTATGTCATCGGTGCCTGGACGACGGGGTACTCGACGCCGAGGAGCGATTGGATGCGGTTGGTCACGCCTTGATTCTCTGCTAGGCCGGCGGGCACGTGCTGAATTGCTGCTAGACCCGCGCGTTACTGTCTTTTCGTTGGCTTCAGCGAACAAGCCGATAGAAGAGTTGAGCCATTCATGACTGCAGCAGCAGAATCGTCGGTGCTCGAGGCGCGGGTCGGCCACCACTATCAGATGGACGGCACGTACCTCGTCGGCCGCGAGAAGCTCCGCGAGTACGCCCGCGCGGTGCAGGACTATCACCCGGCCCATTGGGACGTCGCCGCCGCCGCTGAACTGGGTTATTCGGACCTGATTGCGCCGCTGACATTTACCGCGACCCCGGGTATGACCTGCAATCGCCGCATGTTCGAACAGATAGTCGTCGGCTACGACACCTACATGCAGACCGAGGAGTTATTCGAGCAGCACCGACCGATCGTGGCCGGTGATGAGCTGACGGTCGACGTCGAACTCACGTCGGTGCGCAGGATGGCCGGCCGAGACATGATCACCGTGACCAACACCTTCACCGACGCGGCCGGCGAGCGGGTGCACACCCTGCACACCACCGTCGTCGGGGTCACCGCGGAGGATGTGGATCCGGCGATCAAGGCGGCTGTGCAGAACGCGATGATGCACGACGTGGACATCTTCGGAATCGGCGAAGACGAGTACCACAAGACGGTGCGCCCCGAGGGCGAGATTCGAATCGCCGACGAAGGCCTCACCCGCACACCGGGGACGGCATCGTTCGATGATGTGAAGGTCGGCGACGAGCTACCAGCGCACCACGCCCGGCTGACTCGCGGCGACCTGGTGAACTATGCCGGCGTGGCCGGCGACGCCAACCCGATTCATTGGGACGAGGACATCGCCAAGCTGGCCAGCCTGCCCGACGTGATCGCTCACGGCATGCTCACCATGGGTTTGGGTGCCGGGTTTGCCTCCACATGGACCGGCGACCCCGGTGCGGTCACCCGCTACGCGGTGCGGCTGTCGGCTCCCGCGATCGTGTCGGCCAGAGAGGGCTGCGATATCGAATTCACCGGCAAAGTCAAGTCATTGGACCAGGAGACCCGCTCTGGTGTGGTGATCGTCGCCGCGAAAACCAGTGGCAAGAAGATCTTTGGCATGGCCACGTTGGGCGTCCGCTTCCGCTGACTGGCGGTCGTCAGACAGGTTCGAACTCGATGTGTAGTGCGCTGAGGCCGCGCATGATGAACGTCGGATCGTATTCGTAGACACGGTTTTCCGTCGGCCCGTGCTGCGCCTCGGAAATCTTGAAGTTCGCTGCCCGGTCCAGCAAGCGGTTCATCGAGATGCGGGCCTCAGCGCGCGCCAGCGGGGCACCGGGGCAGGAGTGGGGTCCGCGGCCGAACGCCACGTGCTCACGGACGTTGCGACGGTCGTGTCGGAACTCATGGGGATCGTCGAACTTTTCTGGATCGCGGTTACTGGCACCGGGCAGCAGCATGATGACCGTCCCCGCCGGAATGTCCACCTCGCCGACGCGAGTGCTGGTGCGCGCCAAGCGGAAATGGCTTTTCACCGGGCTTTCCATCCGCAGCGATTCTTCAAGGAACGCCGGGATCAGGGCGCGGTCGTCGCGCAGCTTCTGCTGAATGTCTAGCCGTTCGCCCATCACCCGCATCCCGGTGCTGAGCAGCTTGGTGGTGGTTTCCATCCCCGCCGCGAACAGGAAGGTCGCCAGCTTCACCACCTCTTCGACTGCCGGGGTCGAGCCGTCCGGATAGGTCGCTGCGGCCAGTTCGGTCAGCACATCGTCGCGGGGGTCGCGTCTGCGGTCGCTGATGTAGGAGTCGAACCTCTCGTCGAGCCACATCAGCGGATTGTGGGCGACCGTGTCGTCTTCACTTAGTTGACCGACGTGTTCGTCGCCCAGGACTGCCCGGAACTCGCGATGGTCATCGACAGGAACATCGAGTAGGTCGGCAATCACCAGCATTGACAAGGGTTTTGCGAATTCCTCCATGAACTCACATGCGCCTTGATCGAGGAACTTGTCGATCTGCTGGTCGGCCAGGCGCCAGATGAACTCCTCGTTCTCGCTGAGGCGCTTGGGCGTGATGAGCTTGCTCAACAATCCACGGGTCTTGGCATGGTCATCGGCATCCATGGTGACGACGTGTTCGGCCATCGGGATGGTTCCACGGTGTTCGTTGATCAGATCGCTGATGTCGTCGCCCTCGGGCGTGAACGGCAGTGGCGGAAACGGCCCGGCGACGGCAACACATGAGGAGAACGCCGGGTCTTTGTAGGCCGCCAGCGCCTCGGCGTGCCCGGTTATCGCCACGACACCGTGCGGTGTCGCCGACCGCACCGGACACCCTGAACGCAGGTAATCGAAGTAAGGATATGGATCGGGAACCAGTGTCTGATCGGTGAAGTAGTCGACCGACTCGAAATCGCTCACGGCACCTCCTGAACAACCTTGGCGGACTTGCGGAAGGGAACAAAAATTTGGTGTGATCTTATACAGGTCTTGCTCGACGCTGTCTGCTGGGGATGGTGACGACGGTGACCAGGCAGTTCAGCTTGGTCCTGCATAACCAAATTTTCGTTTCTTACACGGCCGCCTTATGCGGACGCATCGACGAGGGGATTTCCACCATGCTCGACTTCAAGGAGCAGGCCGCGGTCGTCACCGGGGGCGGCCGCGGCCTGGGCCGCCTGTACGCCTTGGAGTTGGCGAAGCGGGGTGCGTTGGTGGTAGTCAACGACTTGGGCGGCAGCATGCGCGGAGACGGTGAAGACGCCGGTGTCGCCGACGCCGTCGTGAAGGAAATCGAAGATGCCGGCGGCAAGGCTGTGGCTTCGTATCATTCCGTCGACACCCCCAAAGGTGGCGAGGCCATCGTCAACACTGCGTTAGAAGCGTTCGGTCGCCTTGACGCAGTCGTCAGTAATGCCGGCATTTTCAACAGCGTCCCGTTCGACCAGCTCACTCACGACGATTGGACGCGCATGCTGCGGGTCCACCTCGACGGTGGATTCCACCTCAGCCAGCCGGCCTACCGAGTGATGAAACAGCAAGGCTATGGGCGGTTCGTGTTCATCTCGTCGTCGGGCGGGATGTTCGGTCAGCCATCGGAGGCGCATTACGCCGCTGCTAAAGCCGGGCTGGTCGGCCTTTCCAATGTGATCTCGATCGAAGGCGCCGAACATGGCATCAAATCGAACACCGTTCTGCCCTTCGGTTTTTCGCGGATGGTCACCGAAACCATTGGCGATCCGAAGGCCCTCGAGGAGATCGGCTTCACCAAGGTCATCAAACCTGAACTCGTCGTGCCGATCGTGGTGTTTCTGGCCAGTCGCGCGTGCGAGTTGACCCACCAAAACTATTCGGCCTGCGGCGGGAGGTTCGCTCGCGTCTTCGTCGGTCTCGGCGAGGGTTGGCTCGCCGAACCCGACAGCCAACCGAGCGCCGACGACATCGTCGCCCACCTGTCGGAGGTCACCGCCACCGATCCCTATACGGTTCCCGGCTCCATCTTCGAAGAGGTCTTCGCGATCTGCGAACGGCTCGGCGTCAACGCTCTGCAATAGGCCGCGTCGGCGATGCGCCGCTTGACCAACACGTGCGTTATACCCTTGGCCGATGACCGCTCGCGGAGCACAGACCATCCGCCTGGGTTTTTCGAGTCGCAGTGGCGCCCAGATGCGCACGCTGAACGCCGCTTTGGCCCTGTTCGCCGAGCGCGGCGTCGGGGCCACGTCCTACCAGATGATCGCCGACGCGATTGGTGTCACGAAGGGCGCCATCTATCACCAGTTCAAAACCAAGGACGAGATCATCATCGCGGTGGCCGAAATGGAACTGGCGAAACTCGACGACGCCCTGGAAGCCGCAGAGGCCGAGGATGATTCGGACGTCGCGCGCGAGCTGCTGCTGAACCGGATTGTCGATCACGCTGTCGAGCACCGCCAGGGGGCGAACACCTTTCAATTCGATCCCGTTCTCGTGCGTCTACTGTCCGGCCATGCACCGTTCCAACGCTTTGTCGAGCGGTTGTACGGAATGCTGGTCGGCGACGACGAAGGGCCGGACAAACTCGTTCGTCTTGCGGCCCTGACCTGCGTGGTAGGTGGCACGGTGGCCCACCCTTTGGTTGCCGAGGTCGATGACGAAACTCTGCGCACTCAAATGCTCAACGTGGTAAGGCAACTCATCGGTCTTCCGCAGCCCACAGCCCGCGCCCGGCCGGCGGGCCGTTCGCGCACGCCGCGTACCGCATCGGCGTAGCAGCCGTCCAGTTCGGGCGCATTGCCCTCTTGACATCGCTAGACGCTCGTCTAGGGTCATAGAGATCTTCTTTGGAGTCGTTGAATGTTGCGCCCACCTGACCATGGTGTCACTTCCTCGGAAGCTCCAAAGCCGGCATCCGACTTGCGCTCGATGGCCACCGTCGGTCTGCACAAGTGTTAATTCAGTCGACCGCAGAATTAACCACGACCGCTCCCCCGATCGCGTCGCATGGCGTATTTTCAGGACAGCTGACAAACCATGCTGGTCGGGTACGAGCTCCGCCGTTGCGATGCAGCCGCGAACTCCCAGGCGTCCCACGCCGCGACTCGACATTCACATTGATTGTCTGCACGCCGGGATCACCAATGAGTACCTCACCCGATTCGTACGTTTACCGAACGAACCAGACCGTGCCCGCCAACGCGGAAACCAACGGCCACGACATATACCTGGACTCGGCGTTGCGCAGCGGCGAAAGACGCCGCCGACCGTCGCCGAGCAGTGCCGAAGAATGCCTCCGCGCGCTGCCCGGGTTGATACTGCTGGATCGCTTACCTGTGCCAATGCTCGCCACCGGACTCGACGGCGTCGTCGTCTACACCAACCCCGCTTTCGCGACCATGCTCGGCCACCATCCCGACAACGTCATGTTGACCGGACAACTGCTTCCCGCGCTGCTGGTCGGACGTTCAGCGACCCCGGCACGTGATTGTGTCACCGCACTGCGCGGCGCCGGCAACGTAATCGTCGACTGGCGCCACGCCGAAGGCTTCCCGGTCCGCAGTGTGATATCCGAGACGCTGTTCTTTCGTGCCACTGACCAGATACTGCTGATCGGCGTCACCGACATAACCGAACTAATCTGGACCACCCCGCCCGAACCATTCTGAAGCCGCGTCAGGGCGTCCCGCCCCAACGTGTCGTCATGCGCACTGGGTTCTCATCCGCGTGTCGTATGGCGATCCTTTTAGCAACCAGGCGTGGGGTGTAATTGACCCACCCGGGCAGCGAGGAGCGCAGGTGAGTCGACGCAGGCTGGCACTTGTCGCGCTGTGCGCACTCGTCGTCATCGTCGGCGGGTGGATGCTGTCGCGCACCCACTCTGGCGAATCCGCACCAACGACCGCCGGTCAAGTCGGTGCGCCGGTGTGCGCGATAGCCACCCTGCCGCACGAGGTGATCGACACTGTGAAGCGCATCCACGCAGGCGGCCCATTTCCGTTTCCGCGCAGCGCCGGTGCGGTGTTCACTAACCGCGAGGGTCATCTACCCAAGCAACGCAGGGGGTACTACCACGAGTACACCGTGATCACCCCGCGGGCCCAAGACCGGTCGATGAGGCGCGTCGTCACTGGCGGAACGCCATTGGCCAATCCAACCCAATACTTCTACACCGGCGACCACTACGACTCGTTCTGTCTGCTCACTGACGCAGGGACGCAACGATGACGCGAGAGCCGACCGAAAATCTGCCTGTGATCTACCGCATCGACGGCCGAAAGATCAGATCCGCCGGCGACTTCTACCGCGAGATCGGCTCCGCCGTCAACGGACCGGGCGGCTACTTCGGACGCAATCTCGACGCGCTGGCTGATTGTCTGAGGGGCGGATTCGGCACTCCCGAACACCGTCCTTACGAATTCGAATGGCAACACAGCGCGCTATCACGGCGCTACCTCGACGAGATTCGCTACGGGCAGCGGACATTGTTCGATGCGATCCAAGACGTCTTCAGCGACGCCGGGGTAACGCTGCACCTAGGGTGACCCCCTCGCCCGACCTTTCAGTCGAGTTGGGTGCCTTTCTTCTTCTTGTTGGAGATTTCGATGTGGTAGCCGTGAAGAACGGTGACGATCATCGAGATTGATACGACGCCTTCGGCGATGAAGAAGGCGGCGAAGTCGATGAGCGAACCGATCGGCGGGTCTCCGGGGACGGCGTTCCGCAAGGGGATGAGCGCGAACAGCAGTGTGCCGAGGAATCCCAGAGCAGACCAGAACAAGCCGAGCTTGCCGCTGGCGACGTACCACGCCGCGATGAGAGCGGCGATGGTGAGGCACCACATGAACGCCATGATGAACACCGCGAACATGATTGTGCTCGTCGAACGTTTTACGGTCGCGGTTGCGGCGAAGTGCGATTCCGGTGCGGCGATGGCTTGGGCTTCTCCGCCACCCCGGTGCACTTCAGTCGAGTTTTCCTGTTGCGGCGCCATTTTGAAGAAGGCGTCGATGTTGTCGAACACGACCCGGACTGGGACGGCGTGCTGATTTGTGCCGGTGCCGACGAGGACGTGGAAATGAAAGCTCGCCGTGTAGCTATCGAGGGGGTAGTCGGTGATGGTCCCATCACGAAGCGCGAATTGGACCGAGACGAATTCCGGGCGCTCATTCGCTTTGGAAACAACCGTGGGGTTGGTCACCGCGTTGCTCACGAGGGTCGCGTCTTCCTTTAGATCATGCGTGCGCGCGTCCACCAACGAACCCGCGCCCTTCAACTCCAATTGAGCGCTTATCCGCGCGGTG
The DNA here is from genome assembly GCA_036272035.1 of Mycobacterium sp. Taxonomy (GTDB): domain Bacteria; phylum Actinomycetota; class Actinomycetes; order Mycobacteriales; family Mycobacteriaceae; genus Mycobacterium. Next base: position 2,813 of record DATAZN010000548.1, on the reverse strand, counting down.
GACGGATCGATGTTCTGAATGAGGACGGTGACGGTCGCATGGTCCGGGTTGGTGGTGTCGCCGAGGACAGTCGCATGGCGGGCTTTGTGGTGCTCCAGCCAATAGAAGGAGATGCTCAGGACCGTCAGTGTGATGACGAGAAGCGCTAGCGCGCTGAGCCTGGTCAAGCTGGGCAGCCGCGGTGGGCCGGTCGGCGTTGACCTACTCGGCGTCGGCGTTGACCTACTGAGTGTTGACGTTGACATGCTGAGCATCTCCTGAGGTATTCCGTGTGCGACTGCGCCGGGCCGCGCGCGCAAAATTCGAGCCCTCGGCCCGCCATCATGCCCAACTGACGACAGCAGCCCGCCCGGGACGCGCGGCGTCGTCCATAACGTTTGCGACTCCTTTAGGAGCCGGGCGTATAGGTGTACCACTGGTGCACCGAATCGAACGCCACAGTAACCAGACGGTAAACTACGGGGTTGTGGCACAACGTACTTCGGTGCTACAGAATCGATGCTAACCGTGCGACATACGAGTATCGCTGCACCGCTGGGGAATTCGCCGACGTACCCGCTATTCCCTAGACAGGGTTACGTGCAGAGGGTCGGGGCATCGCAGACGTTTCCGGGGCAATAAGTCTTGTGCGCCGCGTCGACCATCGTCCCGACATCAGGCAACGTCACGCCCCTCTTGTTCAAGTGGTCGTGAATGTCGTCGGCGATCGTTTGTGGCTGCCAACCCCACGTGAGGTCGTAACAGATGAGGTGTGCCTCACCGATAAGCGCCTCTTCGGTGGCGGGCGGCCACGTCAGGCCGACGGCGCGCAGTTTTGCGAGATAGGCGTCATCTTGGGGAGTGGCGTTCGCAATTCCGGCGCTTCCAGCCAAAGCGGCGCCGGCCATTACGGGGATGGTGAGTCTGACTAGCCAGCGAGGTGAGCTCATTTGATTCGTTTCCTTTGATTAGGATGACACGACGCTGATAAACCAGGTAGAGAGTACTACGCGGTCGTGGCGATCGGGACTCGTCATCACGCATTAGTTTCGATGGTGGTTCTCAGGATCGTGCCGATGGCGCGGGTGCCCGACAGGGCACTGTCTCGGATGTCAGGATCCGAGGCATTCCAATTGGCGATCACGGCGTAGTTGAACCAGACGGCGTTTCGGCCGATCATGCCAACGTCTGCCCTCACCCCTGGGTCAGCTCCAGTTTTGTTACGAATAACGAAATTTCGATCCGACGGCGGATGTGCCAGTGGATCGAGGCCGAATACGGACGCGACCATCGAGAGGTCCACGTTCGTTGCCAGCCAGGTATTCACCTGTTCTGACACAGTTGGAGATACCAGCTCGTTGCGCGACAGCTGACTCATCACCAGCGACAACTCGGACGCCGACCCGGTCGACAGCGTCTCCGGGTCGTCTGGGCCGCGGCGATCTCGGACGTAATCGAGCAGCGCCGTGTGTTGTAAACCGAGGGACTCGGCGAGGTCGTGGAGCCGCTGCAGGCCAACATGTTTGAGGAGCGCGTTGGTCGCTAAGTTGTCGCTGACGCTCGCGATCAACACGCAGAGATCGTGCACAGCCAGTTCTTCGACATGCAGGTGCTGCCAGATTCCCGAGTCGGCGACGCGAAGTTCTGGATCCTGCCCGAGCAAGGTGGTGCCAGTGAGGTCCCCCTCGGCGCATTGCCGTGCGACCTCGACGAGCAACAGAAGCTTCCCAATGCTTGCCGTCTTCATCGACCGATCGGCGTTGCGGCCGGCCACTTCGCGACCTGCGACATCTCGAATGCAAATCGACCAGTCGATATCGACGGTGGTAGCTACGACGTCGTCGATCGATCGCTGGAGCACTTCTAGCCTTTACGCTTCGAAGGTGAGTGTTCTTGTCGCGTCGACAGTATCGTGCGACGACGCGGCATGAGCCAGATCTCTAGTCGTCGTGCAGAAAGCGCGCCGCAAGCAATACCGCGATACCGCCGAACACCAGGATCGTCACGGCAACCGCGGTCCAGCCGCGGGCATCGAAGGCCACGCCTCCCAGCCATCCGATGGCGCTGGAGCCGGCGTAGTAGAACAGGTTGTACAGCGACGATGCTTGCGCTTTGCCTACAGGTGCAGCCTGTCCGGTCCATCCGGCCGCGGTGGAATGGGCGCCGAAGAATCCGGCTGTGGCGACCACCAGCCCGATCAGGACCGCGAACACGTTATCGCTGAGAGTCATTGCGACACCGGCTATCATGATCGAGACAGCCACGAGCAGGACCCGTTTGCGACCGAAGCGGGCGGCTTCGGCGCCCGCCCGTGACGACGCCCAGGTGCCGGCCAGGTAGGCCAGGAACATCAGGCTCACCACCGAGGGGGCTAGGTGGAAAGGTGCGCGAGTCAACTGGAAGCCGAGGAAGTTGTAGAGCGCCACGAATCCGCCCATCAGCAGAAACCCCTGCGCAAAGAGCACCAACTGGCGTGGTGTCCGCAAATTAGCGGCGAGCCGATGACCAAGGCTGCCTTCGGGATTGGCGTCGTGGCGCAACACCGGGGTGAACCCGCGCGGATCGGGCGCGAGCTTGACGAACCCCATGGCCGCCAACCCGCAGAGCACCGCGACGGTGAAGACGCCGACGCGCCAGCCGGCAACCTCGGCAACAGGGCTGGAGACCAGCCGTCCGAGCAGTCCGCCGATCGTCGTGCCCCCAACGAATATGCCGGCCGCTCTCGCGGCGTGCACCGGATCTACCTCTTCAGTCAGATAAGCAACGGCGATGGCGGGCACGCCGCCGACCATTAGACCCTCGATAAAGCGACCGGCGAGAAGCAGTGAGAACGT
>DATAZN010000547.1:0-6015 GCA_036272035.1 Mycobacterium sp. | reverse complement strand
CGACAATTCTTAGATTTTTGCGTAGTGTGCGGCGGTAGGTTCGCGTTGTTGTCGAATCGGTGTGTGTGCGGATGTTCTCCGCTCCCCGGGACGTTTGTGGAGGTTCGCCCTAATGGCGCAGCAGGTTACGGTTTCGCTGGTAGATGATCTGTCGGGTTCACGGGCGGATGAGACCGTGGCGTTCGGCTTGGACGGCAAGTTCTACGAGATTGACCTCTCGGAGTCGAACGCGGAGAAGCTGCGGGACGTACTGGCCCAGTTCGTGGGTTCGGCACGTAAGGCAGGACGGACGGTTCGATCCGCGACCCGTACCGACGCCAGTGGTGCTGTTCCTGCGCGGGCGGTGGCGGTTGATCGGGAGCAGAGTCAGGCGATTCGGGAGTGGGCCCGCAAGCGCGGCATGAAGGTGTCTGACCGTGGTCGTATCCCGTCCGAGGTGACCGAGGCCTACCACCAGGAGAAGTAGCTCCACTCCCGGCGCTCACGATCTATTGCCCTGTCCATACCCACGCTCCGTCTTCCGACCGGACGTCGCGGCTAGGAATCCTCCGCGGCTCGACCGCTACTGAGTGATTGCGTGGTGGGCACGTACTGATCAGACCTCACACTTACATAACCTGTCAAGGCGGCATTACTAGTTAGTGTCAGCATATGGGAAACGTCGTGATGCGGCGACGCGTCGGCCTTGCTCGAAGTGGCCGGCAGTGCCTGGCAGCCGGCACAGTGGATCTATTGGACGATGCGGGAGGCGGTGTCCCGACTGGCCTGGTTCATGCAACTGACCTTCAACGCGTCTCCGTGAGCGGGCCCGCCGCGCCGCGAGCGGCCACAATCGTGCGGGGTGTTCCGGGGCTCGTTCTGATCTTGCGTTCCCCTGACTATGCCAGCAACGTCGCGCTCTACCTGACGTTCCAGAGGTACTCCCGGACCCACAAGTCGCCGTTGCTGGCGGCGTGGGGCAACGATGCCCCATTCTTCCTGATCCGGGGCGCGGAGGCGTTCGCGCGCGGGATCCGCGACGCGGACATTCGCCTGTTCGGCACCGGCCACTTCGCTTGGGGACCTACGCGGACGAGATCGCCGACGCGCCTTGGGAATTCCTCCACAAGAGCGAGAGCGCGTCCTCCCGACGGTCACAGCTGGATTGTGCTGGGGGATGCTTTCGGTCCGGAGCCGAATGGAAGCGGGGCGGCTACACCTGGCCGGCGCCGGCCTCACGGGCCCGCTGATGGTGTGCCGCGACCTTGTTGCGGTTGCCGCATAGCTCCATGCTGCACCACCGGCGGCTGTGGTTGCGCGAGGTATCGACGAAGAACAGGACACAGACTTGGCTCGCGCAACGACGCACGAGGGCCGCGGTGGGACTGACGATCAAGTCCGCCGCTGCGTCGGCGAGAAGCCAAGGGAGCCACCACGGCTGAGTGGCCAGGTTGACCCTGCTCGACCGTTCCAGGCGCCCGCCCCCGCCGTCGCGCAGCCTCGAACCGGGATCTGGGCCCAGAATGTCGTTCAGTGTGAGGATCGTGCCCTCGGGCAGCGTGCGCCCGAACGCCAGCTCGTCGTACCCAGCTCGCAGGGAGTGCCGGAGGTCGATGACTTTGTCGAAGACCTCCTGAGAGATCTGCTCCGGAACGCCTAGATCTTGACCGAGGCTCGACGCATCAAGCCACGCCCTGAGCAGCTCAGGAGTGTTGATCCGATCCACGAGCACCCCGGACTCGATCATCTCGGTGTTGACCAGATCGAGGGAGATGTCACCACCGATGAACCAGAACGGCGAGTCAGGCCGGGACAGGGGTACGTCTTGTGCAACCAATTTTAACCTGCAATAGTTCGAGACGGTGGTTAGCGACCCAGTTGGGTAGCCGCGTGAGAGAGGGAGACCTCCATGGCTCTGCGGACGGGGCACGTCGGGATCAACGTTACCAACCTCGAGCGATCCAAGCACTTCTACCAGGCGGTTCTCGGTCTGGAGGTGCTCGGCGAGTCTGTTGAGGAGGGCAAGCGATTCGCCTTCCTCGGCAACCCCGATGTTGTGTCCGAAGACTTCCTGGATCGCCTGGCGCTCACCTTGTGGGAGCAGAGCACGGGGCGCTTCGCCACCGCTCAGCCTGGACTGCACCACCTGGCTTTCCACGTCGCCTCGGTCGTCGAAGTCGAGCAGGTGCGTAGTCAGCTCGAGGTGATGGGAGTCGAGCTGCTTTACGAGGCAAAGATCGTTCCTCACAGCGAGGAATTCAGTTCTGGCGGGATCTTCTTCGTCGATCCCGACGGCACCCGGTTGGAGGTGTGTGCCCCAGCGGGTGTCTCCCCGGAACATGCCGTTGCCGGCGCGGCACCGTCGTGTGGCTTCTTCTAGGCCGGGACCCTCGAGTCCCTCTCAGTCGACCAGCCGGCGGTGCTCGCAAATATTGGCGCGAGAGTTGCCTTTGCGTCGGTGTCTGCGGGCTCGGAGCCGGTCGAGGAGCAAGAGTCGGCAGTCGGTGTCTCGCCACGCACAAAGTGCGGGTCCGGTGCATGGGAGAGGTCTGCGGCAACCGGGCTGGGTCCCCTACCGCCGCCAACAGGCCCATCGGACGCTCGGCCCGCCACTGATTGGCAGGCCCGCCAATCGGATGTGTGACATTCGGAGAAGCAACTATGGACACGGTGGGGTTTCACGAGGGTGAGCTGGCCGTCCAACGGCGGGCAGGTGTGGAGCGGCTCGCCGCTCGCCTCGTGGGGATGCTCGATCCGCCGATGCTCGACGGTGGGATGCGTCAGTTTCTCAATGATCGGCACATGATCATGGTGACGTCCCGGGACGGCGCGGGACGACTCTGGATATCCCCCGTGTTCGGGCCGCTTGGATTCCTCGACGCCCACGACTCCACGTTCCGGGTGCTTGCCAGACCTGAGGTGGGCGACCCGCTCGCGCAGCTCCAGCCAGGGCAACCGATGGCCGTCATCGCCGTCGACTTCGCTATCCGTCGCCGGCTGCGTATCAACGGCATCCTTACGGCCTCGTCGACCGACTCATTCCAAATTTCGGTCGATCAGGCTTACGGGAACTGCCCGCAATACATCCAGCAACGGCAGGTTCAGCAAGAATCCAGCTCCGCCTCAAATACCAGACGCCAGAGTCATAGCTGTCGGAGCGTGACGCTCGTGCCAGAGGACACCCGGCTCATACAAGGAGCGGACACCTTCATTCTGGGCACCACCCACCCGACACGAGGCACCGACGCCTCACACCGAGGTGGTGCGCCCGGATTTGTGCGGGTCGAGGGCAACGAACCCTGGTGGCCGGACTACCCGGGAAACAACCTGTTCAACAGCTTGGGCAACATTGCGGTCGACCCCACAGCGGCGATGTTGTTCTTCGACTTCACCGCGGGCGACACTCTCCAACTTTCAGGTGATGCTGCCATTGAATGGGTAGGCCTCGGATCGCCAGGTGACGACGGTGGAACCGGGCGCAGAGTCCGGTTCACCCCACGCCACATCGTTAGCCGGCGCGGCCTCTCATTCCGCGCAACCGCGGTCAAGCCGTACCCAAGGAACCCCGCTCTCTCGGCCTAAAATTGACCGATGCGCCGGTCGTCGACGGGTCGCCGGCGAGGAGGTGGTCCACCGTGCCCGCCGGACTGTCGCGCGAAGTTCTGGTCAATGGGGCGCCCCTCGGAGACCGTTTTGTGGCCTTCCTCGGTGAGCAGAAGTCCGGAGAATGGCTATCGGCGGTTGACGTGTTCGGCCCCGCGCTGCCGGGGTTGCTCTCGGCGCTGGGGCAGTCACGAGGCACTGACAACTTGGCGGTCGCGGCCGCGCTCCTGTTCGAACAGTACGCGCAGCGGTTGGTTGCGCCCGCGCTAGCTGCGTTCTACCTCGACGGCCGGGTTGTCGATAGCAGCCTCCACACGGTGCGCGTGAAGATGGTGGACGCGCACGTTCGGCGTCTGGCCTTCACCGGCGACAGCCGTGCCTCTCCGGCTTGCTCCGAGGAGGCCAGAGGCGCCCTGGTACATGGATTGCTCGCCGAGAATCTCGAGGTGGCTGCCGAGATGATTCGCCACCGGAGCAGGGTCAGCGGAAGGACGTTGCGCGGCACGATCGCGAACGCCATCGCCAGCACGCTGCTACACATGTCTTGGCCTGATCCCGACCGCGCTCGGTATGTACGCGAAGCGCGGGTGTTGCTGGCAAGTAGTCCGAATCTGGCGGACCTGGTCACTGTCGAGGCGGTCGCGAGCCTCGAACACCGATGGATGTACACCAAGCGGCGCACGTGTTGTCTCGCGTTCCGGACTGCCACCAACCAAGCCCGTGAGCAGCCCTTCTGCAGTGCGTGTCCGGTATTGCCGGACTCCACGACGCTCGCGCTTTTCGCCCGAGCCACCGCCGTCTATGCCGCCGCCCACCCAGGCGCTACCGCGTAACCAGCCGTTCGCGACAACGAGCCCTGGCCGTCTCAGGCCAGAGCCCGTTGTCACCAACAGAGCCTCAGTGCGCGGCGGCGGCGACCTGCTGCTGGGTCGGCTTGCCGTAGGCGTCGAAGACGCGATCGGCAAGAGGAGCGAAACCCAATGCCAGCGCGGTCCAGAAGATCACCTGGGCCAGCACGGAGTACAGCCGGAAGCGGTAGAGGTCATCAGCATCGAACCCGGGGAACACCAACTGCCCCGCCGCGTTCTTCAACGGCAGCGGTGTCTCCGTGAGGTGGCCTGGAGCTGCCGCCGCATTGACCGTCAACGAGCCCAGTGTCGGCAAAAGCGCCATGACGATGCCGAGGACCACCACCGCCGCCGCGGCCGCCAACAACGTCGCGTTCCAGCTGCCGAAGCGCTCCCGCAGTCGTTGCCCCAGCCATACCGCCGCGACGGTGACGACCACCGACGCGACCGTCATCGTCAGGTAGAGGGCGCCCCGCTGCGCGATCGTGTCCGGATTTCCGATCGACGGAGGGTTCGCGGGGTACTTGATGAACGGCACCAGATAGAGCGAAAGGAAACCGGCGCCACTTACCAGTAGCGCGAGCTGCCGAGGCCTGATATCGCCGGTCCGACCGTAGGAAAGGCAGTAGGCAACACCGAAGAAACAGCCCAGGGCCACACCGAACAGCACCATGCCGACACCCAAGCCGATATTGGCCTGCACGGTCCGGCTGAAGATGTCCGGCCCCTCGGCGTCCGGGGCGTGCCCGGCAGCTACGGCGAGGGCCGTCTTGACGTCATCACGCGCGCCCTCGTAGTCGATCGCGGCCTGGATCACCGGCTCGGCGAATATCCGGGCAAAGATGAAGGCAAGGAGGCCGGCGCCTGCCCCGACTCCCATGGCTCGTAACACAAGTGCCTTGACCACGTCGGCCTCCCGTGCCTCGTGAGATCGGTTAGTGGCAGGGGAAACTGAGGAAGTGGCGGGCGTCGTGCACGAATTCGTGGACGACCATGCTGTTACCGAACACGGAGGTCATGCCCTCGTCGATGCCGATGAAGTAGTACAACAACATGCCGAAGAAGAGCGCGCCGAAAAGGTACGGCAAGGTCTCCGACGCCGACATCGACAGCGATTTGGCCCGGGACAACGACGGTGCGGTCATGATCCATCCTTTTGGTGGGAGTACCCCGTGCCCGAGAAGATTCGGACCGGATCTTGGCGGTGAGCCGCTAGAGCGTGAAGCTCGCTTGGCGGAGCACCGGCTCGTTCGCGTGCCCCACGCGCCTGGCGACCAGGTCACGTGTGTAGCTGTTCAGGTAATTTACTTCACGATGGAATAGTCTCGATCGGAAGTAGCTCCCTGTCAAGCGACTGGCGTCGACAAGTTGAGCCAGCAGTGCGGGTCGTTTACCCCAGCCGGGCGTGGCAGGCCGCGTCTGTCGGCCGCGGCGCCGGGGATGCGCCGGGGTCATGGTCGCGTCTCGTGGCCGGGTTGATGCGGACGAACGGTGAGGGTGGCAGGTCCGTCTGAGGCGGCGGCGTCGATCCGGACCTGGAGTTCGTTCGCGCCGGTGGAGCGGTGGGTGATGAGGGCTTCGGCGA
>DATAZN010000546.1:0-17664 GCA_036272035.1 Mycobacterium sp. | reverse complement strand
TTCCAGGGCGCAGCGCTGTGGCTGGCTCTGGCGTCGATCGCGGTGGCGGGCGCGGTGGCGCTGCTGGCCTGGTACACCCGCGATCGCTCGCCTCGAGTCGCCGAACCGAGCGACCCGCCGTCCAGCTGACCCGCGTCGACTCTCAGTTCGCCGGCGACCAGTAGTCCAGCATCTCGGCGAACGTGTCGAATGCCGGCGCGGAATTGCCGTAGGTGGCTTCGAGATGAAGGCTCAGCGGGTAGCCCAAATCGGCGACACCGTCGATCACCCGCTTGTACAAATCCAGAAGCAGCTTGCGCCGTTGCGCCGGTTCGGTGTTCGCCAATGTCTTGACGAAGGCCTGCTCCTGGGCGACGGCGGCGTTGCCCGGATCCTGGATGAGCCAGTTGATGAAGCCGACCCTCTCCTCGACCTTCGGGACGAAGCCGAATCCCAACAGGATCTCCGGCCGGTGGTCGGTCTTGGTGGCGAACTCGGTCAAAAAACCCACGATCGCATCGGAATACAGCAGCTGCGTCTGCGCGAACGTCGCGCCCTGATCGCACTTGAAGTTCAGTCGGCCCACCTCCCCATCCCGGGTGGGGATCAGGATCACGCCGCGGTTGGCCACCAGCTCTTGAAAGATCGACAAGGCGTCGGTCGGCGCGACGCCGGAACCCTCGCCGTCGACCATGGTCCGCGGCACGCCGACGAACACGATGCCGTCGATTCCGGCCCCGACCAGATCACCGAGCCGTTGGCGCAACACCGGCTCGTCCATGAAAGCGGTGACCTGGCTGCACAATCCGCGCACCCCGGGCAACTCGGGTTTGATGACCGACCAGAAATCCAGCACGTCGAGCTTCGGCTTCATCTGGACCGGCCGGTCGTCATCTTCCTCGATCAGCCCCGGCATCATCACGTGCCCGATCCGGCCGTTGATGCCCGATTTCGCGGACAGCTGCAGCACCTTGTGGGCCTCTTCGAGAGCCTGCTCCCGACCGCGATCCACGTTGGGCGGCACCACCTCGATCGCGACCGTGTTCAAAGTCAACGAGCTTCTCCTCATCGAGCGACTAGTTCCCCCCCGCGGCAGGTCAGACGCCACGAACCCACATCCCGCCACGCACCACGACAGCATAGTGAGCCTGTCGAAGCAGTCGTCCGGCGACGGTCGACCGCGTCTCGTCAGACGTCGTGAGGGAGGCAAAACCCGCTGGACAGCGCCGCGCCGAATAGACTTGGCGGGCCATGATCTCAAGGGACCGGGAAGAGGTGTCGCGCTGAGCATAGAAGCAGCGGCAACCGTCGAACTGGCCGACGCCGTCACCGACCAGTTGCGCAGGTACCTGCGTGACCGCCGAGCGGATGCGGCGTACATCGGAAGCGACTATGACGCCCTGATCGCCGGCCTGGAGGACTTCGTTCTCGGCGGCGGCAAGCGACTGCGCCCGGCTTTCGCCTACTGGGGCTGGCGGGCGGTATCGAGCACGGAAGCCGACGAACAAGCGTTGCTGTTGTTCTCGGCACTGGAGCTGCTGCATGCCTCGGCGCTGGTGCACGACGACGTGATCGACAGCTCGGCGACTCGCCGGGGCCGACCGACGACACACATCCGCTTCGCTGCCCTGCACCGCGACCGTCAATGGCGTGGACCGGCGGAACAGTTCGGGATGTCGGCGGCGATCCTGCTCGGCGATCTGGCGCTGGCGTGGGCCGATGACATAGTTGCGGGCGTCGATCTGCCGCCCGGTGCCCGCAACCGAGTCCGCCGGGTCTGGGCCGATATTCGTACCGAGGTGCTCGGTGGCCAGTACCTCGACATCGTGGCCGAGGCCAGCGCCGCGGAGTCGATCGCCTCGGCGATGGCAGTCAACACCTACAAGACCGCCTCCTACACGGTGTCGCGTCCGTTGCAGCTGGGGGCCGCCGCCGCCGCGGATCGGCCTGACGTCCATGCGCTTTTCCATGAGGTCGGTAATCACCTGGGCGTCGCGTTCCAGTTGCGCGACGACGTGCTCGGCGTGTTCGGCGATCCAGCGGTGACCGGTAAGCCCTCCGGAGACGATCTGCGCTCCGCCAAGCGCACCGTGCTGCTGGCAACCGCCATGGAATTGGCCGACAAGTCAGATGCGCCCGCCGCCAAGCTGTTACGGGACTCAGTCGGCACCGACTTGAGCGATGCCGAAATCGGCCAACTGTGCGGCGTGATCGAACGGGTCGGCGCCCTGGCTGCGGTCGAAGGCCAGATCGACGGGTTGACTCGCCGGGCGCTCGACTTGCTGGCCGACGCCCCCATCCACGCCGCGGCCAAGGCCGGACTCTCCGAGCTCGCCAATGTCGCCGCAAAACGATCGGCCTGACGCCCATGTCCATTCCGACGTCTGTTCCGGCTGCCACGTCGGCTGCCGCTGCGCCCCAGCGCCTTTCACGACTGCGGGAATTCGCCACCACCACCGAGGGCCGGCCGGCGCTGCTGGGCTGCCTGGGCGCGGCGCTCGTCACCACCGGAGGGCTCGGCGCCGGCAGCACCAAACAGCATGATCCGCTGCTGGAGACGCTGCACTTGTCCTGGCTGCGTTACGGGCACGGCTTGGTGCTGTCCTCGGTACTGCTGTGGATCGGCGTGACGTTGATGCTCAGCGCATGGCTGTGGCTGGGCCGACGCGTACTTGCCGGCGACGCAACCGAATACACCATGGTGGCCAGCGCGGCTTTTTGGCTGACACCGCTACTGCTTTCGGTGCCCCTCTTCAGCCGCGACACCTACTCGTATCTGGCTCAGGGCGCACTGTTGCGCGACGGATTTGATCCCTATGCTGTCGGGCCCATCGACAACCCGAATGCCTTGCTGGACAACGTTAGTCCGATCTGGACCATCACCACCGCGCCGTACGGTCCGGCCTTCATCATGATCGCCAAACTGATCACGATGCTGGTCGGCAACCACGTGATCGCCGGGACGATGCTGCTGAGGCTGTGCATGCTGCCCGGGTTCGTGCTGCTGATCTGGGCGACACCGCGGATAGCGCGGCATATCGGCGCGAATGTGCCGATAGCACTGTGGATCTGCGCACTCAACCCGCTGGTGATCATCCATTTGATGGGCGGCGTGCACAACGAGATGTTGATGGTCGGCCTGATGGCCGCCGGAATCGCGCTGACCCTGAATAGTCGCCATATCCCCGGCATCGCGCTGATTGCCGTCGGGGTCGCGGTCAAGGCCACCGCGGGAATCGCGCTGCCGTTCATGGTCTGGGTGTGGATGCGCCATCTGTGCGAGCGGCGCGGATACCGGCCGCTGCGCGCCTTTGCCGCGGCCGCAGGCACGTCAGTGGTGATCTTCGTCGCCGTGTTCGCGGTGCTGTCCGGGGTGGCCGGGGTGGGCCTCGGCTGGCTGACCGCACTGGCCGGTTCGGTGAAAATCATCAACTGGCTGAGTATTCCGACGTTGGCGGCAAACCTGATCCATGCGATCGGAGGATTGTTCTTCTCGGTCAGCTTCTACGCTGTGCTGCAAATCACCCGCGCCGTCGGGATCGCGATCGTCGTGGTGGCACTGCCCCTGCTGTGGTGGCGATTCCGGCACGACGACCGCCAGGCGATCACCGGTATCGCGTGGGCGATGCTGGTCGTGGTGTTGTTCGCACCCGCCGCGCTGCCCTGGTACTACTCCTGGCCGTTGGCGGTGCTGGCCCCGCTCGCCCAGTCACGCCGGGCGGTCGCGGCGATCGCGGCGTTCTCCACCTGGATCATGGTCATCTTCAAACCCGATGGCGCACACGGCATGTACTCGTGGCCGCACGTCCTGTTGGCCACGGCGGTGGCGTTGTTCGCGTGGCGCACCCTGAATCGTCCCGCTGCGGAAGAGCAACCTGCCTGATCGGACGGTCAGTACGCCATGGCCTGCGCGCGGCGCAGGACTTCGCGAGCCTGGTGGGCGTGTAACGCGTCGATCGGGCGGGCGTTGCTGATCGCGTCGCGCGATCCGTCCCGGGTCACGGTCAGCGACGGGTCGGGAGTGAACAGCCAGCGCACGATTTCGGTGTCGCGGTAACCGCCGTCGCGCAAGACCACCAGCAACCCCGGCAGGCTTTTGACGACCTCCCCGGCCGTGGTGAAAAAGATCTGCGGCACCACCACGTCTCCGGCGCGCCGCACCGCGACCAGATTGCCTTCCTTCAGATGCTGCTGCACTTTGGTCACCGGCACCCCGAGCAAATCAGCGACACCGGAAAGATCGTAGGTCGGTTCGTCGGGTTCCAGAACATCATCCCCGGCCGGAATCCTGCTCACCGACTCAGTGTACGACCGGGCACGCCGCTTGTTCAGCCACGCTGCGTAAAGGTTTCGGGCGCCGCACCGGCCGCCGCCTACGATGGGCCGGTGGCTGCAGCGGCGAGCGAAGACGCCCTCGAGGGCGCATTGCTGGACGGGCGCTATCGCGTTGCGACCAAGATCGCGACCGGCGGCACCTCGACGGTGTACCGCGGCCTCGACATGCGCTTGGACCGACCAGTCGCCCTGAAGGTGATGGACTCGCGCTACGCGGGCGACCAGCAATTTCTGACCCGCTTCCAGCTGGAGGCCCGCAGCGTGGCCCGTCTCAAGGATCCGGGGCTGGTCGCGGTCTACGACCAGGGCCTGGATGCTCGGCACCCGTTCCTCGTGATGGAGCTCGTTGAAGGCGGCACGCTACGCGAGCTGCTGGCCGAACGCGGTCCGATGCCGCCGCACGCCGTCGCGGCGGTGCTGCGCCCGGTACTGGGCGGGCTGGCCGCCGCGCACCGCGCCGGACTGGTACACCGCGACGTCAAACCCGAGAACGTCTTGATCTCGGATGAGGGCGACGTCAAGATCGTCGACTTCGGCCTGGTGCGCGCCGTCGCCGAGGCCGGAATCACTTCCACCAGCGTCATTCTCGGCACCGCCGCCTACCTGTCCCCCGAACAGGTCCGCGACGGAAGCGCCAGCCCCCGCAGCGATGTCTACGCCGCGGGGATCGTGGCCTATGAGCTGTTGACCGGCCAGACCCCGTTCTCCGGCGACACCGCGCTTTCGGTCGCATATCAACGTCTGGACACTGACGTACCGGCACCGAGCAGCGTGATCAACGGCGTTCCCGCCCCATTCGACGAGCTGGTCGAGCGCGCGACCGCGCGCGATCCCGCCGACCGCTATGCGGACGCCCAGAACATGGCCGCGGAATTGGGCACGATCGTCGACGAGTTGCGCCTTCCCGACTTTCGGGTGCCATCGCCGCGTAACTCGGCTCTGCACCGCTCAGCCGCGACGCACCGCAGCGCAACCGACCAACACCGCACCACAGGGCAACTCCAGTCACCGCCCGGCCGCGCGCCGGTGCATCATCCGACGCGTCAGCTGACCCGCGAGCCACAGGACTGGCCCGCCAAACCCGTCGCGCTAGATACTGACGAATACCACCAGATATCAGGGCAATTCGCCGGAATCGAGATGATCGAATTCGCCCTGGAACGCCAGCGCGCTCGACGCATGGTGCTGATCTGGATAGCGATCGTGCTGTCGATCACCGGCATGGTGGCCGCCGCGGCCTGGACCGTCGGCAGCAACGTGAGCGGTCTGCTCTAGTCGCGCAACATCTCGGCGACCAGGAACGCCAGCTCCAACGACTGCTGGGTGTTCAGCCTCGGGTCGCAAGCCGTTTCGTAGCGTCCACTCAGATCGGTGTCCGAAATGTCTTGAGCGCCACCTAGACACTCGGTGACGTTATCCCCGGTGATCTCGACATGGATACCGCCCGGGTAGGTGCCCAGCGCGCGGTGCACCTCGAAGAAACCCTGCACCTCGTCGACAATCCGATCGAAGTGCCGCGTCTTGTATCCGGTCGACGACTCGTGGGTGTTGCCGTGCATGGGATCGCACTGCCAGATCACCTGATGGCCGGTCGCCTGCACCTTCTCGATGATCGGCGGCAACAGGTCACGAACCTTGTTGTTGCCCATCCGGCTCACCAGCGTCAGCCGGCCGGGCTTGTTGTACGGGTCGAGGCGCTCAACGTATTCGACGACCTGGTCCGGCGTCGTCGACGGCCCGATTTTGACGCCGATCGGGTTGGCGATCACCTCGGCGAATGCGATGTGCGCGCCGTCGAGCTGGCGGGTGCGGTCCCCGATCCAGAGGAAGTGCGCCGACAGGTCGTACAGTTTCTGCTCACCGTCGTCGGCGTCGGACAGCCGCAGCATGGCACGCTCGTAGTCGAGCACCAAAGCTTCATGGCTGGCGTAGATTTCGGCGGTCTGCAGGTTGCGGTCGGCCACCCCGCAGGCGCTCATGAACTTGAGCCCGCGGTCGATCTCGGAGGCCAGCGCCTCGTAACGCGCACCGGCCGGCGAGGTCCGGACGAACTCCTGGTTCCAGTCGTGCACCAGATGCAACGACGCCAGCCCCGACGAGGTCAGGGCGCGAACCAGGTTCATCGCCGCGCCGGCGTTGGCGTAGGCCCGCACCAGCCGCGACGGGTCGTGCTCGCGTGCCGCGGCGTCTGGGGCGAATCCGTTGACCATGTCCCCGCGGTAGGAACGCAGCCCCAAGGCGTCAAGCTCGGCCGAACGCGGTTTGGCGTACTGTCCGGCGATGCGGGCCACCTTGAGCACCGGCACACTGGCGCCGTAGGTCAACACCACCGCCATCTGCAGCAAGGTGCGGATATTGCCCTTGATGTGCGGCTCGGTGTTGTCCACGAAGGTCTCCGCGCAGTCGCCGCCCTGCAGCATGAACGCCTCACCGCGGGCGACCTGGGCCAGCATCTCCTGCAGCCGCACGATTTCCGACGGCACCGTCACCGGCGGCACGCTTTCCAGAACCTTGCGTAACGGCTCGACCTGCTCGCGGGTCCAACTCGGCTGCTGTGCAGCGGGCTTGGCCAGCGCGGCGTCCAGCCGCGCCCGCAGATCCGCCGGCAGCGGAGGCAGCGACGGCAGCTGCTCGATCGGTACGTCAACGGTCCAGTTCACCCGTCCATGGTAACCGGGCGGCGCGCGCCCCCAATCACGCCGCGATCAGGGCCGATGCGAATTGCCGAGCTAGCGTCCGTAGCCTTCGGACGTGATCACCTGGTATCGCTGTAGCTGATCGCGGGCGTCCACCAGCGCGTCGTGCACATTCGCTGACCGGCGCGGCATCCGCGGAGATCCCCGCTCCTCCCAGAGCTGGCGCAGCTCGTGGGTGAATCGCGGTATCGGTGGCGGCAGATGCGTCATCGGGCCCCACAACTGGCACAACACCACGTGGTCGTACGCACCGACCCAAGCCCACAGTTCGATCGGCTCGGGCCCGTCGACGTCGAAGAACGTCTCCAGGTCTGCACGGATCCGGGCACGTGACCGCCACACTTGCGAGGCCGGCGGCGGCAGTTTGGGCAGCACGTTGGCTCGCACCCAGCTTCCGGCCCGCTCGGGATTGAATTCTGTTGACACCGCGTAGTATTCGCGGCCGTCCTCAGCGACCACCCCGATAGAAATCAGTTCGATCGTGCGGCCGTCATCGATGAACTCGGTGTCGTAGAAATAGCGCACCGCCACCTCACCCGACGCCGGCGCCGGCGCCGAACACGCTCGGGACCGACTCCGGCGGTGGCGCCGGATGCACTTCACGGTCCAGCTCCGCATCGATCAGACGGTGCGAGGGCAGACGCGGCGTACCCGCGATCGCGTACTGCAGCCACAGCTTGGCGTGCACGACGGGCCGGCGCAGGGTCCGTTCGCGCTCCAGCGCGCGGCCCATCTTGTCCAGCCGGCGCAGGTAGAGGTAGCGGGCCCATGGCGCCTGCGGGCGTGACAGCCTGATCGCCCCGATGAACAGCAGCGGGACGAAGAACATCCCGATCAGGCCGGTCCATACCTTGCCCTTGAGCACAACCAGCACAGCCAGCGGCAACGTCAGCACCATCGCGAAGACCACCGCGGCCCGCAATGCCGTCGAATGCGTGGTGTCCTGCCACAGACTGATGAAGAACATCAGCGGGTGCAACCCCAGAACCAGGAGTCCGCCCACCGCGACCGCGGCGAACACCGCGTCGACCGACGTCCGCCCGTCTTCCTCCCAGTAGACGTCGGACAGGTGGAGGATCAGGGCATACTCGTCGAGCACCAGCGCGGCGCCGATGCCGAAAACGATTGCGATCGCGGTGAATTCGGGCTCGGTTCCGTTGACGGACAACGCCACCAGCGTGATGCCGGAGATCATCACCATGACGACGCCGACCACCACGTGATGGACGTGCTTGGAGCCGATGTGGATGTTGCGTGGCTCCCACCACCGGGGCGGCCGGCCGGTGCTGTCGCGACGACGGATCAACCGCACGGAGGTGCGCGTCACGAAGAAGGTGAGGATAAAGGCGATCAGGCAGCACAACAGGGGTAATCGACCGCGACCGATGATGTCGTGTTCGAACCAGTGGAGCACGCTAGAAAAGCTACGCCCCCTTCGGCCCGAAGACCGTCCGCGACACCGACTAGCACGCCCGCACCGATAAGCTGTCATCAACATGAGTAGATGGGGCTCGCCCGACGCGGGCAGTGGGCGCGGGCGGGTAGCCACGGCGCAGCCGAATATCTGGCGAAACGCCGGATGGGCGCTGCTTCAGGCGCTTGCGCTGGTCGCGCTGGGTTACGCGGGATGGCGACTGGTCGGAAGCACGCCCTATCGCATCGATATCGACGTGTACCGGATGGGCGGCCAGGCCTGGCTAGACGGCCATCCGCTGTACAGCCCTGATGTGAAGTTCCACACGCCGATCGGGCTGAACCTGCCGTTCACCTATCCCCCGCTGGCCGCAGTCATCTTCGCCCCGTTCGCCTGGCTGGGTATGCCGGCCGCCAGCATCACCATCACGCTGATCACGCTGGCGCTGCTGCTCGTCTCCACGATGATCGTGCTGACTCGGATGGACGTATGGGAGACCACCCGCGTGGTCCCCGGACCTGCGTGGTTGCGCCGCTGGTGGTTGACCGCGCTCATCGTGGCGTGGGCGATGCTCCACCTGGAACCGATCCAGGCGAACTTCGCCTTCGGTCAGATCAACGTCGTACTGATGACGCTGGTGATCGCCGAGTGCGTGCCGCGTCGCACGCCGTGGCCGCGGGGGCTGCTGCTTGGACTGGGCATCGCGCTCAAGCTCACTCCGGCGGTGTTCCTCCTGTACTTCCTGCTGAATCGGGACCGCCGCGCCGTCCTCACCTCGCTGGCCTCCGTCGTCGCCGCAGTCCTGGCCGGGTTCGCGTTGGCCTGGCAGGACTCGTGGGAGTACTGGGCTCACACCGTGCGTAACACCGATCGGATCGGATCGGCGAGCCTGAACACCAACCAGAACATTGCCGGCACGCTGG
Organism: Mycobacterium sp.; assembly: GCA_036272035.1. GTDB lineage: Bacteria > Actinomycetota > Actinomycetes > Mycobacteriales > Mycobacteriaceae > Mycobacterium. Next base: position 8,317 of record DATAZN010000546.1, on the reverse strand, counting down.
CGCGACTGGGTCTTGACGAACATCAACGGTTCCTGCCATGGGTGCTGGCCTGTTTCCTGGTGCTGGCGCTGACGGTGTGGGCGGCCCGTCGAGCGTTGCGCGCCGGCGAGCCGGTCTTGGCGGTGATCTGCATTGCCCTGTTCGGGCTGGCGGTTTCGCCGGTTTCCTGGTCGCACCACTGGGTGTGGATGCTGGAGGCGGTACTGGTGACGGCCGTGCTGGCCTGGCGGCGGCGAAACGTCGTCATGGCCGTGGTCAGCGCCGCGGGGGTGGCTTTGATGGTGTGGACGCCGATCGATCTGATGCCCAAGCACCACGAGGTGACCGCGCCGCTGTGGCGTCAGCTCGCCGGGGTGTCCTATCTGTGGTGGGCGCTGGCAACCCTGGTCGCCGCAGGAGCCACTATTTCCGTCGGCGCCGCTATCGCGCCCGCACCCCGGCCGTCGACTGCGCCGGCGCCGGTGTCCGCGGTCAGCTGATCGGCTATCCGGCGGCCGTCTGCGGAATCCGCGCCGACGATTGCTGGCCCGACGGCGCCGAGCCGTTGCCGTTCTTCAGCGTCGCGGCGTAGATGTCGACGTATTCCTGATCGGAAAGCCCCATCAGTTCGTAGATCACCTCGTCGACGACGGCGCGTTCGATAAAGCGGTTGCCCGCCAGACCATCGAACCGGGAGAAGTCCATCGGCTTGCCGAACCGGACGGTGACCTTCCCGAATCGCAGCATCGAGGTTCCGGGCGGGTTCACCTTATTGGTGCCGATCATCGCGACCGGGATCACCGGAACGCCGGTCTCCAGCGCCAGCCGCGCCAGCCCGGTCTTGCCTTTGTAGAGCCGACCGTCGGGCGACCGAGTGCCTTCTGGATACATGCCAAGCAACTTGCCTTCGTCCAGAACCCGCTGGGCGGTGTCCAGCGCGGCCTGAGCTGTGTCGGCGCTACTGCGGTCGATCGGCACCTGGCCGACGGAGGTGAAGAACCACCGGCTCAACCAGCCCTTGAAACCTTTTCCGGTGAAGTATTCCGACTTGGCCAGGAACGTGATCCGGCGCCGCACCACCAGCGGCAGATAGAAGCTGTCCATTACCGCCAGATGGTTGCTGGCCAAAATCGCCGGACCGGACTGCGGGACATATTCCAGTCCTTCAATTTTCGGTCGGCCGAGGATGGCTAGCAACGGGCCGAGGAAGATGTACTTCAAAAGCCAGTACGCCATTGAGCCTCCTACTCAGCCCGCGCCAACAGTGTTCAGCGCCAAGACTACCGATCGAGTGTGTGTGGGACCACAGCACACGCATCACTTAACAAACACTTACGACTTACTAACTTCCTCGATGCCGACTCGACAGCTGTCAGCAAATCGATTTTCTATTCGTCGACGGTGACGGAGATGGGTTGATAGCGAGTCGTCGGGCGGGGGTCCGCTGCGGCCTCGGGTTCCACACCGCCGTCCGGCGGTCCGTCCGGCGGCGTCGGCGTCGTCTGATCGACTTGATCGACGACGGCCCGAATCACCGCCAGCAGCGTGACGCTGTGCTCGGCGATGACGGTCAGCAGCGGATGTTCGTCCCCGCTGACCACCGCAGCCAACGCGCAAACCGGGCACCACACCTGCTGGCATTTGCCGGTGCCCGCGCCGTCACCGACTGCCATCGATGCCGCCAAGCGCACCGCGGGATCGATCTGGTCGAGGATTTTCTGCGCGAGTTTGCGTAATTCCGGTCCGATGTCGGGGTGCACGCCAGTCATCTGCACCGTCCCCCGCAAGCGGGAGGTGCCCCCACCTCAGCATCGCTCCGCTCTGCATCGTCACCGGCGGTCACTTCGGCCACACCTCCGGATCAGGTTGAAAACGCACCGTCAATTCGCTGCCGCGAAGATGCGCGTCGATCACCGTGCATCGCCGCAGGACGGACGCCAATCGGACTCTTCGCCGCATCCCACCGGCACCGACGATCAGGTCGTCACCGACCCTGCCCAGGCTGAGTGCCCCGGAATCGATCTGCGGCAACTCTAGCCGCAATCGGTACACCGACTGCAGTCCGGATCCGGATTCAAGATCGACGACGGGACGCACCGGGCCGGGCGGCGCCGACCCGTCGCGGCGGCGTGCGTTGTCCAAGAGCTCGGCCAGTGCCTTGGCGCCGATCGGCTCGCCGGCCAGGTGCGGGGTGAGGACCAGCGCCACGTCGCCGATCGCGGCATCGAGTTCGTCCAGCACGGTTCGCTGTTCGCTGATCCGCTCCGAGTACCAGTCGAAGGCCGGATGCGCCGGCAGGTTGCGGTATTCGTACGAATCGTCCTGCATCAGAATCTGGTTGACGATTAACTCCTCGACGCGCACGCCCATCAGCGCCAGCGAGCCCAGCGTGCGGACCGCCTCGGCCGCCACTACGCGCTCCGCGGTGAGCACCAGGTGCGCGCCGACGCGCGTGCCATCGGTCAGCAGCGCGCTGAGTTTGTCGACGCTGGCGCTGATGCGTTCCAGCAGTTCCACCACCGCGGTGGACCGCACGTCGTCGGCGCCGGTGGAAAGCCGGCGATGGCGTGGCCACGCGCGCTCGACGTACAGCGCGAAGGTCGCCGGCAAGGTCAGCATCCGTAGTGCATCGGCGGTCGATGCGCAGTCGACCACGATGTGGTCCCACTCCCCGCACTTCGCCAGCTCACCGACCTCATGCAGGCCGAGCACTTCCTGAACCCCTGGGAATGCCGAAAGTTCTTCGGGCGCAATGTCGCCCAGCTCCGATTCGGGGAAGCGGCGGCCGAGCGTGTCGACCACTGTGCGCCAGCGCGCTTCCAGCAGCGCCAGAGTGTCCACCGCCAACGCGTCGAGCGAACCGCCGCCGGCGTCAGTCGACCCGGTTTCAAGATCGGCCATGACCCGTACGGCATCGCGTCGACCGGTCGGCGAGACCGCGACACCAAGCACATCGCCCAGCGAGTGCGCTTGGTCGGTGGACACCAGGAGCACCCGCTGACCGGCGCGCGCTTCATGCACGGCCGTCGCGGCCGCCAACGTGGACTTGCCTACCCCACCCTTGCCGACGAAAAGACTGATCCGGGCCGGGGCGGGCGCTGCGGACTCACTCAGCCTCGACTCGTTTCTTCAGATCCTTTAACGCGGTGTCGGTCAACCTGCGCTCGGCTTTCCGTTTGAGCAGACCAATCATCGGAATCGCCAGGTCGACCGTGAGCTCGTAGGTCACGTCAGTGCCAGATCCCTTGGGCACCAACCGGTATACGCCATCGAGAGCCTTGAGCAGCGAACTGGATACCAGCGACCAGCTCACCGACTTACGGTCCTTGGGCCACTTGTAGGACAGCACCAGGGTGTCTTTGAGGACGCTGGTGTCCAGCACCAACCGCGCCACCTTCGGGTTGCCGGCGGAGTCGGCTTCCAGCACCTCGGCCTCGGTATATTCCGACACCCAATCGGGATACGAACCGATGTCGGCGATCACGTCCATGACCGTGCTGGGCGCCGCGTCGATGTAGATCGTCTGGGCCGTCTTCTCCGCCACCTGGTCGCTTCCTTCTCCGCGCTGCGCGGGTTGGGCTCCCCGGCCCACCGCTATGCCTGAGTCATCTGGGCCCCAACCTCGGCCCACGGCAGAAACGGTACTCCCCGGCGAAGCTCAGCCCTGGTCAAGCATCGGAGAAACCCCGACCTGGCGGGAGCGTTCCAGCGTCATCTTTACTTCGAAGGCCATTTTCTTGCCCGCCACCCGACGCCGATGCGTCATTTTCGAGAGATTGAGCTTGGCCAGTTGCGTGGCCGAGACCCCGGACGGCTCGGCGTGCAGAAAGTAATGCAGCAGCACGCCGTCCAGCATCGGTTCCAGCCAGATCTCCATCGTGCCGGTCAGCGGCCCCGTCGCTGCCCACCGAACGCCGAGCGGTCCGCGCTGTTCGGTCACTTCCAGCCGCAGATCAGGCCACCACCGCCGCCAGTTGGCCGGGTCACCTACGAAGGCCCCCACGCGCGCCGGATCAGCGGCGACAAACGTCTCGTCGGCAATCTGAACGCTGTGCACGGCCAATAGCTTCACATACAGCCGTCGAAGCAGCGCACTACCCTCCGGGCTGGCATCGTCGCCGGACTAGGCTGGTTTCCCGCCTGGTCGGATTCACTGAAGCGAGGTCAGAAGAGTGCGTGAAATTACCGCGCCCGCTCCATTCACGGTTGACGAGCACGACAACATCGTTGCCGCGGTGTTCGAGCACGAGCGCAACGACCCCGACGCGGTGATCTTTCAGCGCCTGGTCAACGGGACTTGGACCGATGTAACGTGTGCTGCTGCGGCAGCCCAAATCCGCTCCACCGCATTGGGTTTGATCACAGGCGGGGTGCAGCCCGGCGATCGGGTGGCCATCTTCTCGGCCACCCGCTACGAGTGGGCGATCCTCGACCAGGCCATCCTCGCGGTCGGCGGCGTCACCGTCCCGATCTACGAGACGTCGTCGGCCGAGCAGGTGCGCTGGGTGCTGACCGATTCGAGCGCGGTCATGGCCTTCGCCGAAACCGACGCCCACGCTTCGATGATCACCGAGTTGGCCGGCGAGCTGCCCGAACTGCGGCGCGTGCTGCATATCGACGGATCGGGTCCCAAAGCGCTCGACCAACTCGAGCAGGAGGGCGCGTCGGTCGACCCGGCCGAACTCACCGCTCGGGTCGAGGCGCTGCACACCGACGATCCGGCCACGCTGATCTACACCTCGGGCACCACCGGGCGCCCCAAGGGCTGCCAGCTGACCCACTCGAACCTGGTTTACGAGACCCGCGGAGCCAAGGCGGTGCTGCCGACGCTGCTGCGCAAAGGTGAGCGGTTGCTGGTGTTCCTGCCGCTCGCGCATGTGCTCGCGCGGGCGCTGACGCTGTGCGCGTTCCACAACAAGGTCGTCGTCGGATTCACCAGTGACATCAAGAATTTGGTGCCGATGTTCGCGGTGTTCAAGCCGACGGTCGTGGTGTCGGTGCCGCGGGTGTTCGAGAAGGTCTACAACACCGCCGCGCAGAACGCCGCCAACGACGGCAAGGGCCGCATCTTCGAGATCGCCGCCCAAACCGCCGTCGACTGGAGCGAGGCATCCGATAACGGCGACCCGGGTCTGCTGCTGCGAGCCAAGCACGCCCTCTTCGATCGGCTGGTGTATCACAAGCTCCGCGCGGCGCTGGGCGGCGACTGCAACGCATCGGTATCCGGCGGTGGACCGCTGGGCGCGCGGTTGGGCCACTTCTATCGCGGCGTCGGCCTGACCATCTATGAGGGCTACGGCCTGACCGAGACCAGTGCGGCGATCACCGTCAACCAGATCGATGCACTGAAGGTCGGTACGGTCGGAAAGTTATTGCCGGGCAACAGCATACGCATCGCCGACGACGGCGAGTTGCTGCTGCGCGGCGGTGTGGTGTTCGACGGCTATTGGCACAACGAGCAGGCCACCAGCGAGGCGTTCGAGGACGGCTGGTTCAAGACCGGCGACCTGGGCGCGGTCGACGAACAGGGATTTCTGACGATCACCGGTCGCAAGAAGGAGATCATCGTCACCGCCGGTGGAAAGAACGTCGCCCCAGCCGTTTTGGAAGACCAGTTGCGGGCGCACCCGCTGATCAGCCAGGCGATGGTGGTCGGTGACGCCAAGCCGTTCGTTGGAGCGTTGATCACCATCGATCCCGAAGCGTTCGAAGGCTGGAAGCAACGCAACGGCAAGTCGGCCGGCTCCTCGGTGGGCGATCTGGCCAACGACCCCGACCTGATCGCCGAGGTCGACGGCGCTGTCAAACAAGCCAATCTGTCTGTGTCGCATGCGGAGTCGATTCGTAAATTTCGCATTCTGCCGGTCGACTTCACCGAGGATACCGGCGAGCTGACCCCGACGATGAAGGTGAAGCGCAAGGTGGTTTCCGAGAAGTTCGCGGACGACATCGAGGCGATTTACGCCAAGGGCTAGCCGCTGAGCAGGCCGGACAGCCGCCCGGCCAGATCGTCCCACCGCCACTGCGCGCTGGCCCACTCCCGGCCGGCGGCGCCCATCGCGGCGGCCCGATCCGGATCGGCCAGCAGCTCGCTGACCGCGTCGGTGATCTGCTGCACCGAACGACCGTCGACCACGACCCCAGTCTGGTTGTGCCGCACCGTTTCCGGCGCGCCACCCGACGATCCGGCGATCACCGGCACACCAGTGGCAGATGCTTCCAGGAAGACGATGCCCAGCCCTTCGACATCCAGCCCGGCGCCGCGAGTCCGGCACGGCATGGCGAACACGTCGGCCATCGCGTGATAAGCGGGCAGGTCGGCCGACGGAACACCGCCGGTGAACGTGACGTGATCGCTGACGCCGAAACGTTCGGCCAGCCCGCGCAGCGTGTCCAGATACGGACCCCCGCCGGCGATGACCAGCGCGGCGCCGTCCACCCGCTGCCGGATCGCCGGCAGCGCCCGAATCAACATGTCCTGGCCCTTGCGTGGCACCAACCGGGACAGGCATAGCACCGTGGGCCGCTGGCCCAGACCGTAGCGGGCGCGCAGCTCGGCGCGGCTGAAGGGATCGGGACGGAACCGCTCGGTGTCGACGCCGGGCGGCAGGTGTTCCAACCGGGCTCGCGGCCCGAACGCCGACGCGAAACGTCCTCGGGTGTATCGACTGACGAATGTGACGACATCACAGTCCTCGCCGATCCGACGCAGCACCGACCGCGCCACCGGAAGCATCGACCAGCCCACCTCGTGACCGTGAGTACTCGCCAGCACTCGGCTGGCACCGGCTCGACGGGCGCGGCGGGCCAGCAGGCCCAGCGGCGCCGCGGCGCCGAACCACACGGTGTCGATGCCGTCTTCGGCGATCAGCCTGCGCATCCGGGAGTCGACGGTCGGTACCGGCAACATCAGCGTCCCGGGGTGCCGCACCACGCGATAGCCGGCGGTCTGCGCGTCGAAGACGTCGGCGTCCTTCCACTGCGGCGCGTACACCGTCAGGGTGTGCTCGCCGGTAGCGGCCAGCCGCGACACCAACTCGACCAGGTACGACTGGATGCCGCCACGCCGAGGCGGAAAGTCGTTGGTTACCAGCAGGACCCGGGACACCTACGAAGGCTAGCCTGACGGCTCCGGGCGTCGAAATCGGCGTTCAGCGCGTGGGCTGACGAGTCAGCCACTGCTGCCAGTCGGCAAGTATCCCCGCCGCGTCGGTGCCGAGCACGTCGTGGACAGCATCGGGCAGATCGTTATGTCCGTCACCGCAGGCGGCCCGGTACAGGGCCCGCAGCGTCGGCGCTCCGCGGCTGTCGGCGACGAAAAGAGCGAACAACCATGCCCGGTCGTAGGCCTGCGACCGCTGCGGCCCCGGGGCGGCCAGGTCGGCGTCGGACGGCAGCGCGGTGGGGAGCGGCGTGACGTCGGGCAGCGGGGTGTGCGGCCGCGCGACGTAGTCGGCCACGCCCTCGGTCAGCCAGCGTGGTGCATCCAGGGCGGTGTCGGCCCGTGCCGCATAGTGAAAAAGCTCGTGGCTCAACACGATTCGCAACGCCGACTCGCTCATCCCGGTGGCGCCCGGAGCGAAAACTATCCGCTGACCAAGCGCGATCCGCCGGGCGGGATCGACACGGTCTGCGACGGCGATTGCGGCGATGTCAGCCCATTGCCCGGCAGGGCCCCCGCCGGCCCGCGCCTCGAATTGCCGCTGCGAGCCGGCGGCCACCACGTCGACGTCATGCGGCCAGTCGGTTCCCCAGAAGGCCTCCACGGCGTCGACGGCATCACCCATATCCGCGGCGACGCGGGCCAGCAGGGTTTGTGATTGCGGCCCGTCCAGGTTGGTCATCACCAGGGTGCGGTCACCGACCTCCAGCCGCCGCGGAGCACTGATGTTGACGGACGGTTGCCCGAATCGCTGCGCCGCTGGTCGCTGGCCGTGTACTGCGAACGCGCCGAGGACCAACTCGACGGCCAACACGCAGGCCAGCAGCCCGCGTCGGCCCCTAGTAGCGGCGGGCGTCGTAGATCGGGCCGGAGGAGTTCATCGGCACCACCCGCACCGGCACGCCGTAGGTGGATGAATGGACCATCAGTCCGTCACCGATATATAGGCCGGCGTGCGATGCGTCGGAGTAGAACGTCAGCACGTCACCCGGCTGCAGATCAGACAGCGACACCGGCTGTCCGCCGTGCGCCAGCGCCTGGCTAGAGTGCGGCAGCGCGATGCCGGCCTGCTGGAACGCCCACATCACCAGGCCCGAGCAGTCGAATCCGCCCGGCGTGGCGCCACCCCACGAGTAGGGGTCACCGACGCGAGTGAGCGCGGCCTGGACGGCGATC
>DATAZN010000545.1:0-28581 GCA_036272035.1 Mycobacterium sp. | reverse complement strand
AATGGCGTTCGAGGGATCGCTGATCCTCGTGCAGGATTGTCCGGCGTAGAGGCGCGCTGGTGGCGCGCGATTGGATGGTGTTCGCCGCTATGAACCGAATGACGCTGATTTCCAGCGACGGTCATGTCGCGGCTCGGATGGCCGACCACCGGCCCTACCTCGAGTCAGCCTATCTGGAAGATTTCGATGCGTTTTTGATCGAGTACGCCAAACACGGCGTGGTCACCTTTGATGCGACAAACGTCGCCGCGCGCCTTGACCCCGACGCCGCCGCGGAGTGGCAGAAGAACGTCACCGACCAGGGCCGGCTCGATGCGGCCTGGAACCCCCAGCGGCGGCTGGCCGAGTTGGACCGCGAGGGTGTGGCGGCCGAGGTGTTGTTCCAGGAATTCGCCACGCCGTTCGTGATGTCGTCGCCCACGCATGCCGCCGCGGCGGGGTTGGCCCCGCCGACCCTGGACCAGCTCAGCGCCGGTTACCGCGCCTACAACCGATGGCTGGCCGACTTCCGCGCAACCGCCCCCGAGCGCTGGGTCGGAATGGCCGCCATCAGCCTGCATGACGTGGATGCCGCGCTCGAGGAGGTCAAGGCCGTCAAGGAGCTCGGCTTCGGTGGAGTCGCGATACCGGCGCTGCCCCACGACGATCGGCTCTACCGCCCCGAATACGACAAGATCTGGGCCGCCATGCAGGAGTTGGAACTGGTCGCCAACGTCCACGTGGCGATCGCCAACGCCATCCCGCAGCACACGGGTGCGCCGTCGCTGACAGCGTCGCGAGCGATGATCGGATCGGAGATTTTCATCGGCGCGCGCAACCTGCTACCGGCGTTTGTCTTCGGGGGCATCCTGCAGCGATTCCCGCGCCTGACCGTCGTGTTCACCGAGACCCACTCGGACTGGGTGCTCGGCTCGCTCAAGCGCATGGACCACGCCTACGAACGCAGCGAACTGCGCCGCGACATCCGCGAGGTCATACCGATGCGGCCCAGTGAATACTGGCAGCGCCAATGCTATTTGGGGTCGTCGATCTTCTCGCGCGCCGAGATCGGCGCTCGCGATCGCATCGGCGTCGACAAGATGATGATCGGTATCGACTTCCCGCACTCCGAGGGCGCCTGGCGCCACGGCACCGCGAACTACCTCAAAGCCACCTTCGGCGCCGAGCACGTCCCCGCCACCCACGCCCGGCGGATGTTCAGCGAGAACGCAGCCGCCGTATACGGATTCGACCTCGACGCCCTCAAACCTGTAACGGACGCCTTCGGCCTAGACGAGGCCGACATCCTCACCCCGCCGCAGGCGCAGCCGTCCTACCGCGGCGACCTCGACCGCCCCCTCATCCCCTCATAACCACCCCGAGCTACCAGCATCGCCGACCAAACAGCCACCCAAAAGGAACAACCGATGCACATCGTGGACACGACGGAACTCACGTGGGACCTCATCGTCCCGAATACGCGAGGCGGCGAGATCTACCGCAAGATGATCCGCGGCGCAAAAGGTGTCCGCGAAGTCGACTACGACATCCGCATCGAACTCTTCGGTGAAGGTGAGGGGACCTACAAGTCCATTCAGCACCGCCACGACTTCGACCAGCTGCGGTTCGCGGTCTCGGGCCAGATGGATCTCGGCTTCGACGTTCTCGAGGAAGGCGACGTCGGATATTTTCCGGCTAATGCCTACTACGGCCCACAGACATGCGCTGACGCGCTGATCCTGATCGCGCAGTGGGGCGACCACTACATCACGGCGGAACAGAGCAACGCCGCCGTTGCCGAATTGAAGGAAACCGGCACCTTCAAGGACGGCTTCTACCACTCGATCGACGGCGATGGTAACCCCTACAAGATCGATCCGCTCAACGCCATCTGGGGAAAGGTCTTCGGCCAGCCCTACACGCCACAGCCACCGCGCTACAAGCAACCCGTGTTGATGACTCCGTCCGCGTTCGGCTGGAGTAGTCCCGACGGGGCCACCCGCAGGCGTCGGCTCGGGGTGTTCAGTGAGATCTCGCTCGAGATCTCAACGGTGCAATGGGTGCAGGACGGGCCGCTCCACGTCCAGCTCACCGAAAACGACCGGCGCCCGACGTTGCTGTTCACCACCGGCGGCACCTTCACCCACGACAGTCTGAGCTTCGGTGCGCTGACTGGAGTGTGGATCGAGCCTGGTGAGAGCGCCAAGATCGAAGGGAGCGCCGAGAGCGAGCTGTTGATGGTGCATTTTCCGCAGCCGTCTAGCCGGATCACCGTGGAGCCGTCCGACTGAACCACCGGCGCTGCCTGGTGCGCCGCTAACCCCGCTGCGGGCGGGCAACTTTCAGCGCCGGTGCCGCTGATCGACCGCGGGCGCCGCCAGAGGCGGCTGTTGCATGCGGGTCAATGGTGAGCGTGCGCAGCGGTCAGCGCCTGCGGGCTGGTCTGACCATGATCCCGCGTAGCACCGTTTCGGCCATCCCGTCGGCGATGTCGTCGGCGCCCATCGCGCCGCCGGGTACAAACCAGCGCGAGGTCCAATTCAGCATTCCCACAAGCACCTTGGCGAACATCTTGGGCGGCAACGGCGTCATGAATACGCCCGATTCAACACCGTCACGCACCGCGGCCTCTACCAGCGCCTCATATCGCGCACCCGATGCCAGGATTTCGGCATTGAGATGGTTGTCGATGATCGACGACGTCGCGCCGTCCTGAAAAAAGATGTACAACTGCGGATAGTGGCGTTCGTAGGCCCGCATGACCGCCCGCATTGAGTCCCGCAGCCGAGTCTCTGCCGAATGGCCGCTGGCCGCGATATCTTCCAAGGCCGCGACCATTTCCGCCAGGCCATCGTGAATCGCGGTCCGAAAGATCTCTTGCTTGTCCTCGAAATAGTAGTAGATCGTCGCCCGATCCACTCCGGCTTCCTTAGCGATCGCCCCCATCGTTGCACCGTTGATGCCGTCGCGCTGCAGGACCGGACCGGCTGCGCGAAGGATCGACTCCCGCTTGGCTCCGTACTGCGCGCGGTCTTTGTCCTGGGCGCTGGATCGTTTCATCGCAAGTGTTGGCGGACGCTTCTGAGCTTTTGCCATACAACTCCTCGGTCACTGTGCTATGCGCAACACCAAATTGTTATTCTGCCATATTCCTTGAAGACAGCCGCGGCCATCGCACCAGAGCCCCCGATGCGCATACGGCGCCGCACCGTGAGCGGATCAACGTAACCGTAGACAGCGCACGCAGCGTGACTCGGTTCCGCCCCTGATCAATACTGCGCGCGAATTAGTTATCGGATCCTCGGCGGACTACTTGATACTGGCAGCCAGGTCGCCAGACATGGCGGCCAACTGGGGGCGCCAGCTCGACCAGTCGTGGTTGCCGCTGGTGGGCAGGTCGAAGTGGCCGTTGTGACCGTAGCCGGCGCGGTATTGCTGGTAGAAATCGTGGGTGGTTCCTTGGGCTTGGGCGCAGTAGCCGATCATGGCTGCGGCATCGCTGCACCCAAGTGTGTCCGGACTGTAGATCCACAGCCGGGTGTTGTTCTGCAGCAGCAAGCCGATGTGTACGTAGGGGTCGTGCCACTTCCAGCGGCCCAGCTGCGCTGCGCCCCACATCAACTGGGTGTTGACCCCGCCGAATTGCTGCATGCCCGCCGTGATCGCCCCGTTGACGGCCGTGCTCGACGGATACAGGAAGCCCGACAGGGAGCCGGCGTAGGTGAACCGGTCGGGGTGGAACTCGGCGAGAGTCAATGCGGCGGTGCCGCCCTGGGAGGCCCCGACGATCGCGTGCCCGCCCGGGGCCAGGCCCTTGTTGGCGCCGAGCCAGTCGGGCAGCTCACGGGTCAAGAAGGTTTCCCACTGCCTTCCGCCGTCCTGTTCCCAGTCGGTGTAGAGACTGTAGGCACCTCCGGCGGGAGCGACCACTGAGATGCCCTTGCCGGCAAGGGCGTTCATCGCGTTGCCTGCGGTGACCCAGTTGCTGACGGTGTCGCCGGCGTTGAACGCGTCCAGTAGATACACCGCGTGCGCACCACCGCCAAGAAAGGAGACCGGGATGTCGCGGCCCATTGCCGCTGAGGGCACCATCAGGTTCTCCACACCGGCGGCTCGGGCGGTCGCCGGTGTGGCGGTTGACAGCGCCGCGGCTAGCAACACCGTCAGCCCCATAGAGCCAATAACCACGAGCAACGCCTTTAGCGCGTGCATTGCCTTAACCCCTTGTTTGTCGTCGTAATTCGTCGTTGCACCGGGCGGTCGCCCTGTGCAGTGCTGTCATGTTGCGGCGTGGAGCTCCCGGGCGCGCGGTTCGTGGCTACTGAGATGGGTATCCCGGCGGTGGGTAGACGCCGCGAAGAATCCAGGCAAACCAGTCGATGCCATATTCGAGTTCGTCACTGGCGTCGTAGTCAGGAGTGGGATCCATTTCGTATCACCTCCTTTGCCGTCAATCAAGTGGGGGAACTACTGTGTACCGCGCGGTAGGCCGTGATTCATTGAGTCTGGGGTTGGCCGTAGACGGCAACGACGACGGTGCGGTCGAGACTGTTGTCCGACCACACACCGATCAGGGTGTTGGCGCAGTCGCTCATAATGGCGAAATCGTTCGGGTTGTAGTACCACATGTTGATCAGCTCGATTCCGCTGATGGCTATCGCGGGGTTAATAGCCACCGTTTCGGCGACCTTGCCGGTGAATCCCGCCGCCCGCGCACGGTCTTGCGGTGAGGTTCCGTCGGACCCGATGTCGCCGTCGAGGTTTCGGTTGTTGAGCACGTCATCGGTGTGCCACTGGGCGGCCAACTGTAGTTGTCGATTCACGTTTAGGGTGTTGGTGCAGCCGGCCCGCCGTTGCATCGTGTACACGTTGGATACCACGCTTTTGTTGAGGCGGGAGTTGTCGGCGCAACTCGGGGGGGCGGCGGCCAAACCGAGAGCGCAGACAGCCGCAAAGCTGACGGATGCGGTGGACCAGTGAGGCATGCCTATCTCCTTGTGTGGGTGGTTATCCCGCGAGTGGCGGGTAATACGCGGCTGAGTTCCGTAGCCGCCAAATGTGTGCGGGGCACAGTTCGTTCACGGCCTTGTCAATCAGACAGGAGGCCTGGAAATCGTCGCTGGTGTTGCAGCCGCCTTTGATGTCGCCGATGACGTCGGCGTGGATGCGACCGCCAGAAACCTTGTCGGACAGTTGATGTCCGTGGGTCAGCGCGGCGTCAGCGTCGGCGAAGTGATATCCCGGCCGCACAGTCACTTCGATCAGGTATGCCACGGCATCCGCCCGCGCCCAGCAAGCCCCGGAAACGGCAAGCGCCAGCAAGATAACTGACGCGACAACCAAGCAGGCGAGCAATGTCCGTTCCCACCCAGGGGTACGCCGACCCGGCGGCGCCGTTGGCCGGCCTGCGGCTGTTCGATGGGTAATCTGCGTGGTGGCCATCACGCTCACACGGGGTCGAATTGCGAGATGAGCCAACGGCCGTGCATCTTCTCGAGCGTCACTTTGACACTGGACGTGGACTGGGTGGGCGGATCGTTGCCGATGATCGTGGACTGATCGACAAACACCAGCACCACCGCGTGGGTTGCGGTGGCTGACACGGACGCCGCGGCGGGCACGGTGGCGACCGCCGAGACCTGCTGTTGTTTGGCGCCGGGGATGACCACGTCGTGGGTCAGTGACGAGTAGGAGTCGCGGAACGCGCCGGTCATCCGATCACGGGCGGCGGCGAGGTTGGACTCGACGGTGTCGGGCCGATACGACAGCATCGCTACGGTGCTGTCGATCGCGGCCTGCACCGACTGGACCCGCGCCACCTCGGCTTCCCGCGACGAGCAGTCGACCCATTTCAGATAGCCGGCCGCTCCAGCGAGCAGCACCGCCCCAAAGGGAAACACGATGTAGGCGAGGATCCCTGCAACCCGCGTCCGCCAGCCCCCCGCTGGCCTGGTGTCGTCGGTTGGTGGACCACCGGCGGTGGTGCCGGCCTGCGCGGTGTCGTCGGTGGCTGGGTGTTCGCCGTCGGCGTCGAGGTGCTTATCGCCAGCCTCGACGACGTCGGACTCTTCAGGCGCATCCGACGGGACCGCCTTCGTTTCGGCTGAGGACATCATTCCCTTTCGCTTTCGCCTGGTGTCGCGGTCACGGAACGAACTCGACATTGGACACCTTGGCGGTGTCGCCGGCCTTCTGGATGCTGATCCGCATCCGCCATGCACGCGGTTGTTGGTCGGCCGCACCGGCATTCGACGTTGTTACCGCGACAGCGACGAGGGCCTGGGCGGTTTCGCCTTGCACGGACTCCAAGCCAGCTGAAGTGATGGTGCCTTGTGATTTGGACTGCGCCTGCTTGACTACCTCAACGAAGGGCTGCGAGCGCTTCTGGAAGTCGTCGTAGAACGATCCCGTTGCCACATCCAAAATCCGCTTGATATCGGCGTCGACCTGGGTGTAGCTGATCGTCGTCAGGTCCAGCGCACCCTGACGTGCGACCGCCAGATACATCGCACGCTGTTGGGCGCTCTGATGCGACTGGTGGGCGCGAAAACCAAGCCACCCGACCAGCGCACCCAGTGCCACCATGATCAGCAGCGTCGCGGACAACGCCAACCGCAGAGCGCGTCGTCGCGGTGGCCGCCGCTTGATGAGATCGTCGGCCTGGTCCTCGGCTGGCGCGGCACCGGCATCGGCAGCGGTTGTCGCATCCGCAGCCGACACGTCGTCGAGCACTGTCAATTGCCCGCACCGGTAACGGGTGCGCCCGGACCCGGGGGTGGCGGCGTGCCGTGATGGGGTGTCGGTGGTGTCAGCATCGACTGCCATGTGTGCTCCTTGGGGTTGTTTTCAGCCAGGTTCGACTGGGTGTAGATGCGACCATCGGGCCCGACGTAGCTGCCGGTGGCGGGGTCATAGCCGGTAACGGCCAATGGCGGGGGTAGACCGTTCGGCGGGGGCAGACCGTTCGGCGGGGCCGGACGGTTCGGCGGGGCTGTGGCCGGCGGCGGGATTGCGCCGGGGGCGGGCTGGGCGCCGGGCGCACCCTGCGGGACGTCTTGTTCCGAGACGGTGGCGTTGGGGTCGCCCTTCCAGTTCCATCCGTCGTTGAGGGGCACATAGTTCTGGTCGCTGTCGCACATCTTGGCCGTCGGCGCCTCCTTGCCCGGCCGGGTCAGGCATGGAGTGTTGCGCGCACCGCGCACGTTGAGCGAAGAGTCCTGCGGGACTCGGCAGTACAGGTCACCGGCGGGTCGGTCCGGGGCGTCTTCGAAGCTCGGTGGCCGCATCTGCTGGGGCGGCAGGAAGCCCGTGGCGCAGACCGGCGGCACATTGACGTTGAGGTTGAAGTCCAGATAGGCGCCGCGGTAGGGCTGAATGGTGTCCGTGTTGGCAATCACCATGGCTTGCACAGCGGCGACACCCTGTGGAATAAGCACGAGGAGTTGTTCGAGTCCAGGCTGGTAGGTGATCGCGACCTGGTTGATGCTGACCAGGTTCGCCAGCACGAGCGGCAGCGTGGGCTTCAACCTGTCGAACAGTTGGCGGCCTTCGTCGGCGGCCTGTTGGCCAGTGCGCAGCAATCCCGCCAAAGACTGGTCATGTTGGCGGAGCTCGTTGGTGATGGTAGCGAGGTTGGCCGCCCAGGTGTTGATCGCAACAGCGCTGTCGGCCTGAGAGTCCAGTACCGGCCCGGAATTGTCGATGAGCGCGATCAGCGGGTCGAGATTCTTTCGGGCGTCTAACGCCAATTGCGTTGAGCCTCGGACGATCCGGGACAGCTCAGGGCCGAGGCCACCTACCGCGATGTAGGACTCGTCAATCACCGTCTTAAGGTTGTTGCGCGGGATCGCCCGCAGCCCTTTGGTGATCGTGTCGAGCAGCTGGGTGGTGTCGGGCCCGACACTGGAGCGCTGGCGGGGGATGACGTCACCGTTCTTCAGCGGGCGCGAGTCACCGTTGCGGGGGCTGAGCGCGACGTACTGTTCGCCGATCGGGTTTTCGCTGTGCACTGAGGCGTCGAGGTCAGATGGGATAGCGACACCGCGGTTTAGGGACAACACCGCATCGACGCCGTCTTTGGTGAGGTGCACGTCTTGCACTGTGCCCACTTCGGTGCCGCGGTAGGTGACGTTGGCTTTCTTATAGAGGTTGCCCGATTCAGACAGTTGCAGGGTCACCTCGTAGCGACCGAAGCCGAACAGGTTACCGGGTGCCTTGACGTAACCGAATACCATCACCGCGACGGCGACCGCGGATACCATTGCGAACACACCCAGTTGGATAATCGTGCGCCGATTCAGTCGCATGTCTAGGGCCCTTGGTCCAGGCGGTAGGGCACTACAAGCGGGTTGCGGGCGGTTGCCGGGCTCGGCGTCTGACCCACCGTTCGGCCCCAGAGCATTTCGAGTTCGGTGAGGTTGCCCTCCCACCGGGTGCCGGTGAACAAGCCCGTGTCCAGCCGGCTCAAGGTCAGGTCGAATATGGCGGTGATGTTGGCGTAGTCGCCGCGCTGGAATTTGTCCACCCCGGTCCTGATCCAGGGCAGAGTGGATATCTGGTCAAGCGATCGGGTCATCGCCGGCCCAGCGTTGGCCAACGACTCCAGCACTGGGCCAACATCATTGAATTCCGCTGCCAGGGAAGCTTTGGTCTTGTCGACAGAGTCGGCCGCCAGTGCGCTGAGCTTGCCGAACTGATCCAGCGCCTCGGTCAGGTTATCGCGTTGGTCGGCCAGCACGGCCAGCGCCTGGGGAATTGTGCGTAACGCCTTGTCCACCACAGGTTTCTGGTCGGCGACCTTGCCGACGAGCCGATTGAGGCTCTCGGTGGCCGCGATGATGTCACCTTTTTGATCATTGAGATAGGCGACAAACCTGTTGAGCTGCTTAAGCAGGTTTCGCACGTCTCGGCCGCGGCCCACAAACGCCGTGGCGAACGCCTGCGTGATGTCTTGGAGTTGCCCAATTCCTCCCCGGTTGAGCAGCATCGATAACATCGCCAATGTCTGTTCGTTGTTCGGGTAGGAGCCCGCCGACGCCAGCGGGATGAGCGAGCCGTTCTTCAGCTTGCCCTGTGCAGGAATACCGACAGGCGGCGCCAGCTCCAGATGCAGGGTGGCCAGCAGGCTGGTCTGGCCGAGGGTCACGGTCGAGTTGGCCGGCAGATTTACATCGCCGTTGAGGCGCATGGTGACCAACGCGTGCCAGCCCTGGCGCTCGATCTTGGAAACGGCGCCGACGGTCACGTCGTCGATCTCGACCGGTGTGTTCGGCTGCAGGTTATTGACTTCGGGCATCCGGGCCCGCACGACGAACGAGCCCGTTCCGCCGCCTGCTGTTCCAGGCATCTGCAGCGAATTGAGCCCATGCCAGGCGCAGCCCGACATCGCCGGCAGGACTGCCAGCAGCAGCGCATATGCAACCCGACACCACCGCCAGGCGGTCATGAGCGGGCTCCCTTCGGCACCATCATGCCAGGCAGGCCCGCGGCCGGATCGGTTGCGACCGTATCGGTTTGGGATGGCGCGGCACCGGCGCGCGGATCAGCCAGCGGCGGACTCTGTGACGCCTGCGCCTGGACCGGCAGCGGGGCCGGCGGTGGGTTCGTCGCTCCAGATGGCCGCGCCGCTCGTGCAGGCGGCTGGCCGGCGGGCGGGGGGGGTGCGGCAGGGTTGTAGTCCGGTCGCATCCAGTCCTCGCTGTAGGTGATCTCATTGGGCCGCGCTTGTGCGCTGACGAAGAAGTTCTCGCCGATCGGCAAGAAGTTGTATTGCCGGTTTTTGATGATTGGTGCGAGGTATTGCACGCACAGCTTCGACGACTGCTCCGCGTTGAGCCGCGAGGCGGCCTGAATCGCCCCGCACAGGAACGTGATTGGGTTGGAGAAATTGTTCAGCGCCAGCGCACCAGCGAGCGATGCATGGGCAGGTTCGTAGATGTTGTCGAAGTTCTGGAACGCTGTCGGCGCTAGGTGCAGGGTCTGCTTGATGTCGTCGAGGCTTTGCACAACCGCGTCGCTGATCCCTGCAAGCTTGTCCGACGTGGTACCAAGAGCCTCCCGGTTTTCGGCAACAAAGTCTTGCACCTTGGCCGAGGCAGTGTTGAGGTCATCGACGACCTGGCCGACTTCGTTAGGTGTATTGGCCAACAAACCCGTCACGGCCGCGAGATTCGCATTCAGCGCGCGCATCACGTCGGCGCTGTCGTGCAGTGCCGACACCAGGGTGGACAGATTCTTCAACGTCGAAAAGATGTCGTTGCTGTGATCGCCCAGCGCCGAAAGCGCCTGGGACAATTTGATAACCGCGTCGCGGATGCTGCCGCCTTGCCCCCGCAGGTTGTCGGCAGCGGTGTTGATCAGTTTCCCCAGTGGGCTCACCCCGCCGGGTTCGGTGGGCCGCAGTGCGTCAGCGAGCTTTTGCAATTGTGCGCGTACGTCATCCCACTCCACGGGCACCGCGGTGCGGTCCTGGGGTACGACCGCACCATTCGTCAGCGACGAGCCAGATGTGTAAGCCGGCGTGAGCGCGATCGAGCGTGCGCTGATGAGCTCGGGGTTGAGGATCACCGCCTTGACGTCGGCAGGGACCTTGTATTTGTCATCGACCCAGAAGGTGATTTTGGCCCGCGACGGCTGCGGTTCGATGCTTGCGATCTTGCCCACGGGAACGCCGAGGATCATAACGTCGTCGCCGCGGAAAACACCGTTGCTGTTGTCGAAGTAGGCGACGAGCGTGGTTTTGCCGCCGTGGTTGACTATGGATGCGTTCACGGCTACGCCGCTGACCAGCAATACGGCGAAAAGTACTGGCAGAATCCGCTTTACCCGAAGGGGCGTCATTGCCCACCTCCGTTCGGTGCAGTCGCTGACGGCGGCTTTTCGCCGGGTGCCGGCACGTACACCGGCTTAGGTGTCGGCTCGGGCGTATTCACCATGTTCGGCGGAGGTAGCGCCGGCGGGCCCGGCGGCGGACCTCCCGGCGGCCCAGGCAGTGGCGGCTCGCGGTACGGGTAACAACCAGTAGGGCCGGGCAACGGTAGGCCCGGCGGACCGCACCCTTGATCGCCCGGCTTGCCGGTGATGGCATCGGGCAGATTCAGGCGCGGTGCGCCACCCTGCCCAGTGCGTGGGTAGGGCACCGGCAGTGGCGGCGTGCCCGGTTGGCCGGTCGCTGGGTCGATGCGCTGCGACGGGGACAAGGTATGCGGATCCAGGCCCAGGTCAGAGAATGCGGCATCGACGAAAGGCTGAATAAGTTGCCCAGGAAGCAAATTGGCGATGTAGGCCTTGAAGAACGGCGCCGATGACACCGCTTCTCCCAGCGACATCGCGTAGGCATTCAGCTTTTTTATGGTCGACTGCAGTTCGACCTTGCGGTTGTCGATGATGGTAAGCGCGCCGTTGAGCTTGTCCAACGCCGGCCGCAGCTGAGCCCTGTTGTCATCGACGAATGCCGAGAGCTGACGCGCTAGCGCCGACACGTTGGTCGATATGTGATCCAGGGCGCTGCGCTGGGTCTGCAGCGCAGCCAAGAACGCGTTGGTGTCGCGGACCAAGCCAACGATCTTGTCGCTGCGCTCGGCCAAGACCGTGGTTGCCTTGTTCGCGTCAGTCAGCAGGTTACGCAGTTGGTTGTCACGTTCGTTGATGGTCTGCGAGATTCGCGCGACGCCGTCCACGGCGATCTTGACGTTGTTAGGCGTCTCTGCGAAGGTCTGGGCCAACGTGGTCAGTGATTGGTTGAGTTGATCGGTGTCCAGCCCCTTGACGGTGGTGGACAAATCGCCCAGCACGTCGGCCAGCTGATACGCCGGGCGCGTGCGCTCAAGTGGGATAGGCCCGGACAGCGGGCGGTCACCGCGCGTCGTGATGGCGAGAACCTTGGTGCCCAGCAGCGCTTTGGTCTTGATGGCAGCTTCCGACCGGTCGCCGAGGTGGATGTCGTCGGAGATATCGAAGGTGATCAAGACCTTCCCCGAGTCCAGCGTGATCGAGGAGACCTTTCCGACCTTCAGACCCGCCACTTGAACGTCTCCCCCGGTGATCAAACCGCTGGCTTCGGCGAAATACGCCGAGTAGTGCTTGCTGCCGTTGAGGAACGGGATGCGGTCGAAACTCAAAGCAAACGCGACGATCGCAGCGATGACTGCGAGACCGATCGTGCCGATGACGATCGGGCTGCGCCAGGGGATGCGTTTCACTTCGGCGCGCACCTTCCGGTGGACTGGCCGGCCACCTTGATGTAGACCGGCTGACCGCCCTTGCCGTTCATCTTCAGCACCAGGTCGCACATGTAGAAACTGAAGAAGTCGCCGTAAAGGCCTTGCCGACTTAACTTTTGGTAGGTGTCGGGCAGCGTCTTGAGCACATCGTCGAGGTAGTCGTGGTCGGCCAGCGCAATACCGGCGACCCGGTCGGTCTGCGCCACGGTGTTGTGGATCGCCGGTCGGGTTTGTTGGAGCAGGTCAGCGACCGTGGACGCGGCGAAGTTGGAGTACGCGATCGATTTGACGATGTCGGTTTTCCGAGCGGCCAGGCCGCTCATCAGTGTGGACAGTGAGTCGACGGTCTTGGCGAGCTGATCGCTTTGGCCGCCTAGAGATCCCAGCACCGTGTTGAGGTTGCCGATCACTTCGCCGATCAGGGTGTCGCGATCGGCCAGGGTGTTGGTGAACGCCGCGGTCTGCGCCAGCAGCGAGTTGATGGTGTCACCCTGTCCCTGAAACGCCTGGATCAACTCGCTGGACAGAGTGTTGACCTGATCGGGGCTCAGCGCGCGAAACAACGGTCGAAAGCCGCCGATCAGTGCGTCGAGGTCCATTGCCGGCCGGGTCCGGTCCAGCGGGATGGTCGCGCCGGCTGGCAGCACCCTGCCCACCCCAGGTCCGTCTTCAAGTTCCATGTAGCGCGCGCCGATCGGGTTGTCCCAACGCACG
Organism: Mycobacterium sp.; assembly: GCA_036272035.1. GTDB lineage: Bacteria > Actinomycetota > Actinomycetes > Mycobacteriales > Mycobacteriaceae > Mycobacterium. Next base: position 15,667 of record DATAZN010000545.1, on the reverse strand, counting down.
TACGCCTTGGAGCCGTCAGTGAGTTGCACCGTGTCGTCGATCGCGAATTCGACCACGGCTTTTCCGTCGTCGTTGATCGAGATGTGTTTGACCTTGCCGACTTCCACACCCGCAATGCGAACGAAGTTGCCGCCGGCGAGTCCCGAGACGCTACTGAACACGGCATCGTAGGTCTTCTCGCCCCCTTCGAAACGCAGTTGGGCGAACACCATCACCAGTGCAAAGGCGCCCAACAGGCAGACGGCGACGAAGGCGGCGAGACGCCACACCGTAGCCCTGAAGTTCTGTCTCATCGAGTCATTCCAGTCAGTTCGGCGGGGAGGCGGGTGCGGGTGCAGGCGGTGGGACGGGGGCTTGCGGCGGCACCGGGCCGGAAGCTGGCGGCGGGGGTGGTGCGCCGGGTGGCGGCGGATACAGCGGAGTCCCGTCCGGCCCATACAGCGGCGCGCCGTAGGGCGGCGCTCCCGGATAGGGGATCGGGCCAATGGCTGGCCAGCCTTGCTTGGCCGGCGCCGGTGGACTACCCAGAGGCGGATAGAGCACGCCGTGTTGGGTCGGCGGTAGCGGAACGGCGTGGGTGACCGGAAAATAGTTCGCCCACCAAGGGTGTCCGATGCCCGGATTGGGCCGGATGTCTAGGCCGGTACCCCACCCAGTGTTGGTGACCAGGGCGCGGACCGGGTAGTTCTTTCTCGCATCGGGTAGCGAACCGCAGCCAGGCTTACCGCCGGGTCCGCCCTTGGCCGCGACGATCGGAAGGTTGTCGGGATAGCGGTAGGGATCCTTGCCGAATAGCAGGCCGCTGTCGACCACCAGCGAGTATCCATTGCCCCCTTTGGCGTCCTTGCCGAGCTTGACGGCTACATCCGCTCCGACCAGCGTGCAGGTGATTTCGGGGTTGTACTTCATCAGCAGATCAGCGGTGGGCTGCAACCCGTTAATGGACGAGACGAGATTGCCGACGTTGGGCCCGATGAGGTCGATGCCGCTCCGGGAGAATCCGACCGTGTTGAGCAGCAACGCGTTTAGGTCTCGCTGTTGGCTGGTGATCGTGGCGCTAGTCGTGCTGGCCGCGTCAAGGATCGACACAATGTGGTTGGCTGCGGCGCCATAAGCGTCGTTGAACGCCTTGAAAGAACGCCAGTCGCGGCGGATGGTGCCCATCCGATCGTTGTAGGCAGCCAGCACCTCGGTGGCGGCGGTGGTCGCCTCCCCCAAGCGCTGACCCTGTCCGCGTACGCCCTCGGCCAACGCGGCCAGCACCGCGTTGATCTTCTCCGGATCGATTTGGTGCAGCACGTCTACGAGATTTTGAAAGACGGTGTTGACCTCGGTGGCGACGTTGCGCGACTGCAGAACTTGCCCGCTGGATAACCGCTTGGCGCTGGGGTTGTCGGGGTAGAGCAAGTCGACGTATTTGTTGCCGAGCACCGTTGTTGCGTTAATCTGCGCGCCCACGTTGGCGGGGATGTAATTGATCTGGTCGGGGTCGATGTCGAGCTGCAATCTGACGGTGCCGCCGTCGCGATTGATACCCGCGACACGGCCCACCTGGACGCCGCGCATCTTCACCCTGGCGCCGGAGTTCATCACCAGTCCGGCGCGGTCAGAAGCCAGGCTGACAGGCACCGACGGAGTCAGTTTGCCTGCGAACAGCGCCAGGCTCACGGTGATCAGCGACACGATGATGACGAGGAGGACGGCCGTCCACCACAACGGATGAATGCGTTGGAATACCGATTTATGATTCACCGCGTTATCCGGACATGTTGAAGTTGCCGCCGCGCCCGTAGATGGCCAGGGACACGAACAGGATCACCACCGCCGAGACCACCAGCGAGGCGCGCACCGCGCGACCGACCGCCTCACCGACGCCGGCGGGCCCACCGGAGGCGGTGTAGCCGTAGTAGGTGTGCACCAGCATGATCACGACCGCCATCGAAAACGCTTGGAAGAACGACCAAATCAGGTCGACCGGTATCAAGAAAGTGTTGAAGTAGTGGTCGTAGACGCCGCTGGACTGGCCGTAGATGACAGTGGTGCCAAAGCGGGCGGCGAAAAACGACATCAGCATCGCCACGCAGTACAGCGGCACGACAACGATCACGCCGGCGATCACCCGAGTGGATGCCAGATAGGCGATGGAACGAATTCCCATCACCTCCAGCGCGTCGATCTCTTCGTTGATCCGCATCGCGCCCAGCTGCGCCGTGGACCCGGCTCCGATGGTGGCCGCCAACGCGATCGCCGCCGTGATGGGTGAGATCAGCCGAACGTTGAAGAACGCCGAGGCGAACCCGGTCAACGCCTCGGTGCTGGTCGAGGCCAGCAGGTTATAACCCTGTACGGCGACGAGGGCGCCGGTCATCATGGTGAGGAAGCCAACGACCACGACCGAGCCGCCGATGATCGCCAAAGCACCTGCGCCCAAGCCCATTTGGGCGATCAGGCGCAGCGTCTCCGTTTTGTAACGCATCAGGGCGTCCCCGATCGAGGCGATCGTGCGACCGTAGAACTGGGTCTGCTCGCCGATGCGGATGCCCGCGCCGATCCACCCGCGCACCGTCCGGGTGATGCGGGGGTAGCGCGCTGCGACGATCTGCGTGGCGCTCATCCGATCGACCCAACGGTCGACACGCTCACCGCGGTTGCAATGATGTTGATCGCGAACAGCGAGACGAACGTGTAGACGACAGTTTCGTTGACGGCGTTACCCACTCCGGCCGGTCCACCACCGACCGAGACGCCTTTGTAGCAGGCGATCAGGCCGGCGGTCAGACCGAATAACGCGGCCTTGATCCACCCCACGATCACTTTGCCGATCCCTGTGATTTCGGTCAGCGTGCCCACATAGGAACCCGGGGAGACACTCTGGAAATACACCGAGAAGAAGAACCCGCCAGTGATACCCACCAGGATCACCAGCGAAGACAGCAGCACCGCGACGAACGTGGCGGCCAGCACGCGCGGCACCACCAGCGATTGAATCGGGTTGATGCCCATGACTCGCAGCGCATCGAGTTCCTCGCGGATGGTGCGCGCTCCCAGGTCTGCGCACATGGCCGTGGCACCGGCTCCCGACACCACCAAAACGGTGACGATCGGGCCGATCTGGGTCACTGTCCCCTCAGCAGCACCTACTCCGGAGTAATCCGCGGCGCCGAACTCTACGAGCAGAAGGTTGAATGTGAACACAGCCAGCACGGTGAACGGGATGGCAAGCAGCAACGTCGGCAGCAGAGATACGCGTGCCACAAACCAGGACTGAATCAGGAATTCCTGCCACGCGAACGGCCGCCGTGGGATCAGGGTGAGGGTCTGCCACGCGACGGTGAAAAACTCACCGAACGAGCGCAGTGGTTTGGCGACGCCAGTCGAGAAGGCCATCACTCCCCCGTTTTCGAGGCAGAACTTCGACGCGGTAGGTGGCCATGCACGTCGACCGCGCGGATGTAAGGCACTTCCGGTGACGCCAGAGACGTGGCTTGCAAGCTGTTGCGCACCACCGGCCGCCCGATGGTCAGATATGTTGGCCAACAAGCCGACTCGAATCGGCCGCGATGTGTGATAATCAGGATGCCTTCCTTGCCTACGTTGGACCTGTGCGCTGACCCGCTCACCGAAGCTGGGAGTGCAGTCATGCGCGACGCATTCCCTGAGACCGCTGACCACCAGCAGGCAACACGGTGGAGGCGACGTACCGCATCTGCCAGCGATAAACCAGAGGCGACGCCGTCGTCGTGCTCCAATCCCCCGCCTTCGTAGACGCCTCCTTCGTCTTCGAAGCGCGCTGCGGCTCCACGTGCGCACGTCGGGCAAGGGATGCCCGGCGGGCTGCCCTGCGCTGCATGGGTTTCATGGGTGTGGGTCCTTTTCGACGGGAGGCATGGGCACGAGGCTCGGTCGCGGCTCGCATAAAGCGAAGTAATTTTGGGCTGCTAGACCGCCGCGCGTCTGAGTGGTCGTGCGGTCACCGGACTCAGCCGCCGACCGGAAAGACATAATGGGCCCACCCCGGGACGGGTACACCGCAGGATGAGACCGGAGGGTTCATCGGTGTATAGCTCGCCAGCCACCATGGCGGCGTCAGACGACTGCGGGTACACGCACCAGCAACGCACCGGCCGCGCGCGCGTCATGGTGGTGTGACACGTCATGGTTGCGTTCGCGGCGTTGCCGACATCGACGACAACGACCGCGAGGCCGCATTCCGGGCACGCCAGCGTCATACCAACTTCACGCCGGTGGGGTATGTCTAGTTTCACCTTCGTGCCCTTCCGTCAGACGCCGCAATCTGTTCGCAGAACACCCCGACCGGATCGTGATGTCAACGCAGTCGTTGCTAGAAACCAGACGCTGGCATCGCATCCAGGAGGCCTGAATACTCTGTCGACCCGTCCAGGCTGGCGACGTAATACCGTTGTCCCTCTGGCCTCGCCGTCATTGGTATGCGTGTGTGCCTGGTCGCTTCCCTGGGCAGGTTGTGAGCTAGATTACGCGGACCAAACCCTAAAATCAACATGTTTGTTGAAACATGCGTATGGTGGGCGACTTGGGCATTACGTCGCCAATCCGCACTTACGGGTCTAGGCTGACGGGCCGCGGAGAGCCGTAGAGGGTCACCGATGAGACCGAAATGGGAGCATGGCGTGGGCAACGAATGCACGGCGATTCACTGGAACGAACACACCCTCGGCCGGCACCCGACGAAGGATCGCCTAACCGTTCGAAAGCATCACCTGCCCCAGTTCCCGACGGCGGATTGCCACGGGCGTGAGGCGGTCATGCCCGCCCTTTTCGACGGGATGCACGGCGGCGACCTTGGAAAGACGAATGTCGACGTCGCCGGATGACCTGCACGTCAACCGCACGCAGCGTCCGCTGGCCACACATGGGCCAGCGGCTCGTCGATCGACGGGCCCGTGCCCACACCGCGGCTTCTGACGGTCTGCGGCCGACGAGCCCGCCGCTGGCCGTCGTCTCGGGTGTCGACGTGGTGCGTGCGCAGGCCGCCGTTCGAGAGCTCCTGCTGGCTGTCGGCGAGGATCCCCAGCGCCAAGGCCTGCGCGACACTCCAGCTCGGGTGGCGCGGGCGTATCAAGAGATCCTCGCCGGGCAGCACATTGACCCAGCGAACGTCCTGGAGATGACGTTCGAGGAGGGCCAGAACGAGCTCGTCCTGGTCAAGAACATCCCGCTCTATTCCGTTTGCGAGCACCACCTGGTCCCGTGGCATGGCAGCGCGGCAGTCGGATATGTCCCTGCGTCAATTGGTCGTGTGGTTGGCCTGTCCAAGCTGGCACGGCTCGTTGACCTATGCGCCAAGCGTCTTCAGCTGCAGGAGCGGTTGACTGCACAGGTTGCTGACGCGGTGCACAGTCGACTGGAAGCCGCCGGTGTGATCGTCGTCGTGCGGGCGCATCATCTGTGTATGGCGATGCGTGGCATCCGGAAGCCCGGCACCATCACGGTGACCTCGGCTGTGCGCGGCATTTTCACAACCGACGGGAGCGCACGTGCCGACGCGATGACGCTGATACTCGGGCCCTAATCGCCGACACCGCCGTACCGATCGACATCGATGACCAGCCGACCGGGGCTCGAAATGCGTTGTCTATATCGAGTTTAACGCGGCCGCCACCGGGCACGGTCACGAGGGCCGCGCGTGCCAGGACAGGCCTTAGACGAACGTCGTTCGGCAAGACCTGCTTCCAGGATGTCGCCAACAACAACGACGCGAGCGTCGGCCCGCAATGCACGGTCGGCCACCGACCGCTGGCCGGACCTGCTGCGCTCACATCACGTATCGCGATGCGGACACCATCGCACCACCGCGAAAAACCGCTATCCGCCCAGCTTCTGCGCCGTCAGCTCCCCGGTGAAAACAACGTCGGCTGTGGCGGGAAACACTCGCTCGACAAGCACTTCGTGGACCGTCGGGTCAAAGTCAGCGGTCGCATCACGTAAAACAACGGCGCGCAGATCCCGGTCGGAAGCTTCACGTACGGTCGACAACATCACGCCGCTTGTCGTAATGCCCGCCAGGACCAGCGTGTCAATCTTGCGTTCCCCGAGCCAAGGCCCCAACGAAGTCGTGCTGAATGCGCCGATGCGTGTCTTGCGGAACACTTGCTCGCCGACTGCGGGTTTGACCAAGTCGACGATCTCAACCTCTGGCGAACCGCTACGTAGCATGGCCGCATTCCGTACGGGGGCGAAATTCTTGTTGCTATCCGGAATTTCGCCGGCCTCAGTCGGTTCGAAAGCGACCCATATGTGTGCCACCTGGATCTCGTTGGCGCGAGCCCATTCCAGCGCGGCAACAGCATTTGCGATGACCGGTGCCGCAGCTTTATCACCAAGCGCGCCGACCATGGCGTACTGGAAGTCCATCAGCAGCAGTACCGTGGCAGGCGGGTTGATTTGGGGTACCGCGTCGGCCATGAGGATCCTCCAATGTCGTTGTGTGACAGTCAGTCTGGATCCCCTGCGTGAGGCGCCGTTGCCGTGCGAACTCAATCTGGCACCTCTGCGCCGGCGACCCGGGCGCTGGTGCCGCGTCGCAACGGCGCGCGCACGGTCATGCGATCCGTCCGAACCGGTGAGCTGCGTAGAGCGCGCTTATCCGCGACGTTGCGGGCGCCCGAGTTCGAATCGAATCACACGCACGCTCGTTGCGAGCTACAAGCCGATGATAAAGACCAGGACCGGTCAAAGTCAACATAGTTGTTGATTCGCGTTGTATCGCGGTCGCAGATTGCAGTGGAGGTACGGAAGCTGCGCTGCAATCGCGACCCGGACTGCTTGCGGGCCAGGCCCGATAAGTCACGGTCCGCGTATAGCGTTGTCGGCCTACAGCTCTGCGTCACCGCCACATCATCCGATGATCACCGAACCGGCCATCGGGTCAATGCGCCATTCGCCTCGGGGACCGATAACCATCCCCGGCGCACCCCTGGCGGCATGGACCGGAGAGATTTTCTGGTCCACACAGACGTTGAAGCCATGATAGGGTCTGTCAAGCCATCGTCAATTCAATACACCCGCCGAGGATAGCGGATGCCCCTCAATGGGCCTATCAGTGACCCGCTGCCAACAATTGCTGCTCGCCTCTACGTTGTGCCACACCACATGTCGAGGTTGCTAGCACTGCCAGCCCGCCGGCCGGTCGATGAAAGGCGCGGTCGCCTCCCCGATCTGGTTGCAGCGCAGTGCCTGAGCGCCGGATTGCGTCCCCCCGGCTGGCCCCATTCGTCCTCGATGTGTGCGATGATCGAGGTTGTGCATGCGGGTTGTTCGACTGTCAACCACACGACGAATTATGTTGCGGCAGCGCTCTTTGCGGTTGGCTCCAATGGCTGATTCCGGAGGGTCCTCGTCACTCTCTCAGAAGAGACGGTCCGCTCAAGCCAACGACCGAGATAAATACAACGCAAGGCGCGCGGAGATTCTGCGTGCCAGCGGCCAGGTGCTCCATCGTCACGGCGTCAGCAAGACCACGATTGGGCTCATCGCCAAACACGCCAAGGTCGACCGCGCCACCATGTACTACTACTTCGAGGACAAGTATGCGATCTACCGCGAACTCATCCTCGATGGGCTGACCGATTACTTCGACGGCATCGACACCGTCACCGCCAGTACCAGCCCGCCCGAGCTGCGCCTACGCGAAGCCATGTCGACGGTGATGCAGGCGTTCGAAAAACACTATCCCCAGCTTTATATCTTCTTCCAGGCCAGCGGGTCAGCTGAAGTGCTAGGGCGCGAGTTATACGAGGCCACCGTGGAATCGGGCCGGCGATTTGAGGCCTTGCTTGACCGGATACTGCACGAAGGAATCGACACCGGTGTGTTCTCGATCGATACTCCCGTCAGGATCGTCATCAAGCAGGTGGTCGGCATGTTGAACTGGACATCACGTTGGTTTCAGCCCGAAGGGGAACTCGACGGCGTAGGTGTCGCCGACGCGATGGCCGACACCATTCTCAATGGAATATCATCCGATCGACGGCACCAAAAGCCGATAATTCCTGTTACGCAGGCGGATTCCATCAGACCTCAGTACCCCGCCCGCACGAGGTGAGCGGATGTGCTGGCGTCGAAGTCGTTTGGTGACATCTCGCGAAATGGCTTGAGACCCTCAATTTTTGAAGCCCTTAATTTTAGGTCGCAACCTGCGTCGACGTGTGGGTTGACGCTTTGATCTGCCTACTCGCCGGTGAAGACGGCGTGCCGACGTTCCCGAAACGCTCGCATCGCCTCCACGCTGTCGGAGGTCGATTGCAGGATGCCCATATGCGATGAGATCAGGTCCAGGCTGGTGCGCAGGTCGATGGTCTGCGACTGATACACGGCACGTTTGATCATCGACACCGCGATCGGTGACCTCGCCGCGATCCGGTTGGCGAGCCCGAGTGCCGCTTCGAGGAGGTTGTCATCGGAGCACACATCGCTGACGATTCCTAGATCGCGTGCCTCGTGTGCCGAAACGGTGTCGCCGGTCCACAGCAGCTCCAGCGCTCGCGCTACTCCGACAATGCGCGGGAGGAAATACGCTCCGCCGTCGCCGGGCACCAGGCCGACATTGATGTAACCCTCGCAAAACCGGGCAGACTCTGCCGCAAGCCGGATGTCGCACATGAGCGCCATGTCCATCCCGGCGCCGATGGCCAGCCCGTTGACCGCGCAGATGAGCGGTTTGTCGAGATCGGCGACCGCTCGCACCACCTTGTGGACGCGGTCGGTGAGGACGCGCTTGCGAGCAAGGGGGGTCGGTTCGACGCCCGCCATCGCCTCGAGGTCGACGCCGGTGCAAAAGCCGCGACCAGTGCCGGTAAGCACCACCGCGCGGATCGCCTCGTCGTCTCGTGCGCTGACGAGCGCCTGTGCCCAGCGATCCAGCATCGGCCAAGTGAACGCGCCAAGTTGTGCGGGCCGGTTGATTCGGATCAGGCCGACCGCGCCGCGAGTTTCGTAGACGAGGTCATCGTCGGCTACATGGTCAGCTGCTGCCATAGTGTGAGATCGCCCTTCCGACAGAGATTTTCGCCGAACACGTCAGCCCAGGTCGATTGGTTGTGATACTCCTCGCGCCACGCCCACAACCGGGCCGTCAACCGATGTAGTGGATGTTCGCGGGTGAAACCGATCGCGCCGTGGATTTGGTGTCCAATCGCCGTTACGGTTTGCACCGCAGCGTCGGCCCGGATGCGCGCGGCGTCCAGCGGCCACGTCTGCAGCGGGTCACGATCAAGGGCGAGCGCGGCCGACTCGACTGCCACGGTCATTGCGCTGGTCTCCGCGGCCAGCTGCGCCAGCATCTGCTGCACCGCGGGCATCGCCGCCAGCGCCCGTCCGAATTGGTGCCGCTCGCCGGCATATTGGACGGTGTACGCATAGATGCTCTGCGCAGCACCGGCCATCATCAGTGACCGCCCGAACGCGCCCCGCCGCCGCAATTCCACACCAAGTGCGCCGGCGTTACCGAGCCGATGCATCTGGTCGTCCCTTACCACCAGGTCATTGAGGACGATGCTGTCCCGTGGTTCGCCGGCGACGTTGGCACCGTGGCGGATGTCGAGTCCGGCACACGGCAGATCCACGGCGTACCAGTCGGCTGCCAGTCGCGTCAGGATCATCACGCGATCGGCGTGCCGGGCCCATGGCACTCGTGGCACTGCCCCCGACAACAGCCACCCGCCCCCGGAGCGCTGCGCGTCGATGTCGTCGGCGACGGCGGCGATCACCACACCGGCTGGCAGCTTCGACCCGGTCAGGGTCACCAGCCACCCGGCCATCAGGCCTAGTTCCACGATCGGCACCGACGCCGCCAGTGACCCCAGCGCAGGCAGCACGACCGCGGCGTCGGCGTACGTTGCCCCAGCGCCGCCATTGACCTCGGGCACCACTAGCGCGGTCACACCGATCTCGTCCAAGGCGGTCCACGCCTGCGGATGCCAACCGGTGTCGGCGAGCTCACCACACGCCCCGATCACCGAATCACGCAGCAGCTCAGTCGTTTCCATGCTCATGCAACCACTGCCTTGGCAACGACCCCGCGCAGCACCTCGTTCGTGCCGCCACGCAGGGTAAAGCCAGGCGCCTGCTGCAGAGCTTCGGCGAGCATGTACGGCAAGGCGCCCGGCCCAGTGGGATCGGGTTCGATGTCGAGGGCTTCGGCCACCGCGTGGACAAGGTTGCGTTCGAATTGAGTGCCGAGATCCTTGACGGTAGCCGCCTCGACATTAGGGGTGCGACCAGCGGCCAGCTCGACGGCAACCGCCATCGACATGGCACGCAGCGTCCACAGTTCTGCGCTGAGTCGGGCCACTAAGCGTCGGCCGGCCCGGTCTTTGGCCAGTTCGGCGCGCGCAGCCTCCAGCAGCGGATACGTGCTTAGGATGCGTTCGGGCCCAGAACGCTCGTAGGCCAGCTCATGGGTGACCTGCGTCCAGCCGTTACCGACGGTGCCCAGAACCTGCTCGTCGCTGACGAACACGTCACGCAGCACCACTTCGTTGAAGTGGTGCGCTCCGCTGATCAGCTGGATCGGCTGGCACGACACCCCGGGGCTGGCCATATCGATGATGAACTGGCTCAGCCCGGCGTGACGGCGCGATGGATCCAGCGGTGAGGTTCGCACCAGGGTCAGCATGTGGTGAGCATGGTGGGCATGACTGGTCCAGACCTTGGTGCCGTTGACCACCCAGCCGCCGTCTACGCGTTCGGCGCGGGTTCGAACGCTGGCCAGATCCGAACCGGAATCGGGCTCGCTCATCCCGATGGCGAAAAACAGTTCGCCACTGGCGATGCCAGGCAGGTAGTGGTGCCGTTGCTCCTCGGTGCCGAATCGAAGGATGGACGGGCCCGACTGACGATCGGCGATCCAATGCGCCGCGACTGGGGCGCCCGCGGCGAGGAGTTCTTCTGCGATGACGAAGCGGGTCAGGGCATCAGCGCCAGCGCCCCCGTACTGCTTGGGAAACGTCGTGCCAATCCAGCCCTGTTGCCCCAGGGCCAGGGTGAAGCGTTCGTCGAATCCCACCAGCCAGCAGTCGCATCGAGGCGTGTAGCGGCCAGCGGCGCGTTCCTCGGTCAGGAACCGGCGCACCTCGCGCCTCAGGCCTGTGAACGTGGCGGGCAACTCGCGGGCGTGGAGCAGCGGCAGTTTCATCTACACTGCGACCTCTGTGCAGCCCGGGCCACCGATGAAACGGGGCGGCGGTCGGCGAAACCATTAGCTGACATCGATTTTCACCGTACGGAATTATGATGGGTTCGTCAACATACATGTTGAATTTCAGTGTGGGCCCACCTGGTTATCGCCTCAGGCCTAGCTTTGCGTCTCGAACGAACTGTGGCCGGAGTGCCGCGAGCTGCCCGGCAATTGTCTCTGCAGTGGCCTCGCAGGTTCCCGGTTCACAAACCATCGCCCCGCTGGCATCGAGGTGCAGCTGCTCGGCGGTGAACGACTCCCCCGACAAGCACAGTCGCCGCACCCACATCTCGGGCAGGAACCGACGCAGCCCATCGACGTCGCTGGCGATCCCGAGGGTGACTTCCGGCATGCGAAACGACGCCGACCGCGACGTGACGAGGATGTCGGCCGAGGCAGCGATCAGCAGACCCAGGCCCACGGCGGCGCCTTCCACCGCCGCGACGGTCGGACCGGGATGGGTGCGCAGGGCGTCAAGACATGCGGTGGCGGCATCGCTGGCTACCTGCGGGTCGTCCGCCGGCGCTTTGACATCGAATCCTGCGGAAAACACGCGGGGCAGACCGCAGAGCATGACTGGTCGAGGATCATCGTGGATCGCCGCGAACGTCGCGCGTAACCGATCGATGACCTGAACTGTGAGGGCGTTGACGGGCGGGCGCTGCAGCCGGATTCGAATAATGCCGGGACTAAAGCTGGCCCCCACCGCATCGACGACACTCCGCGGCTCCACTACCACGTCGCTGTCTTCACCCATGGCACACCCGTGGCGCGTCGGGCGCACCGATTGTGGCGGGGTGCCGCGGCATGCGCCGGATCTGGTTCTCCGCCTCCGAAATTCGCTGAGTCATCTCCCCGGTGTCGAGCGCCGATATCCAGTGTCTGGTCGAGAAGTCGCTGGGTGGACTCGGATAGCTCGGTCACCGTGCCTCCTACCTGCGATGTGAGCAGAGCCTGGCCGTGAGCTTCGATCCCCGCCGGCTGCTGCCGACGCTGCGACTAACCAGCGGGTCCGATGACCGGCGACGATATGGGTTCGCCAGAACAAGCGCAGCATAATTCGGGCGCGTTGCGTTGGTCAACATATACGTTGATAAATGACGACACGCGTTTCGCTCAGGCAGGCGCGGGGCGACGACATGGCGATGTACTGCCTCGGACACCCTCCATTGGTCGCCTCGGCGGCAGTCCCAGGAAGTGGATATTTTCAACGCGTAAGTTGAAATCTGAACAGAACTATCACTACCCTGCGACGGATGAACACCTCGAGGGTGCTGCTCGTCGAACACGGCGCCGACGGGATTTTGCAGCTGACGCTGAATCGGCCGGCCGAACTCAACGCGTGGACCTATGAGCTGGAAACCAGCTTCTTCGCTGCCCTGGACTTCGCAGCGGCTGATGCGTCGGTGCGGGCAATCATCGTCACCGGTGCGGGCCGCGGGTTTTGCGCCGGAGCGTCGATGTCGCTGTTGGGCGACGTACCTGATTCACGCCCTGACCGCTCCCTCCGCCGACGGCTTTGCGAGCTCGCCGGCTACCCCAAGCCGTTAATCGCCGCGATCAATGGTGCCGCCGCGGGGATCGGATTCGCCCTGGCGATTAGCTGTGACCTGCGCTTCTGTGCCGAGACATCTGTTCTGACGACGTCATTCTCCAAGCTCGGGCTCGTCGCCGAGCATGGAGTCGCGTGGATTCTGCCCCAGCTGGTGGGGCGCGCGCATGCGTTGGACCTGCTGCTATCCGGACGCACCGTGGGAGGAGATGAAGCCGAAGCGATGGGGTTGGTCAACCGCAGTGTGCCCCATGGCGAAGCCGTACTGGCCGCACGCAACTACGCCGCAAATCTCATTGCCTCGGCAGCACCCTCGAGTTGGGCGACGATCAAGCGTCAACTACTCGACGCCAACGAACTAACGCTGTTTGCTGCTTACGAGCAGGCGGCAGACCTCATGGAATCCGCTTTGGCCGCAGCCGACCATCGCGAAGGCGTGCAGGCCTTTCGAGACAAGCGCAGGCCGCAGTTCGCGCCGCTGGCGCAGACAGCCTGGAGAACGTGAAGCGCCTCCTCGTTGCGGCGGCCAACTACGTTGCGCTGCATGGGCGCAGAACGCGGCCCGCTTTAGCGACCGCGACCAGCACCGACCATTCGCGACACCCGGCCGAGTCTGTGTCGATCCGCCCCCGGTGAGGATCACCGCCGCACCAGCGGTGACACGCTACTGGGCGATCGCGGTAAGCCATCGATAGCCACGGCACCGTCGTGAACGCCCGTCAACGGCCTAACACCGGCACCTTCGCGCTCGATACGGGAAGGACAGGGCTCCTGCTGTATCACAGCCCGGAGAAAGGGTTTGAGCTGGTTACTGTTTCACTGCGAATGGGCGCGCTAACACCTCGTCGACGACGGTCGTTGCCCGGCCGGGGTGTCAACACGGTGATGGTGGTTCGAGCGAAACTGCTACTTCTCGAACGTGGCCCCCATCACCCGGGTCGTCCAGCATGTCGGACGCGGCGGAAAGTTCGTCCAGGTTGATTTCTCGTCGACACGAGATCGTCGAGGTTCATTCTTCCCGTCCATACCAGGCGCAAGGAGACCGGGATGTCGCGGGTGCAGTTGGCGGAGCCGAAATTTGCGACCTGGACACGGATTTGATTCAGGACAGCGGAGATGATGGGGACCTGCATGGTGGTCTGGGGGTTTGTGGTTCCGACGAGGAACACTGCCCTCCGACAGCCAGCATCGCCCAGTCTTGCTCGTAGACGCTGGGATTCCGACGAAGTCGAACACGTGGTCGGCGAAGATGCCGCTGACCTCGCGCAATCGCCATACACCCCTCATTTGGCGCTTCCATCCGGATTCTGTCAACGTAATCGTTGACAGAATCGAGGCCGGTTGCCTATCCTCGAAAGAGGATCCATTGGCTGTGCGTCGGCGTTCAAGGCTTGGGTTGAAATCGCATGCGTTGGCGGGCCTCGAATATTTGCTGACCGATTCCGCTACAAGGGCGGCTGTAAATCACGAGTGAGGTTGAATGACATGACGGACGAGGTAACGGACGTTCCCGCGGGCCACCCGCCGATCGTCTTTGACCGTGATTCGGGAGTCGATCTGACGACGTACAGCGACGTTGAAGAGATGCTGCGGAGTCGTTCCTTCGGCATGGAGGGCAGCTATCAGGACTCGCTCGAGTTCGTGGGTGGAACTCTTATCGCGATGGACGGACGCGCACACTTGAATCGCCGCAAGGCCATGGCGCGGATGCTCAGTCCGAAGATGCCATGGGGTGCTGAAGGCAAGGCATTCGACGAGATCTTCGACTACTACCTTCGCTTGACCAAACAGCAGGCGGAACCCGGTGCCACCGTGGTCCGCTTCGATCTCTTCGACTTCGCAGCGCGTGTCTACTGGCGTTTGATTGCCGGCATGATCGGTATCGATCAGGTCGAGACGGAGGAGGACATCGAGCGTTTCCGCGCCGTATCGACCCACCTTGTCATGGGGATTGTCCTTGACTACGTCCCTCGCGAACACCGAGACAGGGTGCTGCAGGAAGCGCGCAATGCGGTCGCTGAGATCCGTCAGGAGATCTATCTGCCGAGTTTTCGACGGCGGGTTGACCTGGTGCGTGAGGCGGGTGACGACATGGAGAAGAAGAATGCACTCCCGGGCGACCTGATCACCAGCATGATCGTGGTCCAAGAGGACCTGGACAACATTGACGACACCGCGATCTTTCGCGAGATGACCGAACTTCTGGCTGCCTCGGTCAACAACCCGGTCGTGTTTGCCGTCTACGGCCTCGACGATGTTCTGCCGTGGCTCGATGCGCACCCGGAGGACCGCGAACGCCTGGAGGATCGAGAGTTCCTCAACAGGTGTATGTCTGAGTCGCTCCGACTCCACCGAGTAACCCGGCCGTACCTCGTTCGCCTCGCCAAGGAGGACACAGCCCTGGAAAGCGGGCGTGAGGTCAGTGCGGGCGAATGGACCAAGGCCTGGGTTGGGAAGGCAAACCGCGACGTAGCCGTGTTCGGTGACGCAGCCGATGAGTACAACCCCTACCGGGTTCCGCTGGTCGACAAGGTTCCTGGCTTCGGCATGGCATTCGCCGGGGGCGCACACATGTGTTTGGGGCGTCCGATTCTGATTTGGGAACACGGCGACAATGACGCCCAGGGTCTATTGACCAAGATGCTGCGCTTGCAGCTTTCAAGTGGCATGCGACCGGATCCCGACGGCGTTCAGCAGGTTGGAACGACGATGGAGGGCGGAGCGCGCTACGTGCGTTACGACGTCGTGGTGCCCCTCTAGGGCGCCCAGCCGGGGAGCGCTCGTTGGTTGGTCAGGGTGTCTTGGGCATGAACTCTGCAGCGCGGTCGACCGCTCGACGCACTTCGTCGCCAGTTGTTCGTTGCACGCGTCTCCAAGCACAACCCCGACGAACTTCCGGC
>DATAZN010000544.1:0-6755 GCA_036272035.1 Mycobacterium sp. | reverse complement strand
GGGGTCGACGACATAGCGACCGGAATCGTCGATGCGCTCGACACCCTGGTGGCAGCCGCACGCAATTCCCCTCGCGGACAAGGTCGCTCGGTCGTCACCGAGATGACAACCCACACCAGCAAGCGTCGGCACGCTCGCGGTTATTGACCGCCTTGCGGGCTAGTCGTGCAGTAGTCCGTCGACTGACGATGCGTTGTTCGGCCCTGCCGCGGACATCATGATGTCATGTGCGTGCTCTGGTTCGGTGCGAGTCGGTACCACCAGGAGAACGAGCTTGGTGCGATCGATGCCGACCACTTGGATGGTGTTGCCCGGTTGCTGGTAGTAGCCGCTGAGTCGGACCATATCGTCGCCCGTCGGGAACTTGGTCGGCGCTGTCGCCCAGTCGGCGAAGTTGTATGTCACGTGATCGATTGGGCCCAGTCGTATCGAGAGCACTGCCAACAAATCTGGAAGTTCGATCGGAAGATCGTCGCTGTGCGGCCACCACGCTCCATCGACACTGCCTGCAGTGGACCCCTTGGGCTTCAAACGCAGGCGGGGCGTGATCCGGGGTCGGGTGTGCGTCGAATCTGTTGAGCTTCGGCCATTTCGTAGCGTCATGCGACGCTCCCGTCTTGGCCGCGAATCGACCAAATCATTCGAATCGGCAACGACACAATCTCAAACGGCTGCGTGCGAAATATCGCCGACCCGTATGACGGTACACCGCGCGTGTACTGTCGGCAGGGTAACGCTCCTGGTCTGCGGTGATTCTCGCTGCGGCCGAATGTGCAATATACGATCGCATCCGTTTGTCGATCCTGGAATCCCGGATGGATCCACATCGAGGACAAGGAATCGCGCATGGACCACCAGTCCAAACGGGAGGTGGCCGCGGAACTCGAAGTCGAGATCACCGACCCGACGACGCTGGAATTCCAGATTGCTGTCGCGCCGCACCCGAATACCGAAGTGTCAGAGCGGTTGTCGTTTGTGTTGGACGGTAAACCCGTTCAAGCCTTGGAGATCAGCGGTACGCACGGTAACCGCATCCACAAGTTTGACGTTCCGGTGGGCTACCTGACTGTCGACTATGCCGCCACGATCGTCGGCCGGACCGACCCGGCACCGGTGACCGAACACGACCTGTCAATGTATCTGCGTCCCAGCCGGTACGCCGAGGCGGACAAGCTCTATGGTTTTGCCGCAACGGAATTCGGTAGCTACGCGGATTCGACGAGTCTGCTGGAGCGAGTTTCCCTCTGGGTGGGCACCCGGCTGAACTATGTACCGGGCTCGAGTGACCCGATCGATGGAGCGGTGGAGACCCTGCTCGCCGGCGCCGGGGTGTGCCGCGACTACGCGCACCTGGTGGTGGCGCTGCTGCGGGCGGTCAAGGTGCCGGCCCGCGTGGTGTCGGTCTACGCACCGGGTTTGTATCCGATGGATTTCCACGCGGTCGCCGAAGCGTTCGTCGGCGGGCAGTGGCGGGTCGTCGACGGAACTCTGCTGGCGCCACGGCAGTCGCTGGTGCGCATCGCCACCGGGCGCGACGCCGCCGACATCGCCTTCCTTGACAATCACCGAGGCGCGATCATCCTGCACAAGTTGGCGGTGACGGCGATCGTGGACGGCGATCTGCCCATCGACTCGATCGACCAACTGGTGTCGATCGGCTAGCGGGCCTGGTGCGCCAATGCTCGCAAATCGGCTCCCATTGGTGGATGGTGGAGGTATGACCCCGCCACCTCGACATCCGGGCAATGTAATTGATGCCCGATCCTCGCTCGGCTAATTGTGGCGATCGCTGAACAGCTGCGCGCAGCCGTCGACGGCCGGCGTGGTCTGGCGGCAGCTGATTCACTGTGCGAGGCCTGCGTGATGTTGTTCGGCATTGATGCGGCGGCCCTTTCACTGGTCTTCTCGGGGGTCACCAGCGGAACGTTCGGCTCCAGCGACGCGGCTGCGCGCGTGTATGACGAACTCCAGTTCACCATGGGCGAGGGTCCGTGCCTGGACTCAGTCTCGACGCGTTTCCCCGTCCTCGTTCCAGACCTCGCCAAACCCAACTTCATCCGGTGGCCGCTGTACCGCTCCGCCATGCTCGACTACAAGATCCGGGGAGTATTCGCGATTCCGGTTGTCGTGGCCGGCGAATTCGTAGGCGCCCTGGACTTTTTCACGGCACAGCCCGGCGAGCTACACGTTGACCAGCTGGCCGGCGCTGTCGTCGCCGCCGAGCTGGCCGGCGCCCCTCTGCTGGACCTCATGCACTCCGACTTGCAGGCCGCCGTCAACAACCCGTACAGCAGCGCCTGGGCCGACTTCAACGCGCTGAGCCGTACGGAGGTGAGCCAGGCCACCGGCATGCTCGTCGCCCAACTCGGGGTCGAACCCGCCGAAGCGCTGGTACGCCTGCGCGCCCACGCCTACGCAACCAGCCGCAGCGCCACCGAGGTCGCTCGCGACATTCTCGACCGGCGAATGCGACTCGACGCCGACTAATGAAATGCGAAAGGAGGCCAAACGTGACCGATACCCCTCGTGAAACTCGGGTACTGGACGCGGTTGTATCACTCGTTGACAGCCTGCTCGACGACTTCGACATCGTCGACCTGCTCACTGAGCTCACCGAACGTTGCGCAGACCTCTTGGATATCGCGGCAGCGGGATTTCTGCTCGCCGACCCATTGGGTCAATTGCGCTTGCTGGCCGCGACCTCTACTCAGACGCGCGAACTGGAACTCTTTCAATTACAGGCCGACGAGGGACCTTGCGTGGAGTGCTACGCCACCGGCCAACCGGTTTCGGTGGCGGATCTGCGCACCGCGATCACCCGATGGCCGCGCTTTGTTCCGGCCGCGCTGGACGCGGGCGTCGTCTCTATGCACGCGGTGCCGATGCGGGCCGCCGGCACCGTGTTGGGCTCTCTGGGTTTGTTCGGGAGCCGGCCGGGCGAACTCACTGAGCCCGATCTCCTGCTCGGGCAGACTCTGGCGCATGTCGCCTGCGTGGCGATTCTGCAGGAACTCCCGCCGACGCCTGCGACAGTGATGCCGCAGCTGCGTGCGGCGCTGACCCACCGAATCGTCGTCGAGCAGGCCAAGGGCTTCCTGCGCGAACACTTCGACATCTCGGTTGACGAGGCATTTTCGCTGCTACGCAGGCACGCGCGTACCCACGGCGATCACCTGACCGACGTGGCACGGCAGTTGATGGCAGATCCCGACGCCCGTCCGGCGCTGCTGCACAAGATGACTCAACTGGCTTAGCGCTGAGCCCGCCGCGCATGGACGCGCCGCACGGCGTCGTCGACCAGTCGTGCCGCGACCACCCGGAGCTTGACGTTGCCGTTTTGACTCATCTGGACGAGCCGGTTGAACGCCACTTCGGCGCTGACACCCGACCGGCTGCGGATGATGCCGACCGCCTGATCGATCACCGCACGGTGATCCAGGGCCTCCTCCAGCTTTTCGGCACGTGCCCGAGCGCTGGCCAGCAGGCCGGCGTTGTAGATCGACACGGCCGCCGGCCCGGCGAATTGCGATCCCAACAGCACGGCGTGTTCGCCGAACGCGTCCTGGCTATCGGCATAGCAGTTGATCGCGCCGATCACGTGCTCGCCGACTATCAGCGGCAGCGACAGCGCGGAATGCACGCCCATCCTCGCGACTCGGCCACCGAAATGCGGCCAGCGGCCGTCGGCGCCGAGCGATCCACTGACGGTGACTCGCCGCGACTGCATACACGTGATGCACGGCCCCTCGCGCAACTCGTCGTATTGAACGGCGTTGATCGTGTGAACGAATCCCGCTGTGGCAGCGATACTCTGCAGTGCCGGGCGACCTTTGCCGGCCTCGATCAGCGCAACTCCGGCGCCATCGACCCCGGGAATGGCATCAGCGGCGAACGCGGCGACCTCGCCCAGCAATTCGGACACGCCGCGGGCACCGGCCACCATTCCTGCCAAACCGCGCAGCCCGGCGCGCAAGTCGACTTCGTCCGCGTCCCGTTGGGAGGTGGACAATTCGGTCGGCTCTGGTGGTTCGCGACCAGGCTGAGCGTCAAAATCGGGCATGGTCTACGCCAGTTTAAATGACCAGCGCCAGCGCGTGGGCGCGGCGCAGTTTTCCCGACGGGGTCTTGGGGATCATTCCCGGCTCGAGCACAACCACGTTGCGGGGACGGACATCGACCTCGGCGACGACCTCGTGGGCAACCTGACGCTCGACGCGGCGTACCTCGGCTGGGTCCTCCCAGGTATTGGCTTCGACGGCAACCGCGAAAGTCTCTCGTGGATGGCCGGCCTCCAAGCGGACCGCGACGGCGCAGCCGGGCCGGACCCCGTGGACGCGGGCGGCGGCGCGCTCGATGTCGGTCGGGTAGATGTTGCGACCCGCCATGATGATCACGTCCTTCAGCCGGCCGCACACCACCACGTTGCCGGTCTCGGTGAGATAGCCCAAATCACCGGTGTCGTACCACCCCTCGTGATTTTGCGCGGATATGAAACCGGCGACCGTCGTATAACCCAGTGTCACCGGTTCGCCACGCACGTGGATGACGCCGACACAGCGAGCGGGTAGCACTTTGCCGTCCCGGTCGACGATCCGGGCCTCCAGCCCCTTGAGTGGACGACCGAGGGAGGCCAATCGCCGGGTCTTACCCCGCGAGGCCGGGACAGCCCGGTGCAGCACGGCAAGCAGATCGGCGTCGACTTCGTCGACGATCAATCCGCGGCCGCACTCGGTGAACGACAGTGCAACCGTCGTCTCGGCCATGCCGTAGGCGGGCACAAGTGCTTCGGGCCGCAACCCGAACGGCGCGCCGGCTTCGCACAGGTCCTCGACGTCGGCCGGCTCGACTTGCTCTGCGCCCGAGAGCGCCCACCGCAGCGTGGACAGGTCGAATTGACCGGGCTGAGCCTGCCTGCGCAGGCGTTTGGCGAACATCGTGTAGGCGAAGTTGGGCGCCGCTGTCATGGTGCCCTGGTATTTGTCGATGAGCCGTGCCCACAGCAGGGTGTCACGGAGGAAGTCCATCGGCGTGACCTTCACCAGCTCGACGCCGAAGTACATCGGAACCGTCAGGTAGCCGGTCATGCCCATGTCGTGGAAGCACGGCAGCCAGCTCACGATCACGTCGGATTCAACGTCGACGTCTGCGCCGACGAACATGGCCTCCGCATTCGATACGACGTTGCGATGGCTGATCTGGACCGCTTTGGGGGAGCCGGTCGAGCCGGACGTCAATTGCAACAGCGCGACGTCGTCGTCGTCGGTGTCAATAGGATCGATCGGCCGGCCATCGAGTAACTGTTCGGCCGTCAGGACCTGCATTCCCAGCTGGGACAGCAGCGGTGCCGCGGCCATGAACGGATCGGAGACCACGACGGCTTTGGCGCCGATCATGTTGATGACGGCCGTCGTCTCGTCGGCCCAGCGTTGCAGGTCGGTGCGCGGCGTGGGCTGATGCAGCATCGTGAGGCTGGCGCCGCGCATCCAGATGGCCTGCGCGGTCGGGGCGATCTCGACGGGTGCCCCGGCCAGCACTGCGACCGCATCGCCGTGCCCCACGCCGGCGGCGGCCAGGCCGCCCGCGACGCGGCGGCTCCGCTCGTGCACCTGAGCCCAGGTATGCCGGACCGGGGCGTGCGGCTCCCCGGTGATCATGCCCTTGAGGCTGCTCTGGGCATTGTCGTACATGGTCTGGGTGAATCGGCTCAAGTCAGATCCCCTGGCTCTCACGCGGTCTCTCACGCAGGCGGCGCGGAGCCGTCGGTGTATCGGCTTACACCGGCGCTCGGGCGCCTTCGGCGGGGAAATTCGATCGCCGCCGCGATGTTTCCGAGAGGCTGGAGTGTCAACCGTGAATGACGTTACCAATCCGACTGTCGGAGCTGTCAATTATTCGGCGGAGCTGTTACGTCCCTGTATCCCGACCGAAACCGGTTGCCAAGTCGAGCAGTTCGTCGACTGACCATTGGTCATAGGCGTGCACGCTGACCGACAACCTCCAGCAGCAGCTATTGAAGTAGCGCCGGTGGTTCGTTGTTCTGCACCGCCGCAATGACTTTCGCGATCAGCCATTGCACCGCCTCGACCGCTTCGCCCTGGTCGAGGTTCCATGAGCCGACCAACCGTTCGTAGGTGGGCGGGCTCCACAGCACGTCGAGCAGACCGGCCAGCGCCCGGCGTCGAGCATCCGGCAGCTGTGGCGCGACAACGGCGCGGTCCAGGGCATCGTGTCGTTTGGCCTCGGCGCCCACGAAAGCCGCTCCATGCGGCGCACCGATCGAGTCCTTGATGGCGAACCGCCCCAACGACGCGAAAAGCCGGGCCGTCACCTCGGCGAAGTTGTCCAACTCGACGTCCTGGTAGGCAATGCCGGCCTCGTCTTCCAATCGGCCCATGATCGCATCGTGCAGGTGCCGCTCGGTCGGGAAATGGCGGTACACCGTGCGCTCGCTGACCGCTGCGCGTTCGGCGACGGCGCGGAAGGTCAGCTCGTCCCAGTCCCATGTGGTGAACCCGCGCACCAGTCGGGTGCCGGCATCGATGATGCGGTCCCGAGTGGCAGTGGCGGCCTTTTGCCGCGCCGGGCTGTGGTAGGTACGCCGAGACGTTGACAACTCGCTCATAATCGCGTCAGTATACTGACACGGATTCTCCGGAAAGGGCTAATGATGGCCGATGTCGTCGGAGCCGCCGTCGCGCAGACCGGTCTCGAGGACTTCGGCGACGATTCCTTCCGCGAAGGACTCGAGTTGCTCC
>DATAZN010000543.1:0-5211 GCA_036272035.1 Mycobacterium sp. | reverse complement strand
GACCACGCCCGAAATCACCCGCGTCGGACGGCGAGCGCGCATCGTGGCGATCCTGTCTTCAGCCGAAGTGCGCAGCCAGAGCGAGTTGGCTGCGTTGCTCGCCGCCGACGGTGTCGAGGTCACCCAGGCCACGCTGTCGCGGGACCTCGAAGAACTCGGGGCGGTCAAGTTGCGCGGGGCCGACGGCGGCGTCGGCGTCTACGTGGTGCCGGAGGACGGCAGCCCCCTGCGCGGCGTATCCGGTGGTACCGCACGACTGTCGAGGCTGTTGAGCGAGGTGCTGGTCTCCACCGACGCCAGCGGAAACCTCGCCGTGCTGCGTACCCCACCCGGTGCGGCCGACTACCTGGCCAGTGCCATCGACCGGGCAGCACTGCCCTACGTAGTAGGCACAATCGCAGGGGATGACACGATCTTCGTGGCGGCCCGCGAGCCGATGACGGGCGCAGAACTCGCGACCCTGATCAAAGACCTCACATAACCGTACAACTCTAAGGAGACCAGTCCATGTCCGAGCGCGTCATCTTGGCGTATTCCGGCGGTTTGGATACCTCGGTGGCGATCAGCTGGATCGGCAAGGAGACCGGCCGTGAGGTTGTCGCGGTCGCGATCGACCTGGGCCAAGGCGGTGAGGACATGGAGGTGGTTCGCCAGCGTGCGCTGGACTGTGGCGCCGTCGAAGCCGTGGTCGTCGACGCCCGCGACGAATTCGCCGACGGCTACTGCCTGCCCACCATCTTGTCCAACGCCCTCTACATGGATCGCTACCCGTTGGTGTCGGCGATCAGCCGTCCGCTCATCGCCAAGCATCTCGTCGCGGCGGCCCGTGAGCACGGCGGCAGCATCGTCGCGCACGGGTGCACCGGTAAGGGTAACGATCAGGTCCGTTTCGAAGTCGGATTCGCCTCGCTGGCACCGGATCTGGAGGTGCTCGCACCGGTCCGCGACTACGCGTGGACGCGGGAGAAGGCCATCGCCTTCGCCGAAGAGAACGCCATTCCGATCAACGTGACCAAACGCTCCCCGTTTTCCATCGACCAGAACGTGTGGGGCCGCGCGGTGGAAACCGGCTTCCTGGAACACCTCTGGAACGCGCCCACCAAGGATGTCTACGACTACACCGAAGACCCCACCGTCAACTGGAACACCCCCGACGAGGTGATCGTCGGCTTCGAGCGTGGCGTACCGGTCACGATCGACGGCAACTCGGTGTCGGTGCTGCAGGCGATCGAGGAACTCAACCGACGCGCGGGCGCGCAGGGCGTCGGGCGTCTCGATGTCGTGGAGGACCGGCTGGTGGGCATCAAGAGCCGCGAGATCTACGAGGCGCCGGGCGGGATGGTACTCATCACCGCGCACACCGAACTCGAGCACGTCACCCTCGAGCGCGAACTGGGCCGGTTCAAGCGCCAAACCGACCAGCGTTGGGCGGAATTGGTGTACGACGGGCTGTGGTACTCGCCGCTGAAGACCGCCCTGGAGACCTTCGTCGCCAAGACCCAGGAGCACGTCACCGGTGAGATCCGAATGGTGTTGCACGGCGGACATATTGCCGTCAACGGCCGGCGCAGCGCCGAGTCGCTGTACGACTTCAACCTGGCCACATACGACGAGGGCGACACGTTCGATCAGTCGATGGCGAGAGGCTTCGTCTACGTGCACGGGCTGTCGTCCAAGCTGGCCGCTCGCCGGGACCTGGCCACCGACGAAACGTGAGCACCAACGAGGGATCCCTATGGGGCGGTCGGTTCGCCGACGGCCCGTCGGATGCACTGACCGCGCTGAGCAGATCCACCCACTTCGACTGGGTGCTGGCGCCTTACGACGTCACCGCGTCCAAGGCCCACACGCAGGTCCTCTTCAACGCCGGTCTCCTGACCGACGATCAGCGCGACGGGCTGCTGGCCGGCCTGGACAGCCTGGCCGAGGATCTCGCAGACGGGAGTTTCGGACCGCTGGTCACCGACGAGGACGTGCACGCCGCGCTGGAGCGGGGACTGATCGACCGGGTCGGGCCCGACCTAGGTGGTCGGCTGCGGGCCGGCCGCTCGCGAAACGACCAGGTGGCCACGCTGTTTCGGATGTGGCTGCGCGACGCGCTCCGGCGGGTGGCCGCGGGCGTGTTGGACCTTGTCGGCGCACTGGCCGGCCAGGCGGCGGCTCATCCGAGCGCCATCATGCCGGGTAAGACGCACCTGCAGTCCGCCCAGCCGATCCTGCTGGCCCATCATCTACTCGCGCACGCCCACCCGCTGCTGCGCGACGTCGACCGCATCGTCGACCTCGACGCACGCACCGCGTTGTCGCCCTATGGTTCTGGGGCGCTGGCCGGCTCGTCGCTGGGGCTGGACCCGGATGCGATCGCCGAGCAACTCGGTTTCACGGCGGCCGCCGACAACTCCATCGACGCAACGGCGTCCAGGGATTTCGCCGCAGAGGCGGCGTTCGTCTTCGCGATGATCAGTGTCGACATGTCCCGGCTCGCCGAGGACATCATCATCTGGAGCTCAACCGAATTCGGCTACGTCACCTTGCACGACTCGTGGTCGACGGGTAGCTCGATCATGCCGCAGAAGAAGAATCCCGACATCGCCGAGCTGGCTCGCGGCAAGTCCGGCCGGCTGATCGGGAACCTAGCCGGGCTGCTCGCAACGCTTAAGGCTCAGCCGCTGGCCTACAACCGGGACTTGCAAGAGGACAAGGAACCGGTGTTCGACTCGGTGGCGCAGCTGGAGCTGCTGCTGCCGGCGATGGCCGGCCTGGTGAGCAGCCTGACGTTCAACGTCAAGCGGATGGCAGCACTGGCTCCCGCCGGCTTCACGCTCGCCACCGATATCGCCGAATGGCTGGTGCGCCAGGGTGTTCCGTTTCGTGATGCCCACGAGGCCGCAGGCGCTGCCGTCCAGGTGGCCGAGAAGCTCGGCGTCGGGCTCAAGGAGTTGACCGACGATCAACTGGCGGCCATCAGCGCCAACCTGACCCCTCAGGTGCGGGAAGTCCTCACCATCGAAGGTTCGGTGTCCTCACGCGACGCGCGAGGTGGCACCGCACCCACTCAGGTTGCCCGGCAACTCGATTCGGTCCGGACCGCCGCCGAGCGGCTTCGAGAGCGACTAAGCCGCTAGGCAACGACTAGACCTTCTGCGTGGGCACCGAGGGAACCTGTGGAATTTCCCCGGCCGGCAGCGGTCCGCAGAAGTAATTGCCCTGCACGACGTCGCAACCGAATCTCCTGAGCCACTGGACTGTTTCGTCGTTCTCGATGCCTTCGGCGACGCTGGCGATGCCGAACTCCTCGGCCAGCTCGATGACCGAGCGTGCGATCGTCGCGGCGCGTTGATCGTAGGGGATTGGTGTGATGAGATGGCGGTCGAGTTTGACCTCGTCGATGGGCAATTCACGCAGATAGGTCAGCGTGGAGTAGCCGCTGCCGAAGTCGTCGATCGAGACCCGGATGCCGGCGTCGCGGAGACGATTGAGCACGGCACGGCCTCTGGTGAAGTCTGCCACCACCAATTCCTCGGTGATCTCCACCGTGAGCAGGTTGGCGGGCATGCCGTGAGCGTCGAGCACGGACATGATGCGGTCGGGCAGGGTGTCCTCGTCGAGGGAACGCGCCCATATGTTGATGGCGACCGGGATCGCGGTGCCTGCCGCGTGCCAGCCCGAAGCGTCCGCGACCGCCCGCGACAACACCAGGTCGGTTACCGCATCCATCAACCCGTGTTCGCGGACTAGTGGCAAGAACTCCCCAGGCTCCAAAGAGCCCAAAGTGATGTGTTCCCAACGCAATAGCGCCTCTGCCCCGCAGACGGCGCCAGTGGCCAGCGCGAATTGCGGCTGATACACCAGGGTGAGCAAGCGGTCGTCGATCGCCCGACGCAGATCCCAGAGCAGCTGCAATCGGGCAATGCCGTCGCGGAACGACTGCCGTGTGCCGAGATGGGCGTCCATCTCCGGGGTAAAAGTCTGCACATCGCTCGCACTCGTTTGCTCGGCACGGGACCGGGCAGCCTCAGCCTGGTCCAGTAGATCTCCCGCAGTGACGGCGGCGCCGTCCGGTTCCGCCGTTGCCACGCCGATGCTCAAATGCACATAAACCCGGTTGTCCCCGATGTCGAGCGCGCTGTCGAAGGCACGGGCGAGCCTCTTGCCAACCTGCTCGGCGACCTCGGGGCGGTCTTCCACCAAGATCGCGAACTCATCGCCACCCATGCGGGCGACGGTGTCGTCGGCGCGGACGCTGGCTTGGATCCGCGCCCCTACGCCGCGCAACAATGCCTCGCTGGCGGCATAACCCAACGTGTCATTGACGACATTGAAGTCGTCGACCCTGACCCTGAGCAGGCTGACCGGGACAGCCAGACGCACGTGCAACTGGACAGCGTGCGCCAACCGCTCATCGAGCAAGCGCCGATTCGCCAAGCCGGTCACCGCATCCCGCAAGGCGGCGTCGGCCACTTCATCGAGCAAACGTTGCTTCCGCTTCAGAGCCAGCAACTGCCGCAGCAGCACGGTAACGGAGAGGACCATGCCGGCCGCGAAGATGAACGCATCGCCGCGCTCTGGGGGCCAGAAGCGCACGGCGAATGCGACGAGCGCGACCGACACGGGCAGATACGGCAGCCACATCGACCGCCGCGAGAACGGGTGAGATGTGCGGGCGGTGTCGAGATCGGGCCTCGGCTTCGACACGATTGCCGACAGCGCGAAAAAGTATGTCCCGGTGAGCCACCCGAGAGTCACGACATCGTTGGGAATGTGGTCGGGCCGGTTCTCATGGAGGTTCAGCACCCCGGCTATACCCATGGCTGCAAAGCCCGCCGCCAGCAGCGTCGGGGAGAGCCTCCGGCCGCGTTCGGCTGTCCGCGCGACAACTAACGCAATGACCACGAGCCCGAGATAGATAGCCGTAATGACCGCCAAGACGATGCGCGGGATGCTCACCCGGTCCGCCGCGCCCACAACCAGGCTCCCTAACGCCAAAAACAACGACGAGGCGACGAGAATCCCGTCGAGTAGCAGACCGAAGCCAAACTGGTAGTCATCGCGATTGGGAACGAGAACCGTGGCGCCCAAAGCGCATAACGGCAACATCACGTAGCCAATCTCAGCTGCCGAGGAAGTCGAGATTGGCGCGGTGCCTCGCAGAGCGACGTAGCACCACAGGCCATTCCCGGCTGCCCAGCCGCCCAGCCCGGTAGCCAGGGC
>DATAZN010000542.1:0-4988 GCA_036272035.1 Mycobacterium sp. | reverse complement strand
TACTGTGCATAGTCGAACCGCAGTGGCGTTCGAGGGCCGAGCAGGAGGCTTTGAGTGAACCGCTTCGACTACCGCGTCTCGAAATCCCGTCGCTCGGCAAAGCTCGCCGCGCTGGCAGCCGGTGCCGTGATCGGCGCCGGCGCGATCGCCGGGTGCAGCGCCGGACAGGTTTCGCAGACCGCCATGCAGCAATCGGCCGTCGACGGCAACCAGGCGGTGATCAACAACGTCGCGCTGCGCAACGTCCACATTCAGGCGCTGCAGACCGGTGACTTCCTGCGCCCGGGCGCCACGGTGGACCTGGTCCTCGTCGCGGTGAACCAGTCGCCGGACATTACCGACAAGCTGGTCGGCATCACCACCGACATCGGCAAAGTCACCGTGACCGGCGACCCCACCCTGCATGCCAGTGGCGTGCTGTTCGTCGGCTCTCAGAACGGCCAGAGCAAGAAATCCGACAACCCCGTGGAGAGTGCCGACTCGGTCAAGGCGGCTATCGCGCTGAGCAAGCCGATCACCAACGGCCCGAACTACGACTTCACCTTCAATTTCGAGAAGGCCGGCAGCGTCACCGTGGGAGTGCCGATTTCGGCGCCGGAAAGCGGGCCGCACCACGAATCGCCCGGGCCGGCCTAACCTCCGCTGATCTGTCACACCAGCCGGATACCGTCACCGGGTGGCCAAGGCGCGTTCGCAGTACCGCTGTTCGGAATGCCGCCATGTCACCGCCAAATGGGTAGGGCGTTGCCTGGAATGCGGCACCTGGGGCTCGGTCGACGAGGTGGCCGTGCTCAGTGCCGTACGAGGCGGCACTCGGGCCGCTGCAGGCCCGTTCTCGGCCGCCATTCCGATCAGTTCCGTCGAGCCTGACGGCACCCGGCACTGCCACACCGGGATCCACGAACTCGACCGCGTGCTCGGCGGAGGCGTCGTGCCCGGCTCGGTCACGCTGCTCGCGGGCGATCCCGGAGTCGGCAAGTCGACGCTGTTACTCAAGGTCGCCCACCAATGGGCGGCGTCCGGGCGACGCGCGCTGTATGTGTCCGGCGAGGAGTCGCGCGGCCAGATCCGGATGCGCGCCGATCGGACCGGTTGCAGCCACGACGAGCTTTATCTGGCCGCCGAGTCGGATCTGCATGCGGTACTTGGCCATATCGAGGCGGTGCAGCCGACGTTGGTCGTCATCGACTCGGTGCAGACCATGTGCAGCGCTGACACCGACGGCGTCGCCGGTGGTGTCACTCAGGTGCGCGCGGTGACCAGCGCGCTGACCGCCGCGGCGAAGACCACTGGTGTGCCACTGATTCTCGTCGGCCACGTCACCAAGGACGGGGCTATTGCCGGCCCCCGTTCGCTGGAACATCTGGTGGATGTGGTGCTGCATTTCGAAGGCGATCGAAACTCGCTGCTACGCATGGTCCGCGGCGTGAAGAACCGTTACGGCGCCGCAGACGAGGTTGGTTGTTTTCTGCTGCAGGACAACGGGATTGAGGGTGTATCCGACCCGTCCGGGCTTTTTCTGGACCAGCGACCGCAGCCCGTCTCCGGAACGGCGATCACCGTAACGCTCGACGGCAAGCGCCCGCTGGTCGGCGAAATCCAGGCGCTGCTGGCCACGCCGACAGGCAATTCACCGCGCCGCGCCGTCAGCGGGATCGACCATGCGCGTGCCGCGATGATCGCCGCGGTGCTGGAAAAGCACGCCCGGCTCAGGATCGCCGTCAACGACGTGTACCTGTCCACTGTCGGCGGCATGCGGCTGACCGATCCGTCGTCGGATTTGGCGGTGGCGGTGGCGCTGGCGTCGGCCTACGTGAACCTGCCGTTGCCGGCCACCGCGGTGATCATCGGTGAGGTCGGCTTGGCTGGTGATCTGCGGCGAGTCAGCGGCATGGAACGGCGGCTGGCCGAAGCGGCCCGGCAGGGGTTCACCACGGCACTGATCCCATCGGGTTGTGATGCTGTGCCGCCGGGTTTGACGACGCTGCAGGCGCCCACCATCGCCGCTGCGCTCGAGCACGTGCTCGACATCGCCGGGCACCGCGACAAGGCCGACACACCACCACATCGTCCGGACTCTGCAACCACGGAGCAGAATGACTGGTGATGACAGGCGGCAAATCGACGACGAACGGCTCAGCGGCGCAACAGCGGCCCTCCTTGCGTGAGGCCGTGGCGCGGCTTGCGCCAGGCACCGCGCTGCGCGACGGCCTGGAACGCATCCTGCGCGGCCGGACCGGCGCACTGATAGTCCTCGGCTACGACGACAGCGTAGAAACGATCTGCGACGGCGGCTTCTCCCTTGATGTGCGGTACGCGCCGACCAGGCTGCGTGAGCTGTGCAAGATGGACGGCGCGGTCGTGCTGTCCACCGACGGCAGCCGAATCCTGCGGGCCAACGTGCAACTGGTGCCGGACCCGTCGATACCCACCGACGAATCCGGGACCCGGCATCGCTCGGCCGAGCGGGCCGCCAGCCAGGTTGGTTATCCGGTGATCTCGGTCAGCCACTCGATGAGCATCGTGACCGTCTACTACTGCGGTGAGCGCCATGTGCTGGCCGACTCGTCCACCATCTTGTCGCGGGCCAACCAGGCTCTTGCCACGCTGGAACGGTACAAGACACGGCTCGACGAGGTCAGCAGGCAGCTGTCGAGGGCCGAGATCGAAGACTTCGTGACGCTCCGCGACGTGATGACGGTGGTGCAGCGGCTGGAACTGGTCCGCCGAATCGGCGTGGAACTGGACTACGAGGTGGTCGAGCTAGGCACCGACGGACGCCAACTGCGGCTGCAGCTCGAAGAACTGCTCGGCGGTAACGAGGCTTCCCGCGAGTTGGTCGTGCGCGACTACCACGCCAACCCCGAGCCGTTGTCCAAGGCCGAGGTTGCGGTCACGCTCGACGAGCTGGATGCCATGTCTGACGCCGAGTTGCTCGACTTCACCACGATGGCAAGGGTTTTCGGTTACCCGTCGACTGCGGAAGCTCAGGACTCAGCGGTGAGTTCGCGCGGCTACCGCGCGATGTCGGAGATCCCGCGGCTACAGTTCGCCCACGCCGACCGGCTGGTCCGCGAGTTCGGCTCGCTGCAGGGCCTGCTGGCGGCCAGTGCGGGCGACCTGGAAGCCGTGGAAGGCATCGGCGAGATCTGGGCCCGCCACGTGCGAGAAGGACTGTCGCAGTTGGCCGAATCGACCATCGGCGATCCGCTCAGTTAGCTCAGCCGCCGGGGGCGGGTGGCGGACCGGGCAGCGGCCCGGGTCCCGGCAGGCCGGGAAGTCCGGGCGGAGGAGGCGGCGCGGCACCCGGAGGTAGCGGCGGGGCCATGATGAACGGAACCGCCAGCGAGCGAAGATTGCCCAACTGGACGACGAGGTTGTAGGTACCGGGCCCGATCGCCGGCCGCGGCAGCGGGCAGTGCGGGCCCGACCCCATGCCGGTCCAGGTAACGGAGGTGGTCACCTGTTCGCCGGGTGCAAAGGTCTTGACCAGGGTTTCGTTGGACGGCGCGCAGTCCAGGTTCGACCACAACCGCTTGTTGTCCAGCGAGTAGACGTAAGCGGCCAGCACTGCGGCGCCCACATCGCGCTTGCAGGCCACCAGCCCGATATTGGTGACGACCATGACGAACTTCGGCTGGTCGCCGATCGCGTATTGCGGCGCGTTCGTCAGCCCCTTGACGGCCAGCGTGGAGTCGGGGCAGTCGTCGCCCTCCTTGAGTACCGGCGGCGGCTGCACAGCGGCCGTCGGCGTCTCGGCCGGCTGGTCGGTGTTCTGACCGGCCGGCGGCTCCACCGGAGTCTTGACCTCGGGGTTGGTTCCTGGTGCGCCCTGCCCGGCTTGGGTTGGCTTCTTGGCTGCGCCGTTGGAGGTGTTGGCGCCGGCACTTCCGCTCAGGACGGCGACGATGATCGCGACGACGATGGCGATTACGACGACCGCGACGCCAATCGCCAATCCCCGGCGTCGCCAGTAAATCTCTGGCGGCAGTGGGCCTCGCGGTTCCAGATCCAGCACATTTACACGGTAAGGCCAGGTCACGTCGACCTGGCCGACCAAGCTCGGCGTGTCGCCCAGTTAGCTGAAGACGGCCATCGTCTACGCGTACGACCACGGCCCCGTCACGCCGCGATATTCGACTGAGAGCTAGGCGTCGACCTTGTCCCCGACGTCGCCGATGATGTTGCGCAGCACCACCCGGCCGTCTTCGAGGTGATACGTGGCGCCGACGATCGCCAGGTCTCCGGCGGCGACCGCGTGCGCGATGGCCGACGAGCGCTCGAGCAGTTGCGTGCCGGTCTCGACCACGTGGCGTGCCTCGAACTCGTCGGTTCGGGTGAGGCCTTCGCGACGGCCCAGCAAGATGGACGGCGCCACCCGCTCGACCAGGTCGCGGACGTAGCCACCGGGCAACGCGCCGTCGTCCAGCGCGGCCAGCGTCGCCTTGACCGCACCGCAGCTATCATGGCCGAGGATCACGATCACCGAAACACCGAGCGCACCCACTGCGAATTCCAGTGATCCCAATACCGCGGAGTCCATCACGTGGCCGGCTGTCCGGACCACGAACATGTCTCCCAAGCCCTGATCGAAGATGAGCTCGGCGGCCACCCGGCTGTCGCCACAGCCGAACAGCGCGGCGGTGGGTTTCTGACCTTTCGCCAGGCTGGTCCGGTGCTGCACACTCTGGCTCGGGTGTTCGGGCTGGCCGGCGACGAACCGCTCGTTACCCTCTTTGAGTGATTTCCAAGCAGTTACGGGATCGGTGTTCGGCATGCCGCTCATTCTGCCGTAGCAACCTATGAAGCTCTCACCAACGCAGCGTGAACTTCTGGGCTGGTACGACTGGTCGCGACGTGACCTGCCGTGGCGAGACCCCGAAGTGACGCCGTGGCAGATTCTGGTCAGCGAATTCATGTTGCAGCAAACGCCGGTGTCGCGGGTGGAGCCGATCTGGCGGGACTGGGTGGCGCGCTGGCCGACGGCG
>DATAZN010000541.1:0-7720 GCA_036272035.1 Mycobacterium sp. | reverse complement strand
AATCGCCGACGGCCGCCGAGCCGGGCTCGCCGACGACGCCGCGCTGGTCGAGGGACTCGCCAGCACGGGCCGCGTCATCACCTTCGCCGCATCCATCATGGTCATGATTTTTGGCGCATTCGTCTTCGGCGACTTCGTGCTGATCAAGATTCTGGGCTTCGCGCTGGGCGTCGCCGTATTCCTGGATGCGACCGTGATCCGCACCGCGGTCGGGCCCGCGCTCATCCGGCTCGTGGGGCGTTGGAATTGGTGGCCGGGTCGCTGGCCAGGCAGGCTCGATTGAGTGGCGCATAACCTGGACTGGACGCACGCTGATATGCCTTCCAGTCGGACGCCGTTAACCTGCTGGAAACCGAGACCCATCCATGTTGCACTTACCGGTGCGCAGGCCCTGGGTTCTGACGCAGGGCGCGCGTCGCGGCGCAAACGGCCCCAATGAGCCCCGCTCGATCGCCAAGCTGGCTGGGTGCGATATTGATGGGTCGAGAGAAGAGGGCTGGAAGGGCCCTTCGGACCCGCTCATACAGCTCGGGACGCACCCCGATGCTTCCCCCGAACACAATGAGCTCCAGATCGAGGAGCGATTGCAGTGTCACTACGGCGAGGGCCACCCAGCGCGCCGTCGTGTCGAGGACCGACGCTGCCACTTCGTCTCCTTCCTCCAGTAGCTTGAAAATGTCGCGCACCGTGACGGCTGCGGTTCCACCGTGGCGGCGGTATCGGTCGACAATTGCGAGTGAACCCACCTCGAGCTCGAATGTGCCAGTTGTAGATGGGATTTGCGAAGTCGGGTCGTGCGCAATTGGCAAGTCCGCGATTTCCCCCGCCGCACCGCGCGCGCCTCGAAACAACTTGTCGTCGATGAGCAGGCCGAGCCCTGCGCCTGTTCCGAGCGCCAGGAACGCCGCGTTGCGGCAGCCGCTCGCGCACCCGAGGGCCTGCTCGCCGAGCATCGCGAGATTCACGTCGTTTTCGATTGCAACATCCGGCCCGAAGCGGCTGCGCAGATAGCCGAGGACATCGATGTCCTGGATTCCGTCGATGTTTGGAATGACAGAAACACGGCCGGTGTGAGGATCGACCGCTCCGGGAACTCCCACCATGACATGACGTGTCCGCGTGACTTCGATCCCGACGGATTGCGCCAGCTTGTCGGCGCAGGCGCTGATCTGTTCGGCGACATACGCTCCGCCGCGCGGGTCCGTGGGCTCGGTTAATTCCGCCACGATTCGACCGTGCGCGTCGGCAATCGCCGCGGCGAGCTTCGTGCCGCCCAAGTCTGCCGCAAAACAATAGGTCGCTTCGCGTGTCATTGATGAGCGCTACGAGGCGGAGGAAGAGCCATAGCCGCCGCGAGCTCCGCGACCCCGAAGGCATCATCATGGAGACGGCGCAAGGCGACGGACAGCGCGCCTACGACGCCGGCTCGATTGCCGAGCGTGCTGGTGCGAATCTCCACCGGCCGTGAGGCGAGTTGCAACAGCACGCGCGCGACCTTGTCCGCAAAGTCTGGACGCGCACCAACCGAGCCACCCAGAACGAGCAGCTGCGGATCTACAGTTGCGATGACCGTCGCGGCTGCAAGAGCAGTGAGCCGCGCAGTCTCGTCGACCACGTCTGCGGCAAGCGTGTCTCCCGCTTGCGCTCGCTCAAAGATCTGTCTGACCGAATCGACTTCGGAACCACCGCCAGCCTGCCGATAGCGCCGCACGACACCAGTGGCGCCAACTTGATACTCGAGGCAGCCCTGCAGGCGGGCCTCGGCTTGCAGCGGATCGCCACCAATCGGCAGATAGCCGATCTCACCGGCGGCGCCGTTTTCGCCGCGAACGAGTTGGCCGTTGACATAGAGTCCCAGTCCGACACCGCTGCCGAGCGCGAGGAAGGCCACGTTGGCGAGGTTTTGCGCGCAGCCGTGCCATATTTCCCCCAGCAACGCGAGGTTGATGTCATTTTCAAAGACGACGGGGCTGCCGAGTTTCTCACCCAACAGGCCCACGACATTGAGATGGCCGAGGCCGGCGATGTTGGGAGCCATCTCGATGGCCCCGCTCTTGGGGTTCACCACACCGGGGGTGGCCAGCACGATGGAGCGAATTCGGCTGGGGTGTGTGTGGTTGTCACGCGCCAGGCGGTCCGAGAGCCGGGCGATTTGGTCGATCGCCCAGGCTCCGCCGCGACTGTCGGTGGGCTCATCGGCCTCGGCTAGCACTCTGCCTGCAATATCGGCGAGGGCGACCGTCAATCGCCGGGCTCCCAAGTCGATGCCTAACACGTGACCGCCTTCCGGGCTCAATTCGTACAACACGGCGGTCCGTCCGACATTGCCGCTCGTGCGTCCGATCGGGCGAACCAGGCCCTGCTGCTCGAACGCGTCGATGACTTCCGAGGTCGTCTGTTTCGACAGACCGGTCACCTTGGCCAGGTCCGCCCGTGAGATGGGGCTGCGATGTAGAAGGGCTTCGAAAACGCTCCGTTGCGACAACTGGCGGGTCAGGCTGGTCGTCGGTTGGGAAGGCATAGGTGCTCTCATTTGATTCGTACTTTACCCGAACTATCATAGCCGCATTCGTCGTTAAATCCACACTGCTTGACGAAAAACGCCCCTGAGGGCAGTATTGGTTCGTCAAGGGACCGAATAAATAGACGCCCGGATCAAAGGGGCAATCGGTCATCGGGGTCGACAAGCGGGAGCATCGATGGCGCCTTTTCTGGCGACGTATGTCGGTAGCACACCTGTCTGCGTCTCGTCGGTGTTCCGACGGCTGCGGACGGCGGCGGCCGGCTTCGCGATCATCTTCATGTGGCTGGCGACAACGGGGACGGCAATCGCGGCACCAGCAGCATCCACGTGGTCGCTGTTGCCCCGCCCCGCCGACGTGCGCCTTGCCCCATCGGGTGTGGTGAAGATTGTGGATGGGGCATTGGTCGCGGTGAATGGTGCAGATCGCCAGCAAGTTCAGCCCATAGCGAATCGGTTCATGCAGTTGGTGGCCAACACGCGTGGGCTGCAGTTACGCATGGCGGATCCGGCTGACGCGCACCCCGCAATCACGTTCGACGTGGATCCTCAGGCGAATGTAGTCGGGGACACGGGTTATCGCCTCGAGGCGGGTGCCCAAGGAATCCGAGTTATCGCGCGCTCTCCGGCCGGCGCGTTCTATGGGGGTGTCACTCTGTGGCAGTTGCTGACGCCGCCTGGCTGGATCCGCGGTACCCCGGCTGAGATTGCCGAGGGCGTCATCGACGATAACCCGCGTTTCGCATGGCGCGCGCTGCTACTCGATTCAGGACGGCATTTTCAGAGCGTGGCCGACATCGAGAAGTTGATCGATTGGATCTCGCTCGACAAACTCAACGTGTTGCTCTGGCACCTGACCGAGGACCAGGGCTGGCGTCTCGAGATTCCCAAGTACCCCGAACTGACGAAAACCGGTGCATGTCGCAAGGCGGTGGGACTCGACAGCGAGGTGACCCGAGCGCAGCGGAGGGAATCCCGCGAAGCGCCAGAGGCGCGACGTGGGGCGACCGGCGTTCCTGACAAACCCTACTGTGGCTTCTATACCGAAGCCGAGGTGCGCGACATCGTGCGCTATGCCGCCGCGCGCTTTGTCACCGTGGTGCCGGAAATCGACCTTCCCGGACACTCGCAGGCGGCAGTGGCTGCGTATCCATGGCTTGGCGTCACCGGCAAGCGCCCGCCCGTGTGGACGGACTGGGGTGTCAGTCCCTGGTTGCTGAAGCCCGACGAGCAGACCTTGCAGTTCGTCGACGCTGTGCTCGACGAAGTGATGCAACTCTTCCCCTCCCGGTACATCTCGATCGGTGGCGACGAAGCCGATAAGCAGCAGTGGAACGCGTCACCTGAACTGCGTGCGCAGATGCAGCGGCTGGGGCTTGCGAACATGGATCAACTACAGGGCTGGTTCACCGGCCGGGTCGCCGACTATCTCGTCAAACACGGGCGCACGCCGGTCGGCTGGGACGACGAGTTGGTCGCGGGTGTGAAGCTTCCGGAATCGGAAGTGGTGATGTCATGGCACGGAAACGCTGGGGAGCACGTTGCACTCGAAGCGGCTGCCCAAGGCCACGATGTGGTCCTGACGCCCCAGGAGTCGCTGTACTTCGACCACTATCAGTCGGAGCTGCCAGACGAATGGCCCGGCCCGGCTCCCATGACCACGTTACAGCAGGCCTATGACACCCCCGTCACTCCGAACGGTGCAACCGCCGCCGAAGCGACGCGGGTCATCGGTGTGCAGGGCGGTCTCTGGACGGAGTTAATGCCGAGTTTCGCGCACGACCAACACGCACTGTTTCCGCGCATCGCCGCTTTGTCAGAAGTCGGGTGGTCAGCGGCGAGCAAACACGAGTGGAACGGATTTCTGCAGCGCCTGACCGCTGAGTTCGCGCGCTACCGCGCGCTCGGCATCGACTATTCCGACACGGTGTTTGCACCGGCGTTCGATGTGACTGCAAGTCGCGAGGGAGTGCTGCGCGTCGCGCTTTCCAATCAAGCGCACTTTGGCGAGATCCGCTACACCACGGACGGCTCTACGCCGACCTTGAAGTCTGCTCAGTATGTCCGCCCGCTGGAGTTTTCGGCACAAGGCAACGTGACGCTGCGCGCGGCGACTTTCGCGCGCGGCGGATTCGACCTCGCCGCGCCGCGCACGCAGGTGTTGAATGCCTCGACTTTGCTCAGCCGCGACGGCAGCGAGCTTGCAACTTGCTCAAACCAGCCGGGATCGCGCTTGGACGGCAGTCAGCCGGCACTGGGCCCGGTTTATAAGGCGGATATCGGCAACATGTGCTGGCTGTGGCGCCGGGCGCCGTTGGCAGCTATCCAACATGTCACCTTGACCGTTGGGCGCGTGGCATGGCGCTTTGGCGACGAGGCCAAGGAAGCCGTGGTGCGCCCCAAGGCCAGTGCGGCCGGCGAGTTCGAGATCCACGCGGATTCGTGCTCGGGGCCCTTGCTCGCCAGATTGCCGCTGGCGTCCGCGGTGCGGCGAGACGGGCAAAGCGAACTCAACGAAACAGTTTCCACTTCGAAGTTGAATGACGCTCACGACCTGTGCGTTTTAGCCACTGGCGATCCGCGCGATGGCCAATGGGTGCTGGCGCGAGTGGCATTTTCGAAATAGGGAGTGCGGCGAGCGCGCCGCAGGGACTCAGGGATTCGGAAGATAACAGTCTTGAGGTAAAGCCTGTGTTAAACATACGTCGCAAGCACCCCGTGTCGATTGCGGTATCTATGGCGCTGCTTGCCGCTGCGGCGACAGCAGCTATGGCGTCAGAGCAGCCAGGTGCCCCGGCGCAGCAGGACGTGCCGACGCCACCAGCGCCACCAGCGCCCGACGCCAAGAAAGCCAAGTCGGACGAGGTAGCCAAGGAAGCGGACGAGACTGTTACCGTCGTCGGCGTACGTCAGTCGCAGATAAAGGCGATCGAGGTGAAGCGCCTGGCTGATAGTATCCAGGACAGTATTTCGGCGGAGAGCATCGGCCAATTGCCCGATGTGACCATCACTGATGCGTTGCAGCGTATCACCGGCGTGCAAATCAACCGCGACGCGGGCGTCGGAACCTCTGTAGACGTGCGCGGTCTGCCGCAAGTCGGCACCATGTTGAACGGTGAAGTATTCATCTCGCCAGATCAGATCGACTCGCAACAGCCCGATTTCACGACGTTGCCCGCCACGTTGTTCAACCAGGTGGATGTCATCAAGTCGCCCACCGCCAGCCAGACCGAGGGCGGCATCAGCGGTTCGATCAATCTGCACACCTTTCGGCCTTGGGATTTGCCTCATGGGTTCACGTATAGCTATTCCGCCGATGGAGAACGGGGAAGCACCACAAAGAAAAACGGACCGGAGGCGAATGGCCTCATCTCATTCAACGCCGACGGCCTATGGGGCCTGCAGATTTCCGGTGATTATTCCGACACCACGCGAACGGGCACGACGGGCGGGGCGAACGCGGGCGGCAACCAAAGCGAGGGCCTCGACCAGTATGGCGTCATCTTCCATGGCGAGAACGCAGCCAGCGCGGGCGCTTACAACGGCTTCCTGGGGGCCTGGAACGGCGCGCCGATTCCTTCGAAGATCACTCAGAATCCGGACGGTAGTGTCGATGTGAACGGTGACGGGAAGTCGAACGGCGTGTTCATGGGTAGCCAGAACATCGGCATTTACGACAGCGCCATTCAGCGCAAGCGCCAGGCGGCCAATGCGTCGTTCCAAGCCGACCTCAGCCACGGGCTCACGTTGACCAGCGACTATTTTTACGCGCGTCAGACACAGTACGATCGCAGCGTCGGCCTGCAGTTCAATTCCACGAACTGGCAAGGCGCCACCTATGTGCCGTTGCAGTCGAGAAACACCGGCAGTACCGCTCTGAGCCAGTACAACACGCCGCCGCCCGACCCGAACTGGTCAGGTTCGCAGATCTACACCACCCAGGTGTACGAGAAGTGGCCAGGCGATGTTGAATCGTTCTCGCAGGTCATCCGCAGGGAATCCACCGCGCAGAACTTCAACCTGCAGGTGGATTTCGACAACGGCGGTCCCTTCACGGCCGGTGTGCGCGGCATCCGCGAAACGGCCAGGCAGGAGTACATCGAGACCGACGTCAACATCTCCGACTCCGACGGCTGCCTGTGGGCCGACCCAAACACCGCGTTGCCCTGCGGGACCTTTGTCTATCCAACTCAACTTGGTGGGGATCGCGTGTTCAATGCCAACGGCATTCCCCAGAATACGGTGCCCATCACAGCGGATTTCAGGGGTCGAAATATCGCGATCAGCATGCCCGCTTCCCTTGCCAGCGCCTTCGCCAACCAGAACGCCTGGACGATGAAGACGTTGGAATCCAACGAAGATTACGACCGCAACACGGCCTTGACCGCGCTGCGCCTCGATGGACACTACAAATTCGACGACAGCTTCCATCTCAATTTTGGAGTCCGTAACAGTATCCGCAGCGCGAGTAACGACGGGTTCACACTCGTCACCCCCGTGTACGCCGGGATGGGTGCCAGCGAGCCGGGTGGATGCCTGGTTCGTTATGTCGGTTCCGACGTGATCTTGAGCGGCAATGCGACTGACACAACGCCCAGCACCTGGTGTACTGCCGGCAACTCGGAGGGCGCGTTCCGTGCCGGTCCGTTGTCGTCACAGCAGCTGTCGAAAACGCCGGCGCCGCTGGCCAACAACTTTCAGCAATACAACAATCTGCTCGGGTCGGGGATCAACTTCTGGGCGATCAATCCACAAGCCTTGGACAACCCGCAAGCATTCTGGAAGTCGCTCTATCCCGATACCACGACACAGTCATCGCCTGCATTTACCTGGTCAGTGGCGATGAAGGAATTGTCGAGCTATCTGCAGGCCGACTTTCGCGGCCAGTTGGGCAGCATGTCTTACAGCGGAAATGTTGGTGCGCGCCTGATTCACACTGACCTCAATGTTACCCAGCATTTGACCGGTTTGCCGGGCCAATACGGCACCGAACCCGCGGATGCGGGTATCCAGGTGACACGGCGCAGCTACAACGACGTCCTGCCGGCGTTCAACTTCGCTCTGAATGTGACCGACAAGATGACTGTGCGCCTCTCCGCCTCCAAAAACATGATGCCCCTCAATCTAAGCCAGTGGGGCGGCGGCCTGCAGCTCAATTACTCGCTCCTGGAAACCAAGACAGGTCCGATCTACCAGGTC
>DATAZN010000540.1:0-10725 GCA_036272035.1 Mycobacterium sp. | reverse complement strand
TCCTCCCGGATGAACGACGACTTCTACCGCGTAATCGGCGGTGAGCAACGCGAGGGCGCAATCGTCGTCTCCCAACTCGACGAGCCCGTCGACTATTCGCCGATGCTGTCGGGGCGCATTGCCAACATCGTGCCGGTGGATAGCATCGACAAGGTGACCGCCGCGGTGAACGCGTACACCCAGACGATCGGCATCTATCCCGAATCGCTCAAGCGCCAACTGCGAGACACGTTGTCGCTGTTCGGTGCCCAACGATTGACCAGCTTGGGATACGCATGCAATGTCGCGATCGCCGCACCCCAGGACGCCATCGAGCCGATTCGGCGCATGTGCAAGTGGATCGTCGACGAGGAATGCGAAGCTAGCGTCGTCATCCCGCTGTGGAAGCTCGCGCCGGCATGACCGAGTCGCCCAGCGCCCTGGACGTCGTCGAGGGTATCGACCTGTCGGGCAAGACGTGTGTGATCACTGGTGCGTCATCGGGGCTTGGCCGCGAGTCGGCTCGGGCGCTGGCCGCAGCCGGTGCGCGGGTGATTCTGGCCGCCCGCAACGCCGATGCCCTGGGCGAGGCGGACCGGTGGATACATGCCGAGGTGCCCGACGCGAAGACCGCGACGGTGCAACTCGATCTGACCTCGCTGACCAGCGTGCGCATGGCGGCCGGGAAGATCCGCGAGGCCACGCCGGTCATCGATATCTTGATGAACAATGCGGGCGTCATGTTCACGCCGTTCAGCCGCACTCAGGATGGCTTCGAAATCCAGTTGGGCACAAATCATCTCGGGCACTTCGAATTCACTCGGCTCTTGACACCGCAACTCACCGCAGCGGCGGGCGCCCGGATCGTCATCCTCTCCTCCGGTGGCCACGTCATGGGTGACGTCGACGTCGACGATCCGAACTGGGAGCATCGCGAATACGACAAGTTCGCCGCCTACGGCGCGTCCAAGACGGCAAACATCCTGCACGCGAAGGAAGCCGACCGCCGATTGCGCGAGTCGGGAATCCGCGCCTACGCCGTGCATCCCGGAACCGTGGCCACGTCGCTGGCACGGTACATGTCCAAGTCCGACTTCTCGCAGTTGCGCAAATATGCCGTCGCGAGCGGAGCCGCACGTGGCGAACGCACCGATGGCTACCTCGACTTCACCACGCCGGAGTACGGCTCGGCCACCCAGGTGTGGGCCGCAGTAAGCCCTGAGTTGGCCGATCGGGGCGGGGAGTACCTGGAAAGCTGCGGTGTCAGCGACGCGGTCGCACCCTACGCGGACGACACCGAGCACGCTGCGGAGCTATGGACTCTCTCCGAGAAGTTGTGTGCAACAACGTGACCAGAACAGAACGGCGCAAGCAGGAGGTTCGCGAGAAGATCCTCGCGGCCGCGTTCGACCTCTTCCTCACCCAGGGTGTCAATGCGACCAAGATCGAGGAGATCTGCGAGCGCGCCGACGTGGCCAACCGGACCTTCTTCAACCACTTCGCGACTCGTCAAGACATGATGCGCGCGTTGGCGGAGCGACGACTGGTCAACCTGCACGATGTCTTCTTCGATCGCGGCGACGAGGCGATCCCGGTGCGGCT
Organism: Mycobacterium sp.; assembly: GCA_036272035.1. Taxonomy (GTDB): domain Bacteria; phylum Actinomycetota; class Actinomycetes; order Mycobacteriales; family Mycobacteriaceae; genus Mycobacterium. Next base: position 9,144 of record DATAZN010000540.1, on the reverse strand, counting down.
CATCGGTGTGTTCGACGACATTGCCATCGCACTGGTCAAATCCGGTGTCACCTACCGGGAGATGATCGGGGAAATGCTGGCTGCCAGTGGCTATGGCATCCAGCGTGGGTTCAACCTGCACGACACGTTTGTCGAGCTCGTCAAAGAAGGCGTGGCCCGCGGCGAGGTCAGCGTGCGACACAACGCGGAAACGTTGGCCGACATCATCGTTGGCGCCCTATCCGGCGGCATCGTCAACTGGACCGTCGACGGGACCTACTCGCTGGAAACCAATCTGCACAACCTGGGTGTAGCCCTGGCCGAACTACTCACGTCCTAAGCCGGGCGCCCTCTGGGTCGTTGTCGTCGAACCGAATTCGTAGCAGCGACTGGCTTTGCGCGGCGGTGACGAAGAGTTCGTCGGACTGCTGTCCGCCGATGCAGATGTTGGTGGCCAGCGATCCGGCCGGTAACCCGATCTCCCCCGCCCGCTGGCCAGAATCTCCGTCGACGATGCCGATCTTGTCGCCGGCGGTCAGCGCCACCCAGTAGTCACCGCGGGCGCTGACCGTCATCCCGTCCGGCCAGCCGTCGGTAAACGTGTGCACAAGTTCGGGCGAACCGTATGCGCCAACGTCATAGGACAGCAGCTGTGACGACAATGTCGCTGTCACAAGCAATCTGGAGCCATCGCGGGTGAACCCCAGCCCGTTGATGAATACCGGTCCGTCGTCGACGATCTGTCGGGTTTCACCGGAGTCGGTATCTGTCGCGTACACGTGGCCTGGCAGTCCGGCGTCGGGGATACCGATGTCGAACTCGCCGCGGGTGTCGGTGATCCATAGTCGCCCGTCCGGGCCGAACATCAGATCATTCGGTGCGCCCAATCCTTCGACGAGGTATTCGACGTCGCTGCCGGTGATCACCTGTACGCCCGCCTCGGCGGGACCACTTGCGCCCCAGGCCCCGCCGTTCTGCGCGACGTACAACGTGCCATCGGCACTGCATGCCAAGCCATTGGGCCCGCCGCCGGTGTCGATGCGCTCATGAGGGCCGCCGGAGGGGTCGACGACATAGACGCAGCCGTGGCTGATGGACGTGAGGGCCACCCGACCGTCGGGTAGCCACACCGGGCCTTCGGTGAACCCGAGGCCGTCGGCAATTACGTCGATGTACACGCTCACAGCTCCGGTTCGGGCAGCGGAGCCCAGTCGGCCGAAAGCCGCGCGCTGAACCGCGGCGCCCGCCGCTCCAGGAAGGCGCTGACGCCTTCGCGAGCATCGTCGGTTCCCATCACCCGGTGGTGCAGCTGGGTTTCCAGCGACGCGACCTGGCGCGGGGTGTAGCCGTTGATCGTGCTGTCCCACAGCAGCCGCTTGCACAGTGCCGCCGACATCGGCGCGACGTTGGTCGCGATATCGCGGGCAATGTCCATCGCCACGTCGAGAACCTCCGCGACGGGTAGCGCTCGGTTGGCGATACCCCATCGCACGGCCTCGCCGCCGCTGAAGGTTCGTCCGGTGAGCAACACCTCGGCGGCCACACCGAGGTTGGTCAGCTGCGCCAGTGTCCAATGCGACATGCAGTCAGGTATCACACCCCGACGGACTTGAACCACACCGTATTTGGCGTCATCGGCGACAATCCGCATGTCGGCCTGCAGCGCGATGGTCAAACCGATCCCGATCGCGTGACCGTTGACGGCGGCGATCACCGGTTTGCGCAATTCAAAGGCGGCCGGGTCGATTGGCGATGCCGAAAACGCGTTGTCGTCGGGCGGGGAGTCAAACGGGGAGTTGCTGCGCGAGAAATCCGCTCCGGCGCAAAATGCCCGTCCGGCGCCGGTGACCACGATGGCACGGACATTGTCGTCGTTGTCGCAGTCCCGGTATGCCGCGCTCAGCAGGGCGCCCATCTCGGCGGTGTAGGCGTTGAGATGTTCGGGCCTGTTCAGCGTGATCACTGCCACGCCCGCATTGACATCCACTACTACATCGGTGCTCATCGCACTCGAAGTACACCACGCCCACCAGCGGCCCAGCGGATGGTTGACAATTTCATTAGCCTGGGTTTTGCCGGACAGCGTAGTCGCCGCATTCAGTACTGCCCCAAAAGCGGAATGGACATTGGTCATGGTGCGAACCGACGACGACAGCTGGGACATCACCGAGAGCGTCGGCGCGACGGCGCTGGGCGTGGCCATGGCGCGGGCCGCTGAATCCGATTGCGATTGCCCGCTGTTCACCGACAGGTATGCGGAACCTTTCGTCGACGCAGCCGTCAAGCGCGGCTGGGATTCCTCGGTAATCGGCGCGCGACTGCCGATGATCAAGGACTACGCCGCTGTGCGCACCAAATGGTTCGACGAGTACTTCATCGCCGCCGGCGCCAACGGTATCGACCAGGCCGTGATTCTGGCCGCAGGTCTGGACGCCCGTGCCTGGCGGCTGCCGTGGGTCACGGGCAGCGCCATCTACGAGATCGACCAGCCGCGGGTATTGGCGTTCAAGGCTGACGTGCTGACTGCGCGTGGCGCTCAACCGGCGGGCAGTTATCAGGCTGTGCCGATTGATCTGCGGGCCGATTGGCCGACAGCCTTGCGCGAGGCGGGTTTTGATCCGTCGACGCCCACCGCGTGGTCCGCCGAGGGGCTACTGCCCTACTTGTCGGCAGCCGGCCAGGATCTGCTGTTCGAGCGGATCGTAGAACTCAGCGCCACCGGCAGCCGCATCGCAGTCGAGGCGCTGAGCCCGAGCTTCTTCGACCCGGATTACCTCGAGCGTCGTCGTCAATATCTGTGCGGTGTCCAAGAAGACACCGCACCGGACATTCCTGATCTGTGGTTTATCGAGGAGCGCACGGATCTTCGTCAGTGGCTGGCTGAACGCGGTTGGGCGGTCACGGCGATCGAGGCGCTGAACCTGATGCAGCGTTACGACCGGCCGCCGGATGGCGACCTCAAGGATGTGGCTCCGCGCAGTGTATTCATCGAAGGACGGTTGCACGCCGTGCGCCGGCCCACCTGACGGCTACTGCGAAAGCTGGAACTCGATCACCGCGGCGACGGAATCCACCGCCTCGCTCAGCGCCGCCAACCGGTCGGCGGCCGTCGGCGCGGCCAGCACGGAGTAGCGGTCAGCCGGCCCGATCGGAATGCGAGATGCCAACGCGTACAGCCATTCCCCGGGATCATCGGTGTCAGTGCGGGCGCCGAGCACTTCTTCTCGATCCGGCACTGGGAAATCGCGGGCGTTGGCGATGCGCTCGAACAGCCCCATCATCCGGTCTTCGAGCTCCTCCAATTGGCCGGCGCTCACCGGCTTTCCGGGTTCGTCCGGCCACTCCTCGACGACCGCCCGCGGGTACGGGTCGTCGGGCAGCCACTCGCACACCTTGATCCGTTCGGACGTCCGGCAGCGCAGCGTGAACCTGCCCGAGTCGGCGATCTCGACGCATTCGGTGATCCTGGCCACCGTCCCGACATCGCAGCGCACGTCGCCGCCACCGACCTCGCGACCCTGCGAGATCAGCACCACACCGAACCTAGGGTTGTTGTCGCGCATACAGTCCCGCACCAACTCGGCATAACGGGGCTCGAAGATCTGCAGCGGCAGATCCTCGCCGGGCAGGAATGCCGATTGCAGCGGAAACATTGCCAGACGGCCGAATTCGGCTGTGGTTTCCATCAGATCTCCAATTCGCCGACTAGCGCGTCGACCACCGCGCGCAGATCTCCGTCGTGTTCCTCGGCGACCCGTCGCTGCCGTTGATACGACGCGCCGCGCTTGGGAATGTCGGCCACCGCGGCCAGCTCGTCGGCGCAATCCAGGGATTTGGCAACGGGTTCCAGTCGGGTCAGCACATCGTCGAGGTCTTCGGTGACCAACCGTTCGTTGCTGTCGGCGTCCAGGATGATGATCGCATCCAACCCGTAGCGGGCAGCGCGCCATTTGTTTTCCTGGTTGTGCCACGGCGGAATGCTTGGCAAGTCTTCACCGGCATCGAGTCGACGTTCGAGATCGACCACCAGGCAATGGGTCAACGCGACCAGCGCGCCGAGCTCGCGAACATTGGACACGCCGTCGCAGATCCGCACCTCAAGGGTTCCGTTGTGCGGTGAAGGCCGCACGTCCCAACGCACCTCGTTGACGTCCTCGATGATGCCCGTCTTTTTCTGATCGTGGACGAAACCCTCGAATTGACTCCACTTTTCGAACTGAAACGGCAGTCCGGCGGTAGGCAGCTGTTGGAACATCATCGCCCTGTTGCTGGCATATCCGGTGTCATCGCCGACCCACCACGGCGACGACCCGGACAGCGCCAGCAGATGCGGATACCAGTTGAGCAACGACGACATGACCGGCATCACCTTGTCCGGCGATGAAACCCCCACATGCACGTGCACTCCCCAGATGAGCATCTGGCGGCCCCACCACTGAGTGCGCTTGATCAGCTCGGCGTATCTCGGAGCATCGGTCAGTTTCTGCGACGACCAGCTCGCGAAGGGATGCGTGCCTGCGCCGAACAACTCCATGCCCCGCTGCCGAACGATCGGTAGGACGGCGCTCAGCGTGGACTGCAGATCCTCCATTGCCTGCGCCGTGCAGTCGCAGATGCCGGTGACGACTTCGACGGTGTTGCGCAGCAATTCCTTGTGCACACGGGGGTTTTCGCCGATCTCGGCGAACACTGCCGTGGCTTCGTTACTCAGGTCGCGCGTCCGGGAGTCGACGAGCGCGAACTCCCATTCGACTCCAAGTGTCGGGCGGGGTGAGGACGCGAAGTTCACCCTGATAGCGGTACCCCTGTCCGACGATTAACTAACCGGATCCGATCACGCCGCACGCCACCCGCTTGCCGGCGTCACCAGTCATCATGGTCGTCTGGTCGGGCCCTGCCGCCCCGTTGACCTGGTTGTAGCGATCCGCCGGGATGTTGCCGAAATTGTCGGCTCCGGCATGGATGACAATCGAGGTGCCCGCGCCGGCCAAAAGGTCAGCCTTGGTGAATCCGTCGGTGGTGGTTTCGAGCAGCGCCCCACCATCCTTGCGCACCTGGAGCGAGGTCAGGTCGCCGCTGGCATGTTCACCGCGCGCCATGAAGTGGCCGCCGGCGGATAAGAAGTCGCCGGGCCCTCCGCCGGTCGGCGCTACCGAGTTGGCCTCGCACTTGCCCACTGAGTGAATATGGACGCCGTGGAAGCCGGGGCTCAGCTGGCCAGTTCCGCTGGTCTCGATGGTGATCGTCACGTAGCCCTGGTTGAACTCGAACTTGGCCGTGGCGACCTTCGTGCCGTTCGGCGCATTCAGCTGTGTGGTCAGGCTGTCTGTTCCGCCCTGCTGACCGGTCGGCTCGGCACTCGACGGCGCCGGTGAGCCGGTCCAGATTGGCGGCTGAGTGCCGGGCGAAGTCGCCGGTGGTTGATTCGGCTTGCACGCGCTCATCAGCGCTACGGAAGCGGCGAGCGGAACCAGTGCGGTGGCGGCGGCAAATTTGCGGCTGCTGGCGGACTTAAGCATGGGGAGAGCCTATCCCGATGACGACGCGGGTCGGAACGACCCGCGGAGGAGCGGGATCGACAGGCCCAGCCCGATGACGATGCGGGTCGGAACGACCCGCGGAGGAGCGGGATCGACAGCCGGTCGTTGGTGTCGGCCCCATCCGACACAATCGAATCTATGTTCGAACAAGTTACACGGGCAGCATCATCGGCTGAGGTGATCGCCCGTTTTGATGAGCTGTTCGAGCGGCGTTATCCCAGCCGCACGATGGAATCGGTTGCCTTCCTGGATCGGATTGGCGCGTCGTGGCGCGCGCAGAATCGCGCGGCTGCGTCGGCATTGGCGGCAATCGGCGAGTTGTTCGGTTACCGGATAGCGCGCTGCTCTGACACCGAAGACTGGGCCGTCGACACCGAGGCGGCGGTGAGCGCGGAGGTGGCCGCGGCCTTGCGTATAAGCCAAGGCTTGGCGGCGAGCCAATTGCGCTATGCCCGTGCGATGCGCGAACGACTGCCGAAGCTGGCCGAAGTCTTCAAGGCGGGTGACATCGACCAGCGGACGTTTGCCACGATCGTCTATCGCACCGATCTGATCACTGACCGAGATCTGCTTGCGATCGTCGATGGTCAGCTAGCTCTGACCGTGGTGCGCTGGCCATCGTTGACCCGAGGCCGGCTGGCCGGACACATTGACAAGATCGTTGCCAAGGCCGACGCCGATGCGGTCCGCCGCCGCACGGAGCGACGCACCGAACGCGAGGTCTGGTTCGCGGATCTCGAGGGCGGCTTGTCGGAAATTCACGGCAGCTTGTTGAGGCCCGACGCGCATGCCCTGGACAAGCGGCTCAATGCGTTGGCCGGCACGGTGTGCGAGCACGATCCACGCACTCGCGTGCAACGCCGTGCTGACGCTCTTGGTGCGCTCGCGGCGGGTGCCGATCGACTGCGCTGCCGCTGCGGACGCGATCACTGCACTGCCGGAAAGCGGCCCGCTGCAACACCTGTGGTGATACATGTGATCGCCGGGCAAACCACTATTGACGGTCATGGCGCAACGGCATCCGAGGTATGCGCAGACGGGCTCGTCTCAGCCGAACTCATTGCCGAGTTGGCCGACGCGGCCAAGCTAGTGCCCCTGGTCCACCCGATCGATGCCGCGCCCGAGCCGGGATATGTGCCGTCGAAGAAGCTCGCCGATTTCGTGCGCTGCCGGGATCTCACCTGCCGGTGGCCCGGCTGCGATCGGCCCGCATTCGATTGCGACATCGACCACACCGTCCCGTACGCCGATGGCGGGCCCACGCATGCCTCGAACCTCAAGTGCTACTGCCGCACTCATCATCTCGTCAAGACCTTCTGGGGTTGGCGTGATCAGCAGTTGCCCGACGGCACGATGATTCTCACCTCGCCCGCGGGAAAGACCTATGTCACCACACCAGGCAGCGCGCTGCTCTTTCCCAGCCTCTGCGTACCGACCGGTGACGTAAACGCGCCGCAGCCAAGCACGGCGGTCGAATACTGCGGCGACCGAACCTCAATGATGCCCAGGCGGACTCGGACCCGACGGCAAGACCGCGCCCATCGCGTCGCCGCCGAACGCCGACAAAACCACCAGGCCCGCACGACCCGCCGGACCGACCGCCTCAGCTACCTCGGTCCGGCACCACCGAGCGACAGCGACGAAGATCCGCCGCCGTTCTAGGCGGGGAAGGTGTGCCCTAACCCGCTACCACCACGATCACGCCGGGCGGCTGGTCGGCAACTTCCTTCGTTCGCGGCGCAACATCCGCTTTGAGCAGCTGGCCCACGGCGTCGGCGGTTTCGTGCTCACCGGGCGCGTCGGTGAAGTAGACCGTGGTTTTCGAGACATCGGTCAATGTCAGGTTGTCGATCTTGGTGACGTTGAATCCACCCTGCTTGATCTGGTCGGCGGCCTTCCCGGCAACACCCTTGGAGCTGGAGATGTTGAAGACGAGCACATCCGCCTTTGGCGCGGGCTTCGCGGAGGTCTTGGACGCTGCTGCGCTGGTCGTGACGCTGGAGACGGACGAGTCGTCATCGGTGTTGCTGCCCGAACCCATGGCTTGAAACCCGACCAGCAAAAAGATGACACCGAGGAACAACAGCACCATCACCATGGCCCGCAGCGGCAGGCCGGTCGAGTCGGGAACGCGGTCATTCATTGACGTCACTGTATCTAGAGGTGGGCCAAAACCCACACCGACGCCCTGTGAGCAGGCAAAAAACTCAGGTGAGCTCGAAGCCCAGTCGCCGGGCCGCCCGCGCTTTCTGCCGGCTGGCCCGCAGCCGCCGGAGTCGCTTCACCAGCATGGGATCGGCAGCTAACGCCTCGGGCCGGTCCACCAACGCATTGAGCACCCGGTAGTAGTTCGGGGCCGACATTCCGAACAACTCCTTGATGGCTTCCTCTTTAGCACCGGCGTATTTCCACCATTGGCGTTCGAAGGCCAAAATGTCGTGTTCGCGGCGAGTCAACCCATCGGCGAGTCGTGAGTCGTCCCCCGATCGATTAGCCCGCGCCATAGCGCTGTCCATATCGCTTCCTCGACCCTTTCGGCGAAATCTCGAATGCTCGCTGCTCCGGCGATTATTCAACCACGTCGACAACTGTTGACCTGGAAACCAGACCCGCGAGTCGGCTGACTAGGTGAGGTTGCCTGTCCCGGGTTGACTCCGCAACCGGAGCAGGTGGACTCGGCCTTTAAGCTTTGCGGTCATGGCAGTCGTACCCATTCGTATCGTGGGAGATCCCGTCTTGCACACTCCCGCCGCGCCGGTGCCGGTCGCGGCGGACGGTTCGCTGCCGGCCGACCTGGCCGATCTGATCACGAATCTGTACGACACCATGGATGCCGCCTACGGGGTCGGTCTGGCGGCCAACCAGATCGGTATGGGTTTTCGGGTATTCGTCTACGACTGCGCCGACGAGCGCGGGCAGTCGGCGCGGCGCCGCGGAGTCGTGGTCAACCCGGTGCTGGAAACCTCCGAGGTCCCCGAGACAATGCCCGATCCCGAGGACGACGACGAGGGTTGCCTCTCGGTGCCTGGTGAGTCGTTTCCGACCGGGCGGGCGCAGTGGGCCAAGGTCACCGGACTCGACGCCGACGGCAACGCGATAAACATCGAGGGCTCAGGGTTGTTCGCACGCATGCTCCAACATGAGACCGGGCACTTGGACGGCCTCTTGTACCTGGACCGCTTGATCGGACGACACGCGCGCTCGGCCAAGCGAGCCGTCAAATCGCACGACTGGGGCGTACCCGGGTTGTCGTGGACGCCGGGCGAAGTGCCGGATCCGTTCGGTCACTGATGGTTTCGTGGCCCGAGGTTGGAACCAGGGTGACGGTCCGTTACCGTCTACCCGACGGCTCGGTCCCACCGCTGACCGATGTTATCGGCCATTTACTCGACACCACACCGCTCGTCCGGGTCCGGACGAAGACGGGCACAGTGGTGCAGTTCGCACCCGCGGACGTGGTCGCCCTGAGGACACTCAGCGATGTCCCGGTGCGCGCGTCGGAGATCCGCGCGCTCGAGCATGCCGCCGCGCTGGCCTGGCCGGGTGTCGAGCAGCACTGGCTGGACGGCTGGCTGCTGCGCGCCGGACACGGCGTCACATACGGCGCCAATTCCGCTGTGCCAGT
>DATAZN010000539.1:0-18780 GCA_036272035.1 Mycobacterium sp. | reverse complement strand
ACCTGCCTGTGAAGTCGAAGGTTCGTGGATCAGGACCCAGCCGGTTTCCGTCGTCGAGCGATGAGATTGACGCCATGTCGTTTTCGCTTAGTTCGAAATCGAACACGTCGATGTTGCTCGCAATCCGCTCAGGGTTCACTGACTTGGGGATGACGATGTTACCGAGCTGAATATGCCATCGAATCAGAACCTGGGCCGGCGTTCGGCCGCAACCCTCGGCGACCGCGGTGACGGTGGGATCGGTCAGCAACGACCCCTGCCCAAGCGGACCCCACGCCTCGGTCGCGATTCCGAGGCGGGCGTGCAGCTCCCGTAGCTCGGTTTGCGGAAGCCGGGGATGCAGCTCGACCTGGTTGACGGCGGGCACGATCCCGGTGGCGTCGACCAAAGCATTGATGTGCTCAGGCTGGAAATTGCTGACCCCGATGGACCGGATGAGGCCCTGGTCGCGCAGATGGGCGAACGCCTTGAAGGTGTCGACGAACTTGTTCAGCTTCGGCATCGGCCAGTGCACCAGGTAGAGGTCAAGAAAATCGATCCCCAGCCTCTTCATGCTGACGTCGAATGCCGCCAGGGTGCTCTCGTAACCCTGGTCGGCGTTCCAGAGCTTGGTGACCAAGTAGAGTTCGTCTCTGGGCACGCCGGACTCGGCGACAGCGCGGCCGGTTCCGCGTTCGTTTTTGTACATCGCCGCGGTGTCGATATGGCGGTATCCGGCGCGCAGTGCGGTGCCCACCGCCTGCTCGGTGTCCACGGGCGGGATCTTGAATACGCCGAATCCGACGGCGGGAATGCGATTTCCGTCGTTCAGTGAGACGAGGGGACTTGAGGGGCTAGCCATGACACGAAGTCTGCCAGGCGCACCGGACGTGCAGGTGAAAGCGCCGAGCGGGTGGGCAGGTTGGCTGCAGAGCGCCGCCACCAAAGTCGGTGTCAAGGTGATTCCGTGGGTACCGACGCGCGCCGTGCGACTGCTGGCCGGGGGCCGCTCGGTCACGATCGACGGCAACACGCTTGATCCGACGTTGCAGCTGATGCTGTCGGCGCAGCGCGCTATGGGCATCGAGGGCCTGGCGGTAGGTAACGACGTCGCGGCCTCTCGGGCGCTGATGCGAGAGACCTTGCTCGGGTTCGCCGGCCCACAAGTGCACGTCGGCGTCAGCGACCTGTCGATACCCGGACCGGCCGGTCAGATCCCAGCCCGCCACTACCGCCCGGTGACCGCCAAGCCAACGCCGTTGCTGGTCTTCTACCATGGCGGCGGCTGGACGATCGGCGACTTGGACACCCACGACGCGTTGTGTCGGCTGACCTGCCGCGACGCCGACGTGCAGGTGCTGTCGATCGACTACCGGCTGGCCCCGGAGCACCGGGCACCGGCTGCGGTCGACGATGCCTACGCGGCGTTTCGGTGGGCGCACGAACACGCCGCCGATCTCGGAGCGATCCCCGACAAGGTGGCGGTCGGTGGCGACAGCGCCGGCGGCAACCTGGCGGCCGTGGTGTCCCAGCTGGCGCGCGACGACAGGGCCGCCCAGGACGCTACGGGTCCGATGCCGGTGATGCAGTGGCTGATCTACCCACGGACCGACTTCACCGCCAAGACCAGGTCATTGAGCCTGTTCGCCGAGGGTTTTCTGCTCACCAAAGCCGATATGGACTGGTTCGAGGCCGGGTACCTGGGCGGTTCGGTGATCGAGCCGACAGATCCGCGGGTTTCGCCGCTGCTGGCCGACACGCTCTCGGGGTTGCCGCCCGCGCTGATCGTGACCGCGGGCTTCGATCCGCTGCGCGACGAGGGTGACCGGTACGCGGCGGCCTTGCGCGAGGCCGGGACACCCGTCGACTTGCGCTCGATAGGGTCACTGACCCACGGCTTTGCCAATTTGTTCCCGCTGGGCGGCGGCAGCGCCGTGGCGACCACCGAGTTGATTTCGGCGCTGCGGGCCCATCTCAGCCGCGTCTGACCTGGCGATAGCGACGCCGGTAGGCTTAGTCGCTATCGCAGACCGCATCGCGGTCGGACCGCGAAGCCGACTATCCGGAGTGTGAGCAAGCCCGTGGCCGCCAAATCAAACCGCCCAGCCCGATACGACCTGAACGCCGCCGGTCGCCGACGCGACCTGCTGGTCCGGATCGGGCTCACCTCGATCGTGGTGCTGTTCGCCGTCGTCCTGGTCGGCTACATCGTGATCTCGCACGACAAGAAGACCGCCGCCAACGGCGCGCGGGCGGTGCGGGTGACCTCGAGCAAGCTGGTCACCAAGGACGGCAGTCATGATCCGAAAGCGGTCGTGACGTTCTATGAGGACTTCCTCTGTCCGGCCTGCGGTAATTTCGAGCGAGGGTTCGGGCCGACGGTAAGCAAGTTGATCGACGACGGCGCCATCGCGGCCGACTACTACATGGTGGGGCTGCTGAGCAGGCCGCAGAACCAGGACTACTCGTCGCGCGCCGGTAACGCCGCCTACTGCGTCGCCGACGAGTCGATGGATGCCTTCCGGCGATTCCACACCGCGTTGTACACCAAGGACATTCAGCCCTCCGAGACCGGGACATCGTTCCCCGACAACGCGAAGCTGATCGAGTTGGCCCGTGAGGCCGGCGTGGTCGGCAAGGTTCCCGAGTGCGTGAAGGCCGGCAAATACCTGCCGATGGTCGACGGGTTGGCGACATCGCAGGGTATTCACGCCACCCCGACTGTGCGCATCAACGGCCAGGACTACCAGTGGTCGACGCCGGACGCGTTTGTCGCCAAGATCAAAGAGATCGTCGGGGATGTGCCCGGAATCGACTCGGCTGCGACCCCAGCGGCGTCGTGACCGCCACGGCATCGGCCAAACCTGACGGGCCGGTAGAGGACTCGACGCCGTCGCCAGCTGCGCAGTCGGTTGTGCCGAGGGCCAGCGCGTGGTGGATACTGATCGCGGGCGTGATCGGGTTGATCGCCTCGGCGACATTGACGGTCGAGAAGATCGAACTCCTGCTCAACCCCGCGTATGTGCCGTCATGCAACCTCAATCCGATCGTGTCGTGCGGTTCGGTGATGACGACGCCGCAAGCGTCGGCGCCGGGTTTCCCCAACTCGTTGATCGGTATCGGCGCATTCGCCGTCGTGACGGTCACCGGCGTATTGGCGTTAACGAAAGTGCCACTGCCACGGTGGTATTGGGTCGGGATGACGCTCGGGACTCTTGCGGGCGCGGGCTTCGTGCACTGGCTGATCTACCAGAGCCTCTACCGCATCGGGGCGTTGTGCCCGTACTGCATGGTGGTGTGGGTGGCGACCCTCTCGCTGTTGGTGGTGGTCGCCTCGATCGCGTTCGGGCCAAGCGGTGGACACCGCGGTGGGATCGTTGCGCGTGAGCTCTACCACTGGCGCTGGTCGATCGCGACAATCTGGTTCACCACCGTCTTTCTGCTGATTGTGGTCCGGTTCTGGGCCTACTGGTCAACGTTGATCTGAACAATCGAAGTTAGGGATACAAGTGATTTCCAAAGTGCTGGTTGCCAATCGCGGCGAGATCGCCATCCGGGCATTCCGGGCCGCCTATGAACTTGGTGTCGGTACCGTCGCTGTGTATCCCTATGAAGACCGAAACTCGTTGCACCGCCTGAAAGCTGACGAGTCATACCAGATCGGCGATATCGGCCACCCGGTACGCGCGTACCTGTCGGTCGGTGACATCGTCGCCACCGCCCGCCGTGCGAGTGCTGACGCGGTATATCCCGGATACGGCTTCCTTTCGGAGAACCCCGAATTGGCGGCCGCCTGCGCGCGGTTCGGCATCACCTTCGTCGGCCCCAGCGCCGCAGTGCTTCAGCTGACCGGTAACAAGTCCCGTGCGGTCGCCGCGGCACGCGAAGCCGGCCTGCCCGTCTTGGCGTCTTCCGCGCCGTCGGCATCGGTCGACGAGCTGGTATCCGCCGCGGCCGAGATGGAATTCCCGTTGTTCGTCAAAGCGGTTGCCGGCGGCGGCGGGCGTGGGATGCGGCGGGTCAGCGAGGCCGACGCACTGCCCGAAGCCATCGAGGCGGCCAGCCGGGAAGCTGAATCGGCATTCGGAGATCCGACGGTCTACCTTGAACAGGCGGTGATCAACCCGCGCCATATCGAGGTTCAGATCCTGGCCGACACGTACGGCAACGTGATCCACCTCTTTGAGCGGGACTGCAGTGTGCAACGACGGCACCAGAAGGTCGTCGAGCTGGCGCCGGCTCCCAACTTGCCTGAGGAACTACGCGCGAAGATCTGTTCCGACGCAGTCGATTTCGCCCGTCACATCGGCTACAGCTGCGCGGGCACCGTGGAGTTTTTGCTCGACGAGCGCGGGCATCACGTTTTCATCGAGATGAATCCGCGAATCCAGGTCGAGCACACCGTCACCGAGGAGATCACCGACGTCGACCTGGTCTCCAGCCAGCTGCGCATCGCATCCGGCGAATCTCTGGAAGATCTGGGCCTGCGCCAAGAAAACATCCGTCCGCACGGCGCGGCGCTGCAGTGCCGAATCACCACTGAAGATCCGGCTAACGGATTCCGGCCCGACACCGGACGCATCAGCGCCTATCGAAGCCCGGGTGGGGCGGGGATTCGGCTGGACGGCGGCACGAATCTGGGCGCCGAGATCAGCGCCCACTTCGATTCGATGCTGGTCAAGCTGACCTGCCGGGGACGTGACTTCCCGACCGCGGTCAGCCGGGCCCGGCGCGCGATCGCTGAGTTTCGGATCCGGGGCGTCTCGACGAACATCCCGTTCCTGCAGGCGGTCCTGGACGACCCGGACTTCCAGGCGGGTCACGTCACCACATCGTTCATCGAGGAGCGCCCGCAGTTGCTTACGGCGCGATCGTCGGCCGATCGTGGCACCAAGATCCTCAACTACCTGGCCGACGTCACGGTCAATAAGCCGCACGGCTCGCGACCGTCGACGGTGTACCCGCACGACAAGCTGCCCGATGTCGATCTGACCAAAGCGCCACCACCGGGTTCCAAGCAGCTGTTGATCGAGTTGGGGCCCGACGGCTTTGCGCGTTGGCTGCGCGATTCCTCGGGGGTGCGCGTTACCGACACGACCTTCCGCGATGCCCATCAGTCGCTGTTGGCCACGCGGGTGCGCACCAGCGGTCTGAACATGGTCGCCCCGTATCTGGCCCGGACCATGCCGCAGCTGTTATCCGTGGAGTGCTGGGGCGGCGCGACATACGATGTGGCGCTGCGGTTTCTGAAAGAGGACCCCTGGGAAAGGCTGGCCGAGCTGCGCGAGGCGATGCCCAACCTCTGCCTGCAGATGTTGCTGCGAGGCCGCAACACTGTTGGCTACACGCCGTATCCGGAGCTCGTCACGTCGGCGTTCATCGATGAGGCCACCGCCACCGGGATCGACATCTTCCGGATTTTCGACGCGCTGAACAACCTTGACTCGATGCGCCCGGCGATCGACGCGGTGCGCGAAACGGGTTCCGCCATAGCCGAAGTCGCGATGTGTTACACCGGCGACCTGTCCGATCCGGGCGAGAACCTCTACACGTTGGATTACTATCTCAATTTGGCCGAGCGGATCGTGGACGCCGGTGCGCATGTGCTGGCCATCAAGGACATGGCCGGGCTGCTGCGACCCCAGGCCGCAATGCAATTGGTCGGAGCACTGCGCAGTCGCTTCGACCTGCCGGTGCATGTGCACACTCACGACACGCCGGGGGGTCAGCTGGCCAGCTACATCGCCGCCTGGCACGCGGGTGCGGACGCGGTCGACGGCGCGGCTGCGCCGATGGCGGGCACCACCAGCCAGCCCGCGCTGAGCTCGATTGTCGCGGCCGCAGCGCATACCGACTACGACACCGGGTTGTCGCTGTCGGCAGTGTGCGCGCTCGAACCGTATTGGGAGGCGCTGCGAAAGGTCTACGCGCCCTTCGAGTCCGGGTTGCCGGGTCCGACCGGGCGGGTCTACCACCACGAGATCCCCGGTGGTCAGCTGTCGAACCTGCGTCAACAGGCGATCGCGCTGGGTCTAGGGGACCGGTTCGAGGAGATCGAAGAGGCCTACGCCGGTGCTGACCGAGTGCTGGGCAGGCTGATCAAGGTCACGCCGTCGTCGAAGGTGGTCGGCGACCTGGCGCTGGCGTTGGTCGGAGCCGGCCTAAGTGCCGATGAATTTGCTTCAGATCCAGGGCATTTCGATATCCCCGAGTCGGTGCTGGGGTTCCTGCGCGGGGATCTTGGCGATCCGGCGGGAGGGTGGCCCGAACCGCTGCGGACCAAAGCGTTGGCCGGTCGAGGCGAGCCGAAGCCCGTTCAGGAATTGACCGCGGAGGACGAGAACACCTTGGGGCTGCTGGGGCAGAAACGCCAAGCCACCCTCAACCGCCTGCTATTCCCCGGGCCGACAAAGGAATTCGAGTCCCATCGGGAGAGCTATGGTGACACATCGCGGCTGTCGGCCAACCAGTTCTTCTACGGCCTTCGGCAAGGCGAGGAGCACCGGGTGCAACTGGAGCCGGGTGTGGAGTTGTTGATCGGCCTCGAGGCGATTTCCGAGCCTGACGAACGCGCGATGCGGACGGTGATGTGCATCATCAACGGTCAACTCCGGCCGGTGGAAGTGCGTGATCGCAGCATTGCCAGTGCGGTTCCGGCCGCTGAGAAGGCGGACCGGGGCAATCCGAACCACGTCGCGGCGCCCTTCGCCGGTGTGGTCACTGTCGGCGTCTCGGTCGGCGACAAGGTCAAGGCCGGCCAGACTATCGCCACCATCGAGGCGATGAAGATGGAAGCCCCGATCACCGCGCCCGCCGATGCCACCGTCGAGCGGGTGGCGGTGTCGGCCACAGCCCAGGTCGAGGGCGGAGACCTGCTGGTGGTGCTCGCCTGACGCGGATCATCGGCGGTGTCGCCGGGGGGCGGCGCATTGCCGTCCCGCCGCGGGGAACTCGGCCGACGACCGATCGCGTGCGCGAATCACTGTTCAGCATCGTGACCTCGCGGCTCGACCTGACCGGTCGCAGCGTGCTCGACCTGTACGCGGGCTCGGGTGCGCTGGGCCTCGAAGCACTTTCGCGCGGCGCGGCGGCGGCGACGTTCGTCGAGTCCGACCGTCGCGCGGCGACGGTGCTCGAGCGCAACATCGCGACACTCGGTCTACCCGGTGCGACGTTGCGTCGCGGGCTGGTCGCGGCAGTCATTGCTGGGGGAGCCGCGGCGCCGGTTGATCTTGTTCTGACCGACCCGCCCTACGACGTTCAAGCGAGCGAGGTTGAGGCCCTGCTGAGTGCGCTGGTCGGTCACGGCTGGGTGAGCGAGGGAAGCGTGGTCGTGGTGGAGCGTGCCACCGGCGGGCCGACGCTGAGCTGGCCGCCCGGTTGGGAGCCCTGGCAGCAGCGGGTCTACGGCGACACCCGATTGGAGCTGGGCGAACGGCTCTGAGTCAGCGTGTACCGTCGTTCGTCATGGGTGCCGCTCCTCCTCATCGCTTGACTCTGCATCGTCGGCAGCACGCGTCATGAGCGGCGCCGTCTGCCCGGGTTCCTTCGATCCGGTGACATTGGGCCACATCGATGTCTTCGAACGGGCCGCGGCTCAGTTCGACGAAGTGATCGCCGTGATCCTGATCAACCCTGCCAAGAAGGGCATGTTCGATATCGACGAGCGGGTCGCGATGATCGAGGAGGCAACGACGCATCTGGCTAACTTGCGCGTGGCGACGGGACAAGGTTTGGTGGTTGACTTCGTTCGGTCCCAGGGGATGGCGGCCATCGTCAAGGGTCTGCGCACCGGCACCGACTTCGAGTACGAGCTTCAGATGGCACAGATGAACAAGCATGTCGCCGGCGTCGACACGTTCTTCGTGGCGACCACGCCACGGTATTCGTTCGTGTCGTCGTCACTCGCGAAAGAGGTCGCGACGCTGGGCGGTGACGTGTCCGAGCTGCTGCCCGATCCGGTGAACCGTCGGCTGGCCGACAAACTACGCTCGGCCAAGGGGCAATAAATCATCGGCGCGGCCGGGCGAACCCCGGCCGCGCTGATGATTTGGCTACCTACGTCAGCTCTCAGCGAGCGCGGCGTGCAGCGACTGCTTCGCCTCGGTGATTGCCGTCAGCACTTTCGCCCGCGCTTCGGCGAGCTTCTCCTTCTGGGCGTCGGTGCCCGACCAATGGATGGTCCGCGCCAGCCCGGCGAGTTCGAAGAGTCCCCAACGAATCTTGGCGACATCCTTGAATTTGCCGGCCTGAGCCAGCCGCGCGTGGATGCTCTCGCTGCTGATGCCCTTCCACTGCAACACATTCGTGCCCAGCTCAGTCAAGGTTGCCACCCCGTCATCGACGCTCACGAAGCCGCGACCGGCCAACTTCCCGATCGCAAGTTCGACGATCTCTTGCGGCGGCGCAAACGCACCGTCGGTCGCCTCAGAAACACGCTGCACGATCTGCTCGGCGTTCGCCGGTCCGTCGAGCAGCAGGGCGGCCGTACCGACCACCAAGCGCTTGCGATGCCCGCTGGGGCCCGGTCGGCCCCAGTGCCCTCCGAAACCGGGGCCGCCAAGGCCTGATTCACCATGTCCGCCCCAGCCGTGTCCACCGAATCCAGGTCCGCCGAACCCCGGGCCACCAAAGCCCGGTCCGCCAAACCCAGGGCCGCCCCAACCGGGACCGCCCGAAAATCCGCCTCCGAACATCCTTGTTCTCCTTCAGTTAAGGCGACCAGCCGACTTGCCGGCCGCCAACTTGTATATCTAGCTCCTTGATACCCGCGCAGCAGATACGTGTCAAGCAGCTTGATATCGGGATCTCAGAGTCCGGCCAATGTCGCTCGGTCGCCACGCTGACGCACCGAACGGCGCGCCGACCAATGCGGCACTTGGCCTGTACTTCCATGTCAGCATGGTGGGGATGAGTGAATTCGAGGATCAAGCGCTGGGCTTTCTGGTGCGCGGGTTGATGGCGCGACTGCGCCCGCATGCGGTCCAGGCGTTGCGTCCGCTCGGGCTCGGATTGCCCGAATTCGTCTGCATGCGCATTCTGGACGAAGATCCCGGCCGCACCAGCGCCGAGCTCGCCCGTCACACGCACGTGACCGCCCAAGCGATGAACCAGGTTTTGCAAGGGCTGCAAGAGGTGGGCCTGGTGACCCGCCCCGCAACCGCGCCCTCGGGCCGTGCCCTGCCGGCTCAGCTCACCCGCAAGGGCAGCGCACTTCTCCGGCGCGCGGAGGCGGCCGTAGCGTCGTCCGATGAACACCTATTGGCGCACCTCAGCCCCGCCGATCGGCGCCAACTCAAAGTGTTGCTCTACCGCGCCGGCAACCCGTCACCCGAAGACAGCTCGGTGTGCGCCCCGAGCGACGGCGCGGGCTGACGCTCAATTAGCGTCGCGGGCAGCACTTTATGACGGTGGCGCTGCTGCTATTCGGGGGCTGTTCCGTCGGGTAGCTATCGCACACGGTGAGGCGCAAACCGTCTTGCCATTACGGGGTCGAGCTCAATCTGCGTTCAGTGGTTGTGCTGGCAGTGGTCGTCTTCGGCGTCGGGGGAGCCGCCCATCGAGCGGAGCATCGGGAGGCCGCCCGTCTTGACGAATCGGACGCCGAGCACCGCTGCCAGCACGAGGAAGGCGATGTTCAGCCAGGTGGTGTAGTTCCAGGAGATGCCTGCTTCCATCACCGTGGCGTTGCGCTGTGACGGGATGAGACCTGCTGCGCCGAACAATAATTCGACGATGTAGCCAGCCGTGACCATGGCGGCATAGAACGTGCCCAGTAACGTCAGCATCATCTTGGTGCCGTAGTACTTACGGTAGATGTTCAGGATCGGCAGGATGAGCAGGTCGGCGAAGATGAACGCGACGACGCCACCAAAGCTGATGCCGCCGTTCCACAGCACCGCGGCCAGCGGTACGTTACCGATCGAGCAGACGAACGAGACGATCGCCACGATGGGGCCCACGATCGGTCCCCAAAACGCGGATAGCACCGGGTGATCAGCGAAAAAGAAGTGTTGCCAGAATGATTCGGGCACCCAGGCAGCGATGGCGCCCGCGATCAACAACCCCACCACCAGGTCGCGAAGAATCGCCGCCCACTCCATGACGAACACATGCGCGACGGAGGTAAAGCCCTCCCGTGACAGCAGTCGCTGCCAAAACGAGCCTTCGCGTTGGACCGACATGTCCATCGCGGCATGACCTTCCATCGAGCCCGCCAACCCACGATCGGCCTGTCGGCGAGCGGCATCGACGAGCCGAGTACGCACGAACAGCCGGAACAACACCGCAAGTGCCACGATCATCAGTGGGCCGCCGACGAATTCCGCCGCGGTGAACTGCCAACCCATGAGCAGGGCCAGGATGATGCCCAACTCCACCACCAGGTTCGTCGAGCCGATTTCGAACGCCATGGCGGCGGTGAAGTTGGCGCCCTTGCGAAACAACGACCGGGCCAGGGCCACCGCGGCGTAGGAGCACGACGAGGACGCGGCGCCCAGGCCTGCTGCGACCGCCAACGTGCGGGGCCGGTCGTCGCCGAGCAGCGCCACGATCGTCGACCGGCGTACGACGGCTTGCACCACCGCAGACAGGGTGAAACCCAGGATCAGGGCCCACAGGATCTCCCAGGTCATCGACCCTGACAGCGCTAACGCGTGCTCTACCGCATGTGCCGCTTCGTGTGCCATTGCTCCTCCAACGAAATACCCCCAGGGGGTATTCCAGGTCGTTCACCGTCGGGTCGGACTGCATTTTTGCGCCGGTCCCGCGTTGCCGCGGCAGCGCGCGAACCGACATAATTACGTCAAGTGTGCAGGTAATCGGCTAAGTTCTGCGACCTAAAAGCCGACACACCGAGCCTGGCAACGCAGTCACAGAAGCAACACCAGGCACACTGGTAACAACAACGATGCCGGGAGGGTGTTGCCGTGTACCGAGTTTTTGAGGCGCTCGACGAGCTGGGCGCCATTGTCGAGGAGGCTCGCGGCGTGCCGATGACGGCGGGCTGTGTTGTGCCTCGTGGCGACGTGCTCGAACTGGTCGACGACATCAAGGACGCGATTCCCGGCGAGCTCGACGACGCCCAGGATGTGCTGGACGCCCGCGACTCGCTGCTGCACGAAGCCAAGACGCACGCGGACTCCGTGATGTCCTCGGCGACCAACGAGTCAGATGCACTGCTCAATCACGCCCGCTCGGAGGCCGACCGGATCCTGGCCGACGCCAAGGCGCAGGCCGACCGGATGGTCGGGGAGGCACGTCAGCACAGCGAACGGATGGTTGGCGAGGCGCGCGAGGAGTCGACTCGCATAGCCGCGGCGGCGAAACGCGACTTCGAGGCCGCCACCGGCCGGGCCAAGTCCGAAGCCGACCGGCTCGTCGAGAACGGCAACATCTCCTACGAGAATGCCGTTCAAGAGGGCATCAAGGAACAGCAGCGCTTGGTGTCGCAGACCGAAGTCGTGCAGTCGGCAAACGCCGAGTCGGCCCGGCTGATCGACGCCGCCCACGTGGAGGCTGACCGGCTGCGCGGCGAATGTGACATCTATGTCGACAGCAAGCTCGCGGAGTTCGAGGAACACCTCAACACCACCCTGCGCTCGGTCAACCGTGGCCGCCATCAACTGCGCACGGCGGCCGGCGTACACGACTACGCACAGCGGTAGCACTCCTACCAGCGGGCGAGGCGGCTGGTAGCCCGCCCGTAGAATTGCGGACATGGCCCGGAAGCACCACCACTCGGCACATCCGGACCCGGGTTCGCCGCTCGTCGTCAACATCGCACGGTTGGGACGACGCCCGGGATCGATGTTTGCCATGCACGACACGGTGGCCAGCCCTGCGCGAATCGGTCTGGAATTGATCGGAATCGCACCCGGCGCACCCCTGGACCTCGACCTTCGCGTCGAGTCGGTGTCGGAAGGCGTCCTGGTCAGCGGGACAATGTCGGCACCGATCACGGGTGAATGTTCACGCTGCTTGACGCCGTTCACCGAGCGCATTGACGTCGATTTGACCGAGCTATTCGCCTATCCGGACAGCCTCACTGAAGCGACCACGGAGGAGGACGAGGTCGGCCGGGTCGTCAACGACTTCGTCGACCTGCGACAGCCGATCGTAAACGCGGTTGGCCTGGAGTTACCGTTCTCGCCGGTGTGCCGAACCAACTGCCCGGGGCTGTGCCCCACGTGTGGTGTCGCGCTGGCGACCGCCGAACCCGACCATCACCACGACGAAATCGACCCGCGCTGGGCCAAACTCACGACGATGCTGGGCTCCGACAAAGGCGGCGCCGGCAATGACTGATCTGCTTGACGCCCTTGAGGTCGATCTGCCCGAGCAGTTGCTGACGTTGGCGCTGACCCACCGCAGCTACGCCTATGAACACGGCGGACTGCCGACCAACGAACGCCTGGAATTTCTGGGTGACGCCGTGCTGGGTCTGATCGTGACAGACGAACTGTTCCACCGGCACCCCGAGCGCCCGGAGAGCGATCTGGCGAAAATGCGTGCTGGCGTGGTCAATACGCAGGCGCTGGCCGAGGTTGCGCGTTCGCTGACCGATGACGGGCTCGGCGCGCACCTGCTACTGGGGCGCGGCGAGCTGAAATCTGGCGGGAGCGATAAATCCAGCATCCTCGCGGACAGCCTGGAGTCGCTGCTCGGCGCGATCTATCTGCACCACGGCATCGAAGCCGCCCGGAAGGTGATTCTGCGCTTGTTCAGTGAACTGCTGAACGCTGGTGGCCTTTTGGATTGGAAGACGAGCCTGCAGGAATTGGCCGCCACCCGCGGCCTCGGCGCGGTGTCCTATCAGGTCACCTCGACCGGTCCCGATCATCAGCGGGAATTCACCGCGGTGGTCGTTGTGATGGAGACCGGCTATGGGTCCGGAATCGGTCGGACCAAGAAAGAAGCCGAGCAGAAGGCCGCCGAAATGGCGTGCCAAGCGCTGGACCAGCTCGACGGTGCCGTACCCGGGGAAACCGCCGGCTAGATGCCCGAACTACCCGAGGTCGAGGTGGTGCGGCGCGGATTGCAGGCCCACGTAGTGGGCAAGACCATCACCGCCGTGCGAGTGCACCACCCCCGCGCCGTCCGCCGCCACGAGGCCGGCCCTGCCGACCTGACCGCGCGACTGCTGGACGCCCGGATCACCGGCAGCGACCGACGCGGCAAGTATCTGTGGCTCACCCTGGACGGGCCGAGCGGCGTCGACCAAGCTCTCGTCGTGCACCTCGGCATGAGCGGACAGATGCTGCTCGGAGACGTCCCCAACGCCGGCCATCTGCGCATCGCCGCGCTCCTCGACGACGGTACCGCGCTGAGCTTCGTCGACCAGCGGACGTTCGGCGGCTGGCTGTTGGCCGACCTGGTCACCGTCGACGGCAGCGTGGTTCCGGTGCCTGTCGCACACGTGGCACGCGATCCGCTGGATCCGCTCTTCGACATCGACGCGGTGGTGAAGCTGTTGCGGCGCAAGCACTCTGAGATCAAACGCCAGCTGCTCGACCAGACCGTGGTGTCGGGAATCGGCAACATCTATGCCGACGAGGCGCTGTGGCGGGCGAAAGTCAACGGCGCGCGGCTGGCCGAGGCGCTGACCCGCAAGCAACTGACGTCGGTGCTGGAAGCCGCAGCAGAGGTGATGCGCGACGCGCTGGCGCAGGGTGGCACGTCGTTCGACTCGCTGTACGTCAACGTCAACGGCCAGTCCGGCTACTTCGACCGTTCGCTGAATGTCTATGGCCGCGAGGGGAAGCCGTGCAAGCGTTGCGGCGCGGTCATCCGCCGGGAGAAGTTCATGAACCGGTCGTCGTTCTATTGCCCCCGGTGTCAGCCGCGGCCGCGGAGCTGACCTGCCGAGTTGAGGCGTTCGAGCGGCAAAGTGTTGCGACCGCAAGACTCACGTGCGCATGTTGCGTCATCATCAGGCTCATGACCGAGCCAGAACAACCCCGCCCTTTTGAGTATCCGCCAACGCCGCCGGGCCCGTATCCGCCCCACCGGGGCGGGTATCCCGGTTGGCAGACGCCGTATCCGACCAGCGGCCAACCAGGAATGCCGTATGCGTCCTACGGACCAAATGTGGACGTCCACGGTCAGCCCTTGTCAGACAAGAGCAAGCTCACGGCTGGACTGCTCGAGCTGTTCCTGGGTGGATTCGGTGTCGGTCGGTTCTATCTCGGCTATACCGGTATCGGTCTTGCCCAGATCGCGGTGACCTTGCTTACCTTCGGTATTGGCGGGATTTGGCCGTTCATTGACGCAATCATGATGCTGACGGGCAACGTCCGCGACGCTCAGGGACGCACGCTGCGCGACTGACAGGGACCGCGCGCCGCAATCGGCGCCGGTCACGCACGGTAGAAAGAAACCCATGACGGAACTGTGGGTTGAGCGCACCGGAGTGCGCCGTTACACCGGCCATAGCTCGCGGGGCGCGGAGGTGCTCGTCGGATCCGAAGACGTCGATGGGGTGTTCACGCCGGGCGAGCTGATGAAGATCGCGCTCGCCGCCTGCAGCGGGATGTCCAGCGACTCGCCGTTGGCCCGCCGGCTCGGCGACGACTACCGGGCGACGGTTCGGGTGTCCGGGGACGCCGACCGTGAGCAGGAGGTCTACCCGCTGCTTGAGGAGGCGCTCGAAGTCGACCTGTCGGGTTTGGATGACGCTGAGAAGGCGCGCGTCCTCACCGTCGTCCAGCGCGCCATCGACCAGGTGTGCACGGTAGGGCGAACGCTGAAATCGGGAACGAAAGTCAACTTCCAGGTCGTCGATGTCAGACGTTGACGTCCGGCTCACCGCATGGGTGCATGGCGGGGTGCAAGGCGTCGGCTTCCGATGGTGGACCCGCTCGCGGGCGCTGGAGTTGGGCCTGACCGGCTACGCCGCCAACCGTCCCGATGGCCGGGTGCTGGTGGTCGCGCAGGGTTCGCGTGACGCCTGTGAACGGCTGTTACTGGAGTTGCAGGGCGGAAAAACACCAGGCCACGTCGACACAGTTACGGTCGACTGGTCGCCGCGCGGCGAAGCCATCAGCGGCTTCACCGAGCGGTAGTCTGGCTCGCCGTGTACCTCAAGAGCCTGACGCTGAAGGGCTTCAAGTCCTTCGCCTCGCCGACGACTCTGCGGTTTGAGCCCGGCATCACCGCAGTGGTCGGCCCTAACGGGTCCGGCAAGTCCAACGTCGTCGACGCGCTGGCCTGGGTGATGGGGGAGCAGGGTGCCAAGACACTGCGCGGCGGCAAGATGGAAGACGTCATCTTCGCAGGCACCTCCTCTCGCGCTCCGCTGGGACGCGCCGAGGTCACCGTCACCATCGACAACTCCGACAACGCGTTGCCGATCGAATACTCCGAGGTGTCGATCACCCGACGGATGTTCCGCGACGGAGCGAGCGAGTACGAAATCAACGGCAGCACTTGCCGTTTGATGGATGTCCAGGAGCTACTGAGCGACTCCGGCATCGGGCGCGAAATGCATGTAATCGTAGGGCAGGGCAAGCTCAACGAAATCCTGGAATCCCGGCCCGAAGATCGTCGGGCGTTCATCGAGGAAGCCGCCGGTGTGCTCAAACACCGCAAGCGTAAGGAAAAAGCCGTCCGCAAACTCGAGTCGATGTCGGCGAACCTGGCCCGGTTGACCGACCTGACCACTGAGCTGCGCCGCCAGCTCAAACCGCTTGGTCGCCAAGCTGAAGTGGCCCGGCGGGCCCAAACCATTCAGGCCGATCTGCGTGATGCCCGGCTGCGGCTGGCGGCCGACGACGTGGTCACTCGCCAGGGCGAGCTCAACAACACCAACCAGGCTGAGGCGACGTTGCGTCGCGAGCATGACGAAGCCTCGGCCCGGATGACGGTGGCGTCCGAGGAGCTGGCCGCCCACGAGATGGCGTTGACGGCGTTGTCCGAGCGCGCGGAATCCGCCCAGCAGACCTGGTTTCGGTTGTCCGCCTTGGCCGAACGGGTCGGAGCGACCGTGCGCATCGCGAGCGAGCGTGCGCAGCATCTGGATGTCGAGACCACGTCGACCGGTGGCCCCGACCCGGACGAATTAGAGGCCGAGGCCGCCGAGGTGGCCGCCGCCGAGCAGCAGCTGGTCGGCGAGCTGGCTGCTACCCTCACCCGGCTTGACTTGGCCCGTGCGGAGCTTGCCGACCGCGAACGAGCCGCCACCGAAGCCGAACAGGCCCACTTGGCGGCGGTGCAGGCCGAGGCCGACCGCCGCGAGGGCTTGGCTCGACTGGCCGGCCAGGTGGAGACCATGCGGGCGCGGGTGGAGTCGATCGACGACGGCGTGGCCAAGCTGTCGGAGCGCATCGAGGAAGCCGTTGCGCGTGCCCAGCAGGCCAAGGCCGAGTTCGAAACCGTGCAGGGCCGGGTCGGTGAGCTCGACCAAGGCGAGGTCGGACTCGACGAGCATCACGACCGCACGATCGCCGCGTTGCGGCTGGCCGACGAGCGGGTCGCCGAACTGCAATCCGCGGAGCGCGGCGCCGAACGTCAAGTGGCTTCCCTGCGGGCCCGCATCGACGCGTTGTCGGTGGGCCTGGAGCGCAAAGACGGCGCCGCCTGGCTAACTCAAAATCGAAGTAGCTCGGGCATTTTCGGCTCGGTCGCGAAGCTCGTTAAAGTGCAGTCGGGTTTTGAGGCGGCGCTGGCCGTGGTGCTCGGCGCAGCCGCCGACGCGCTGGCCGCCGACAACTTCACCGCTGCGGCAGATGCGGTGAGCGCGCTGAAACAGGCCGACGGCGGCCGGGCGGCCATCGTGCTGGGCGACTGGCCCGCACACGATCCGGCGCCGGCGGGCGCGCTGCCCGACGGCGCGCGCTGGGCGCTGGACATCGTCGAGGTGCCGACCCGGTTGCGCGGCGCGCTGGAGGCCATGCTTTCCGGCGTCGCTGTGGTCGGCGGGCTGAGTGAGGCGATGAACCTCGTTGCGGCGCAGCCGCGATTGCGGGCGGTCACCCGCGACGGCGATCTGGTCGGGGCCGGCTGGGTCAGCGGCGGTTCGGACCGCAAACCCTCCACGCTGGAGATCACCTCCGAAATCGCCAAGGCGCGTGCCGAACTCACCGCAGCGGAGACGCAAACCAACGAGCTCGTCGCGGCGTTGTCCGGGGCGATGAGCGAGCAGGCCGCTCGCCAGGACTCCGCCGAGCAGGCTTTGGCTGCGCTCAACGAATCCGACGCGGCCATCTCGGCGATCTACGAGCAGCTTGGGCGACTTGGTCTGGACGCCCGCGCCGCCGACGAGGAGTGGCGCAGGCTGATGCGCCAACGCGAGGAGTTGGAGACCGGGCGTGCTGAGACCCTCGGTGAACTCGGCGAACTCGAGACCCGGCTGAGCAACGTCGAACAAACCCAACACGCCACGGCCGAGGCCAGTCCAGGGGAGGCGCGCCACCAGATCGCGGCCGCCGCTGAGGCCGCCCGCGGTGTCGAGGTGGAAGCCCGATTGGCGGTGCGGACCGCCGAAGAACGCGCCAATGCCGTTCGCGGAAAGGCGGATTCGTTGCGCCGTGCCGCCGCCGCGGAGCGGGAGGCGAGGGTGCGGGCGCAGCAGGCCCGTGCCGCGCGTCAGCACGCGGCCGCAGTGGCCGCCGCAGTTGCCGAGGCCGGACGGCAGCTGGCCGCCCGGCTGGCTCAGGTGGTCGGGGCCGCGTCGCAACACCGCGACGTGCTGTCCGCCGAGCGCCAGCAGCGGTCAGTGGCAATGGCCGCGGTCCGCGACGAGGTCAACACGCTGGGCACCCGGATCGGCATGCTGACTGAATCGCTACACCGTGACGAGGTGGCCAAAGCGCAAGCGGCGCTGCGCATCGAGCAGCTCGAGCAAATGGTGCTCGAACAATTCGGCATGGCGCCCGAGGTGCTGGTCGCCGAATACGGCCCGCAGGTGTCGCTGCCGCCGACCGAGCTGGAGATGGCCGAATACGAGCAGGCCCGCGAGCGCGGCGAGCAGGTGACGGCGCCGGCCCCGCTGCCGTTCGACCGGCCCACCCAGGAACGTCGCGCCAAACGCGCCGAACGAGAGCTGGCCGAGTTGGGCCGGGTCAACCCGTTGGCGCTGGAGGAGTTCGCCGCGCTGGAAGAGCGCTACAACTTCCTGTCCACCCAACTCGAGGACGTCAAGGGCGCGCGCAAAGATCTGCTCGACGTCGTGGCGGATGTCGACGCCCGCATCCTGCAGGTGTTCGCCGAGGCCTACGCCGATGTGGAGCGGGAATTCCAAGGGGTTTTCGCCGCGCTGTTCCCCGGCGGCGAGGGCCGTCTGCTGCTGACAAACCCCGACGACATGCTCACCACCGGGATCGAGGTCGAGGCCCGTCCACCCGGCAAGAAGGTCAAACGGCTATCGCTGCTGTCCGGAGGGGAGAAGGCGCTGACCGCGGTGGCGATGCTCGTCGCCATCTTCCGGGCCCGGCCGTCGCCGTTCTACATCATGGACGAGGTCGAGGCCGCGCTCGACGACACCAACCTGCGGCGGCTGATCGGCCTCTTCGAGCTGCTGCGGGCCAAGTCGCAGCTGATCGTGATCACGCACCAGAAGCCGACCATGGAAGTCGCCGACTCGCTCTACGGTGTGACGATGCGCGACGACGGGATCACCGCGGTGATCTCTCAACGCATGCGCGGCCAGCAGGTCAACCAGCTGGTCACGACTACCTAAGCGAGGAGCACGTTGCCGCAAGGTCTGTGGATCGCGATCGCGATCGCCGCCGCACTGATTGTCATCGCCGTCCTGGTACTGGGGCTGCTGCGTTATCGCCGTCGGCAGATCAGCCTGTCGGCCCG
>DATAZN010000538.1:0-3401 GCA_036272035.1 Mycobacterium sp. | reverse complement strand
TGTGACGAACGGGTTCAACGCCGGTGACCGCTGGGCCCAGGAATCGAGCCGCAAGTTTGGTGAATGCCTCGGGATCGCCGGTGGCTTCGAACACCCGGGTGGCGGGCGGGGCGTCATGCGGTCGCAACAGATCGCGCTCGGACAGCACCCGAAGCAGTTCCTTCGCCGTCTCCTCCGCGCTGGAGACCAGCGTGACGGTATCGCCCATCGCCAACTGGATCAGCCCGGACAGCAATGGGTAGTGAGTACAGCCGAGCACAAGCGTGTCTACGTCAGCGCGCTGAAGCGGCTCGAGGTAACCCTCGGCCAAGCCGAGCACCTGACGGCCGCTGGTGATGCCGCGCTCGACGAAGTCGACGAACCGCGGACAGGCCACCGCGGTGATCTCGGTGTCGCGGGCGGCGGCGAAGGCGTCCTGGTAAGCACCGGAGGCGACCGTAGCCTGGGTACCGATCACGCCGATGCGACCGTTACGAGTGGTGGCAACGGCCCGGCGGACCGCGGGCAGGATCACCTCGACCACCGGCACGCCGTAGCGTTCGCGGGCATCGTGCAGGCAGGCCGACGACGCCGAGTTGCAGGCGATCACCAGCGCCTTCACGCCGCGGTCGACGAGGTCGTCACCGATGGCCAGGGCATGCGCGCGGATCTCGGGAATGGTGAGCGGACCGTAGGGGCCGTTGCCCGTGTCGCCGACATAGACGATGTCCTCATCGGGCAACTGGTCGATGATCGCGCGCGCGACTGTCAACCCGCCCACGCCGGAGTCGAACACCCCGATGGGCGCCAGTGCCTTACTCATGTCGGCTCAATTATTGACCGGACCGTTACGGCCCTTTGCGGCGACGCTCGCGAGCTTCGCGTTCGGGTCTGGATAACAGGTACGCGGCGAGCACGCCGGCGATGCCGCCGCAGAGGTGGCCCTGCCAGGACACTCCTCCGCAGACGTTGAGCACTGGCACGGCACCCCACAGAACTCCGCCGTACAAAACCAGCACCACCAGCCCGATGACGATCTGCCAGCCCGAACGGGTGAAGAACCCGAACACCAGCAGGAAGGTCAGCCAGCCGAAGATCAGACCGGAGGCGCCGATGTGGTCAGTCTCGCCGCAGGGCGATCCCAAGTTGCCGATCAGCCAGGTGCCGAGCCCGCCAACGACCCACACGATTGCCGTCGCCCAGAGAAATCTCGACAGACCGGCCAAGGTCACCAGAAAGCCCAAGACCAGCGCTGGCCCGGTGTTCGCGGCCAGGTGCGCCCAGTTCGCGTGCAACAGCGGGGCGAACAGAATTCCCCACAGGCCGTCGGTCTCCAGCGGGCGGATGCCGTTGTCATCGAATCGGTGCCCGTTGAGCTGATCGAACGCCTCGACGATGTACAGCAGCGCCACGAAGCTGATGATGGTGGCTCCGCCGACCAGCATCGGCGAACGCTTCTTCGGCTGCCGCGCCGATGTGTGAGTCTGGTTTGTCATCGCCGTAGCTGCCTTTCCACAGCAATCCCCGCTTCGTCCAAGCTACCGGCGTTGCTCGAATGCGCCAGGCAACAGGCCCCGGTAGGTCGGTATTTCGGCCACGGAGTCGGCGGCGATCACGGCTTCGATCACCGCACGCGCCAGGCAGTCGGCTGCTGCCACACCCACGGCGCTGGCCAGGGCGGTTTCCGGTGAGAACGCAGCCGGCACGTCGGCCGGTGGCGCCACCTCGATGGCGCCGGTGGCCAGCGCGAACACCGTATCGCCGTCAACCGGGGTGTGCGCTGGTCGGATGCTGCGAGCAAGCCCATCGTGAGCAGTGCTCGCGATGTGCCGGCAGGCCGCCGGGCTCAGCGCGGCATCGGTCGCGACCACCGCGATCGTCGTGTTCAGCGAGCTCAGCGGCGGTTCGAGCTCGGCGAGGGCGGCGACTTGCACCTCGGGCGGCGCCGTCAGACCGAGCTCCTCGACCAGGTAGCTCAGCCACGGCAAGCCGGTGCTCTGGTCGACCACGTTGCCGGCGGAGTTCACCACGACCAGCGCCCCGACGGTCACCCCGGACGGCAGCGTCGTCGATGCACTCCCGACGCCGCCTTTGAGCACACCCGCGCACGCCCCTACCCCGGCGCCGACCGTGCCGACGGCCACATCGGCTCCAGCCGTCTGGCAGGCCGCGTAGCCGAATTCGGCGGTGGGCCGATTACCCCAAGCGCCGACCTCGAGATCGAAGATCACCGCTCCCGGCACGATCGGCACGACCCCACCGGTCATCGCCACGCCGCGGTCGTGCTCCTCCAGCCAGCGCATCACCCCGTCGGCGGCGGCCAATCCGTAGGCGCTGCCACCGGCGATCAGCACCGCGTCGACGTAGCGCACGCTGTTGGCCGGGTCCAGCAAATCGGTTTCCCGAGTGCCGGGAGCCCCGCCCCGAACGTCGACGGCCCCGGCGGTGCCGGGCGGCGTCAGGACGACGGTGACGCCACTCGCCCAGCCCGCACCCATCGTCGCGTCCGGGTCCAGCCGGTGATAGTCGCCGACCAGGATGCCGGCGACGTCGGTGATCGCGTTCATCACGACCCCATCAGCGCCAGCACCAGATACTCCTGTAGCACCGTCAGCCACTGGTAGACGTCGAGGTGCGGGGCCATCGGGTGGTCGTCGGGCAGGCGATCAGGGCCGTCGGGGCGGATGTCGAGCATGGTGCCCAGGGCCAGGCGCAGGTCGTTGACGGACGCGATCCAGGCGTTGGCCACTTCCTCGGTCAGCTCGAGTTTGCCGCCGTCATTCGGAAGTGTGTCCAGTAGTTGTTGTGCCGCAACGCGTTTAGCGTCGATGATCGAGGGCTCATGCAGGCTGCGCAAGGCGGCATTCAGGCTATCGGTGGCCTCAGCCGCGGCGTCGTCCGGTTTGGAGAAATCGGGCAGCAGCCGCTGCAGGGTCACGTTGTCCGGCGGCGCGGAGTTGCCGGTCTTCATGCCGGTGATTTGTTCGAGTTCGTCTTGCGGAGAAGACGATTCGCGTTCCTCGAGCAGTCCGATCATCGACGCGACCAGATTCTTCAGTAACGCCGCCTCGTGCGCGTCCAGAGCGGACCGAAATCGGGCGCCGTCGGCGGTCTCAACCCGCTTCCACTTTCGCACTCGATCTCAGTGATCCTGCTGCATGGTGGCCCATAACCCGGCCGCGTGCAGCTTCGTCACGTCGACCTCCATGGATTCCCGACTGCCCGCCGACACCACGGCCTTACCTTCGTTGTGGACTTGCAGCATCAGCTTGGTGGCGTGCGGCTCGCTGTAGCCGAACAGCTTCTGGAAGATGTATGTCACGTAGTTCATCAAGTTGACCGGATCGTCCCACACGATGGTCACCCAGGGAGCGGCCGTGGCTTCAACCGTGTCGGCTTCCCGCTGCCCGGTCGTTCCCGGC